>DATCLR010000019.1:0-34407 GCA_036563785.1 Burkholderiales bacterium | reverse complement strand
TTGTTCGTGAGCGCGTTGCAGAAAGCCGTCTCGGCGGCGCTGCCGCGCGGCCCCATGATCAGGTCCACGTGCGCCACCTCGTTGCCCTCGCCTACCAGCGCTTCTCCTACCATCACTCTATCGATCTTGGCCATTGCTGCGTCCTCTCTCTTACGGTGGGTTGAAGTCACGACGAAGTTAACGACCTCGGCGCGCGCTCGCGCGCGTCGTCCACTGCATCGCCGCCGGTGCGGCGGCCAGCTCCCGCGCCAGGCAGCGCGCGAAGAGCGTCGCCACGGTGAGATCGGCGGTGGTGCCCGGATTCACGCCGCGGCGCTTGAGCTCGCGATCGAACGCCGCCACCTCGGCGAGAAAGCGCGCCGTCACGCCGCGCGTCGCGAGCCGCGCGGCGAGCCGCGCCGCGCGCGCGCTCACCTCTTCCGCCTCACGGCGGCCGTGGCGGCGCGCCAAGTGGCTGTCGGGAAAGCGCGCGAGCAGCTCGAGGTAGAGGGCGAGAAGCGACTCGCGCCGCGGCCCGAAGCGCGCGAGCGTGCGCTCGAGACAGGGCAGCGCGAACGCGAAGATGTCGGAGTAGCCGTACGCGTACTGGAACGCGATCCGGTCCCAGGCCGCGGCGGTGCGCATCGCCTCGAGCAGCGTCACGGCCGGCGCCGCGCGTACGTCGTGCGCGGGCGCAGTGCCGAGGCCGCCCGGTGCGGCGAGCCGGATCGCGCGGTACGCGAGCTCGGCGTCGCGCCGATCGAGCGCCTCGAGCACAGCTTCGAGCCGCGGCCGCAGCGCGCGCTCGGGGGCGGGCACGAGCGCCGCGTGCGCGAGCGGCGCGCAGAGCAGCACGATACCGAGGTTGGTGTTGCAGCCGACGACCGCGCGGGTCGCCTCGACCGCGCGCAGCACGCGCTCGCCCACCCCGCCGGCCGCCGCGGCGAGCGCCGGCGCCGCGACGCGCGCGCTCGCGACGAAATCGCGCGCGCTCATCCCGTGGCCCGGCGAGGCCGTGCTCACGTTGCCGGGCTTCGCGACGCGCAGCTCCGCGAGACAGGCGGCGCGCAGGCCGCGCGCGACGCGTTTCGAGGAAAGCGCGATCATGGCGCCGCCTCGCGTGCGACGGGCGCGAACCATCGCCCGAGCAGATCGTCGACGAGCCGCTCCGCGATGTTGATCGGGCACACGCTCTGCAGCCCTTTCCACGCGGGAACACCGTTCACTTCGATCACGACGTAGCGCCCGTCGGCGTCGCGCATCAGATCGACCCCCGCGTGGTCGAGGCCGAGCGCCGCGGCCGCGGCGCAGGCCGGCGCGGCGAGCGCGTCGCAGAGCCGCTCCTGACGGCACTGCGCCCCGCGGGCGACGTTGGTCACCCAGTCGCGGGCTTCGCGTCGCATGGCGGCGACCGCCTCGCCGCCGATCACGAAAACGCGCCAGTCGCACCACACCGCCCCGGCCGGAGGCACGAAGCGCTGCAGGTAGTAGACCCCGGCGTACGCCTCGGACGGCGGCAGCGTCGCCCCCGGCCCGAGCCGCTGCAGCCCGCGGCCGCGCGCGCCGAAAAGCGGCTTCAGCACGAGCTCGTGCCCGTGCGCGGTTTCGGCGATGAGGAGCGCCCGCGCCGCCGCCGGATCGGTAAGCGCCCACGCCGGTGGCGTGGGAATACCGTGGTGGCGCAGGAGAAAGCTCGTCGTGCTCTTGTCGACGCTGCGCTCGATCGCGCGCGCGTCGTTGTACACCGGCACGCCGAGCGCACGCAGCGCGTGCAGCATCCCGAGATAGAACGTCACCTCCTCGAACGTGCCGCCCGGAATGCCGCGCACCAGCACGCCGTCCGGCAGCCGCCTCCCGAATCCCGGCAGCACGACGCCCGCACCTTGCGTCGCATCGAAGCGGCAGGCGCGCAGCGACACGTAGCGCGCCCGCCAGCCCCGCGCGCGCAGTGCGCGCTTGAGCTGCGCGCCGTGCCACCCCGGCGCGTCGGAGACGATGATGGCGATCTCGCCGCTCACGAGCCGCCCCCGAAGCTGCGCTCGAGGAGCGCGGTATCGATGCCTCCGGCCTCGAACGTGCGGCCGCTCGCGAGCGCGGTGACCACGACCCGCGCGGGACTGAAGAGCATCGGGTCGATGCGGAAGAAGTCGCGCCCGTAGTCCTCGAACACCTGCGCGAACGGCTTGCCGTAGTCGCGCGAGGCGCTCGCGGGCAGGCGCTGCGCCAGCTCGCGCGCGGCGTCGTCGCCCCCGCGCACGTAGAGCTGCACCGTCCCGCCGTAGATGATGGCGTCGTTGGTGCGCCCCATGGCGCCGATGAAATCCGCGGCGGGCGGCGGCAGCGGCGCGGTGCCGTGCCCGTCGACGATATCGACGAGCGCGAAACCGAGCGCGTGCGCCTTGTGCAGCGCAACCTCGAGCGAGCGCGCGATGATCTGCACCGTGCCGGCGAGGCTGCGCGTCGGCGTGAGAATGAGCGTGACGCGCTCGGGCGAAACGCCGCAGTCGCGCGCGATCTTGTCCGCGAGCGCGGCCGGCGGGCGCCGATCGACCTCGAGCACCAGGCACGCGGCGTCGCCCCGGTCGCGGTAGCCGAGCTCGGCGAAGAGCGGCTCCTTCGCCGCGAGCGCGCGCCCGGGTCCGGAAGCGAGCGCATGGAACGTCTTTTCCCCTTCGCGGTGCGACAGGCTCCAGCCGGCGTACTGGCTGCCGAGACAGGCGAGCACGGGCTGCTGGGCGTGCACGCTCACCGCGATCGGCCAGCGCGCATCGAAGCCCGCGCTCTGCAGCAGCACCTGCCCGAGGCCACCGAGGCAGATTTCGGCAATACGTCGGCCGGCTTCGAGCCCGCCGGGCGCATCGATGCCGGCATCGACGACGACCGCACCGTTAGGCAGGCGCTCGACGCCGAGACGGAGGCTCGCGGCGTCGGCAATGAGCGCCGCCACGAGCGGTGCCGCGCGCGCACTGACGCTCGGCGCAGGGGCCGTCGCTTCGCTCATCGCGCACCTCCCCCGCCGCTCGCGCGGCGCAAGGCGCGGGCGCGCGGCGGCGCGAAGAGCGCCTCCACGCGAGCCCGGCGCTCGAGCACGAGACGGCGCGCCTCGGCCGCCGTGCGCCCCGCCGCGTGCACCATGCAGAGCGGAGCGGCGGCGGCCACGGCGCTTCCGGGCAACGGCAGATCGCTGCATCCTTCCGGCCACGCGATGTCCGCGTCGACGACGAGCGCGCGCGGCGCGTAGACCACGCCGTGCGCGTGCGCGAGCGCCGAGACAGAGGTGAGCGCGGGAAGCTCCCCGCAGGAAGCGCGCAGGTGCAGCTCGAAAAAGCTTTCTCCGTACTTCGGCTCGTACAGCTCGAAGGTCGCGCCCGGGCGCGGGTTGATCTCGAGCACGACGAAGGCGTCGCCCTGCACCAGCGCATCGAGCCCGTTCAGCCCGCGCAGACCGAGCGCGGCGGTGAGCATGCGCGCCGCAGCGTACAGGCGCTCGCGCACGGACGCGGGAATCTCGGCGTCGCTCACCGCGCCACCGTAGCGGTACGGCGCCCGGGAGTCGTGGGCACAGGTCCAGGTCTCGCTGCAGCCGACGATGCGGCAGCGCGCGCCGTCGGCGAGAAAGAGCACCGACACGCCGCGTCCGGCGCAAACGCGCTGGTAGTACACCGGCCGCTCCGTCGATGCGCCGCGAGTCGCCGGCCGGACGTGCTCACCGCCCGCGCCGCCCGCCTGCTTCACGAGCCAGCCGCGCCGATCGGCAGGCGGTGCGAAGGCGATTTCCGGATGCGGTATGCGCAGTCGGCGCAGCAACCCGAAGAAAGCCGCCGGGTCTTTCGCGCGCTCGACGGTTTCCGGGCTGTTGCCGTAGAGGCGGCGTCCCGCGGCGAGCGCGCGCAGGAGCTCCGGGCGACACTCGAAACCCGAGCCGTACACGACGCCCGCGCAGCGCCCGGCCGGACACAATGCATCGGCAGCGCCGAGGAGCGTTTCGGCGTCGAAGCCGCGCGCATCCGCAGGAATCGCGCGGCAGGCGACGGCCGCGGCACGCGTGTCGACGTCGCCGAAACGATCGAGCGCAACGACGCGCCGCCCGGCCTTGTGCGCCGATTGCGTCAGCGCACGCGCCGCGGTCGCAACCACGAGGAACGGCGGGGAATCAGCTCGCATGGGCGCGGGCGACGTCGAACGCCTGCTCGAACGAGAGAAAGACGGCCTTCTCGGCCTCGCGCATCTGCGTGAGCAGCGTCTGCTGCACGCGATACTTGACGTTGCCGATCGCGAGCGCGCCGATGCCGACCGCGCCGCTCGCCGAGCCCCGAATCGGGACTCCGTCGTCCATCGGACCCACGCCCTCGAGCCCGAGCGGCGGTACCGCGTTCACATCGGCCGCGACCTTGAGCCGCGGCGCACCGGCGAGCTGCGCCGCCGAGAGCACCTGCACACCCGCCTTCGCGGTGGCGAGCACGACGTCCGCCGACTGCAGCAGCTCGGTCCGGCGCTGGTCGCTGTCCGCGCTCACGCCGTCGAGCGCCACCTGGAAGCGCTCGCGAAGCGCGGCCGCCACCGATTCGGCGCCGTGCCGTCCGACGAGCGCGACCTCGGCGCCCGCGCGCGCCGCGAGCACGCCGACGACCGAGCCGACCGGCCCCGTACCGCCGACGACAAGCACGCGCATCCCGGCGAGCGAGGCGTGATGCACCCGGCGCAGCTGCCGCTCGACCGCGGCGAGCATGGCCGCCGCGGTCGTAAAGCCCCCGCTCGGATCCACGCACACCGACACCTCGAACGGCGGCACCATCGCGCCGCGCGCCCGCTCGAGCATGTCGAGCGCCAGCGCGACGTCGCGACCGCCGATGAAGAGGCCGGTGGCGCGCGCGCCTTTGGGTCCGCGCGAGAAGATGGCGTCCTGCACGAGACCCGCGACTTCCTCGAGCTGCACTTCGCCGTACGGGATCACCGCCTGCCAGCCGGCGTCGTACGCCATGTTGATGTCGAACGGGCTCGCGTGCTTGGCGGGTGTGAAGAAATGCAGCAGAAAAGGTCGGCTCATCGTTGCGCTCCTCGCCGTGCGCCGGCGTGCCGCGGCGCGCGATCCTCTATCCGCTCCACGACCGCGCCGTGGTTGCACGCGCCCACCGCTTGCAGCCGCAGCCCGCGACCGACAGGCTCGCGCCGCAGCCGCTCCACGAGCGCCGCCGCCTCCTCCGGATCGCCGAACAGCGCGAATCCCGTCGGGCCCCAGGAGCTCTGGCCGAGCGCAGCCGCGCCCTGGCTGCCGAGCCAGGCGAGCGCACGCGCCACGGCCGGATTGGCGAAGCGGCCGCCCTGGGCCGGCGCGAAGTAGTCGCCGACCGTCGCCTGCAGCTCCGTCACGGCGGCGCCGAACGCCGCGATATCGCGCTCGACGAGCGCGGGCAGCAGCCGCATCAGCACGAGCCGGCAGAGATGGGCCGCGCGTTCCGCCGGAAACGGCGGCAGCCGCGCGAACGCCTCCTGCTCGTCGACGCCGTGCAGGCCGGACGCCTGCGCGTCGAGCACGAGAATGAAGCGCCACGCGTGCGGGAATTCGGTGCGCAGCAGCACCGGCGGCGTGCCGCCCGAGGGATCGCGGCCGCCGTCCAGGACGAAGCCGCCCTGCTCGAAGGTGCCGACGCCGATACCCGAGCGTGCGCCGCGCTCGGTGAGCGCAGCGATCGCGCGTGCCCCCAGATCGAGCCCGTAGAGCCGCACGAGGCCGGCGCCGATCGCGAGCGCGAGCTGCGTTCCCGAGCCGAGCCCGGCGTGCGGCGGTATCGCCTCCTCCACCCGGATCGCGACGGGCGGCAGCGCGAGTCGCGCGCAAAGCGCGCGCACGTAGCGCAATGCGCGCGCAGCGTCGGGCCCGGCGGCGCTGAAGTCGTGCGACGGCGCGACCGCCACGCGCGTACGCAGCCCATCGAGAGCGACGCCGAGACTGCCGAATCGCCGTCCCATGCCGCCGTTCAGATCGAGGAATCCCATGTGCAGGCGCGCCGGCGCCTCCACCACGACTTGCGCGCCTGTCGCGGACCGCGGCGTCACGATCATGCGCCCGCTCAGGCAACTCTTATGCCAGGCGCCTCGGCGTTCGAATTCCGCGTTTTGGCCGACACCGCGCCGCGCGACTGATGCGGGCGCGGTGCACTGTGTAACCGGCGCGTGACAGGCAGGCGCGCGCTTGGGCGCTGCGACCGCGCGCCCGTGCGCCGCCGCATGCGCGTCGGCGGCTGGCACAAACTCTGCATTCGCTCGCGGTCCCGCGAGGGGGATTGCATGAGCGAAGCGCGCCCGTCGCAGCGCCACGTGAACGTCGTCTGCCCGTTCTGCGGTCTCGGTTGCGACGACCTCGAAATCGCGTCCGACGCACGAGGTGTGCGCGTCGAAGCGAACGGCTGCCCGATCAGCGTTTCCGCCTTCGCGCGCGCGGCCGCGGAAACCGCCGCGCCGACGATCGGCGGCGCCCCGGCGGCGTTCGCCGACGCCGTCGCGCGCGCCGCCGACATTCTCGACCGCGCGCGCGCCCCGCTCCTCGCCGGCCTCGGCACCGACGTCGCCGGCATGCGCGCCGCGCTCGCGCTCGCCGAGCGCCTCGGCGCCGCCCTCGATCACATGAACGGCGCGGCGCTGCAGCGCAACGCCAAGGTGCTGCGCGAAACGGGCTGGGTAACGACGACGCTGAGCGAAGTGCGCAACCGCGCCGACGTCGTCGTGCTCCTCGGCGGCGACGTCGCGGCGCGCTTCCCGCGCTTCTACGAGCGGCTGATCGAACGGCGCGATCCGCTGTTCCCCGACACCCCGGCGACGCCCGAGCTCGTTTTTCTGGGCGGAGCGGCACCGCGCGACCTGCCGGCGTCGCCGAGCGCCGCGCACGTCCTGCCGTGCGCGACGGACGCGCTCGGGGAAGTGCTCAATGCGCTGCGCGCGCTCGTCGGCAACCGCGCACTGCAGGCATCGGCCGTCGCCGGCATCGAGCGCGAGGCGCTGCGCGCACTCGCCGAACGCCTCACCGGCGCACGCTACGCGGTCTTCGTCTGGGCCGCCGGGCTCCTCGACGCGCACGGGGATCTCGCGATCGATGCCGCCGCGCAGCTCGTCAAGGAGCTCAACCGCACGACGCGCGCGGCGGGCCTGCCGCTCGCCGGACGCAACGGCGATCTCACGGCGAATCAGGTCGCGCTCTGGCAGACCGGCTACCCGCTGCCGCTGCGCTTTGCGCGCGGTTTTCCCGAGCACGATCCCTATCGCGACAGCGCCGAGCGCCTGCTCGCGCGCGGCGCCGCCGACGCGCTCGTCTGGATCTCCGCGTTCGAGCCGCTGCCGCCGCCGGCCGCCGACATCCCGACGGTGGCGCTCGTTCGCCCCGGTACACAGTTCGCCGCACCGCCCGCGGTCGGCTTCCCCGTCGCGACACCGGGCGTGGATCACGCGGGTCACGTGTTTCGCTGCGACAACGTGGTGGCGCTGCCGCTGCGGCGCCTGCGCGCCGCAGAGCTGCCTTCGGTCGCGGAAGTGCTCGATGCGATCGCGGCGCGTCTCGGAGCGGGATCATGCTGATCCGGCTCGCCCGCGGCACTGTGTACGATCCCGCCCGCGGGCTCGACGGCGTGCGGCGCGACATCTACGTGCGCGACGGCCGCATCGTCGCCGACCCCGGTCCCGGGGCCACGATCGACCGCGACATCGACCTCGACGGCGCCGTAGTCATGGCCGGCGCCATCGATCTGCACACCCACATCGCCGGCGGCAAGCTCAATCTCGCGCGCGCCATGCTGCCGGAGGATCACCGGCACGATCCGCTCGCGCGCACCGGGCGCACCCGTTCGGGCACCGGGCATGCCGTGCCCTCGACCTTCGCCACCGGCTACCGCTACGCCCAGATGGGCTACACGGCGTGCTTCGAGCCGGCGATCGTGCCCGCGAACGCGCGCCACGCGCACCTCGAGATGGGCGACACGCCCATGGTCGACAAGGGCGGCTACGCACTCCTCGGCAGCGACGACTTCCTCCTCGGGCTGCTCGCCGAAGGCGCGGAGCAGCCGGTCATCAACGACTACGTCGCCTGGACGCTCGCGGCGACGCAGTGCATCGGCATCAAGGTCGTGAACCCGGGCGGCATCAGCGCGTTCAAGTTCAACGCGCGCCGCCTCGACCTCGACGAAGCCTCGCCCCACTACGGCGTGACGCCGCGGCGCGTCATCGCCGCGCTCACGCGCGCGCTCGAAGAGCTCGGGGTGCCGCATCCGCTGCACGTGCACACGAGCAATCTCGGCGTGCCGGGCAACATCGCGAGCACGCTCGCGACGATGGATGCGGCCGAGGGCCGGCGGATCCACCTGACGCACGCGCAGTTCCACAGCTACGGCACCGAGGGCGAGCGCGGCTTCTCCTCGGCCGCGGCACGGCTCGCCGAGGCCGTGAACGCGCATCCGAACGTGAGCATCGACGTCGGCCAGATCATGTTCGGGCAGACGGTCACCGCGTCGGCCGACACCATGCGCCAGTACGCGAACCGCCGCCATGCGCACCCGAAGAAGTGGCTCTGCATGGACATCGAGTGCGAAGCGGGCTGCGGCGTCGTGCCGTTTCGCTACCGGGACCGCAACTTCGTCAACGCGCTGCAGTGGGCGATCGGTCTCGAGCTGTTCCTGCTCGTGAAGGATCCCTGGCGCGTGTTCCTCACGACCGATCACCCGAACGGCGCGCCGTTCCATACCTATCCGCAGCTGATCCGCCTCCTCATGGACCGCGGCTACCGCCGCCGGGCGCTCGAGGCGATCCACCCGGATGCGCAGAAGGCGAGCGTCGTCGGCGCGCTCGAGCGCGAATACTCGCTCTACGAGATCGCGATCCTGACGCGCGCCGGCCCGGCGCGCATCCTCGGGCTCACCGATCGGGGACACCTCGGCGAGGGGGCCCGCGCCGACATCACGGTGTACGACGACCACCCGGACCGCGAACGCATGTTCCGTACGCCGCGCTATGTGTTCAAGGACGGCCGCCTCGTCGTCGAGAACGGCGAGATCGTCGACGTCGCCTGGGGCGCGACGCACGTCGTGCGGCCCGAATACGATCGCTCGATCGAGCGCCGGCTCGCGGCGTATTTCGAGCGCTACCGCACAGTGCGGCTGCCGAACTTCGCGATCGCCGACGACGAGATCGCGGCCGACGGCCGCGGCCGTCTGATCGTCGAGCCCTGCGGGCGCCGAAGCGCATGATCATCAGCGGCGTCGAGATCGAGGACACGTTCGCCGAAGCGTTCGGCATGGTCGCGACGCGCGTGATCATCACCGCGGCCAATCCGACGTGGGCGCACCACGCGGCGGTGTCGATGACGGGCTTCGCCACCTCGGTGATCGGCTGCGGCCTCGAGGCCGGCATCGAGCGCACGCTCGCTGCCGAGGAAACGCCGGACGGCCGCCCGGGCGTCTCGGTGCTGCTCTTCGGCATGTCGCAGAAGGATCTCGCGAAGCGCGTCGAGACGCGGATCGGCCAGTGCGTCCTCACCTGCCCCACCACCGCCGTGTTCAGCGGCATGGAAGGTGAGTCGCGCATTCCGCTCGGCCGCAACCTCCGCTACTTCGGCGACGGCTTCCAGACGTCGAAGCTCATCGGCGGCCGGCGCTACTGGCGCGTGCCGGTGATGGACGGCGAGTTCCTCTGCGAGGAGGACGCCGGCTGCGCTCGGGCCGTCGGCGGCGGCAATCTCATCGTGCTCGCCGCCTCGCAGTCCCAGGCGCTCGCCGCGTGCGAAGCGGCCGTCGCGTCGATGCGCCGGCTGCCGAACGTGATCATGCCGTTTCCAGGCGGGCTCGTGCGCTCGGGCTCCAAGGTCGGCTCGCGTTACAAGGCCGTGCCCGCCTCGACCAACGACGCCTACTGCCCGACGCTCCGCGGGCTCACGCGCTCGCGGCTCACCGACGACGTCGAGGCCGTGCTCGAGATCGTGATCGACGGCCTCACGCCCGAGGACGTGCGCGCCGCGATGCGTGCGGGCATCCACGCGATCTGCGCGCTCGGCGCCGCCGAAGGCATCCGGCGCATCTCGGCGGGAAACTACGGCGGCAAGCTCGGGCAGTTCCAGTTCCCGCTGCGGGAGATCGCCGCATGAGCGCGCTCGTGCTCGAGCTGCGCGGGCCCGCGCCCGAGCGCGTCGACCTGCGCGGCGTGACGCCCGACCGGCTCGAAGGGCTCTCCGCGCGCGCGATCGGGGCGATCGAGGTCGTGGCGGGTGCGCGGCGCGTGCCGCTCGAGCGGCTCTTCGCGATCAGCGGCGACGCGCCGGGCGAGCTCGTGCTGCGCGGCGCCACCGCCTGCGTCGACGGCATCGGCGCCGGCATGCGCACCGGGCGCATCGTGGTGGAAGGCGACGCCGGCGATCACGTGGCGCAGGACATGCGCGGGGGCGAGATCGTCGTACGCGGGAACGCCGGCGCCTATGCTGCGAGCGGCATGCGCGGGGGCGTGCTGCGCATCGCCGGCAATGCCGGCGACTTTCTCGGCGCCGTGCACGCGGGCGCGCGCTACGGGCTGCGGGGCGGGACGGTGATCGTGCACGGCAGCGCCGGAGAGCGCGTCGGCGAGCGCCAGCGGCGCGGTCAGATCCTGATCCGGGGCGACGCCGGCGACTGGCTCGGCGCCCGCATGGTGGCGGGCACGGTCATGGTGCTCGGACGCGCCGGGCGCTTCGCGGGCTTCGGCATGCGCCGCGGCTCACTCCTCCTCGCACAGCCCCCCGCGTCGCTGCCGGGCTCGTTCAACGAGAGCGGCCGGCACCATCTGAGCTTCCTTTCGCTCTACCTGCGCAGCCTGCACGCGCTCGACCCCGCCTTCGCCGCGCTCGACCCGGCCCGTACCACGGTGCGCCGCTTCGTCGGCGACCGCGGCTGCAACGGCAAGGGCGAGGTGCTCGTGTGGCTCTAGCGAGCGGTCGATGAGCGCCGGACGCCGGGCCGAATTCGCGGCGGCCGGCCGTGTCCGTCGGAACGGTGAAGACAAAGCGCAATGGAAGAGGCTGCGCGCGATCGATGCGCTGTGGTCGCGACTGCGTATAGGCGCGGCTCGTTGCGAGCGCGGCGACGCAGTCCCGCAGCATCGGATCGAGCGCTTCCGGCAGCCGTTGCCCGGGTTCGCGAGATTGCTTCGTCGCGCTGCGCGCTCCTCGCAATGACAGGTCAATTGGCCGTCGTCACGAAGAGCGATGAACAACGGTCGCGAAAGCGACCTAGTCGTACTTGATGTACTTGAACCGCGGATCGTCCGGCGTACCCTCGAGCGGCCCGCCCTCCTTCTTCGGCTGCCACATGATCGCTTCCTCGATCTTCTTGGCGAGGGCGAAGTCCTTCTCGGTGACCCCCTTCGCGGCGTGGTTCTTGAGCTTCACGATCACGAACGCGTACGACACCGTCAGGTCCGGATGATGGAACGCCGCTTCGGCGAGGTGCCCTATGGCGTTCACCACCATGAGCGTCGACTTCCAGCCGGCGGTCTTGTACTTGCGCCGGATCCAGCCGTCCTCGAGATACCAGTGCGGCAGCTCCTGCTTGAGCCGCTCCTGCACTTCCTCGTCCGGATACACTTCCTCGGGCTTGCGTTGCCGCCAGCCAGCCATGGCTCACCTCCTTTGCGTTTGCGCCGCCTGCCCCGGCACCGACGGCGGATCGTCGAGCCGCGCGATGCGCTGATCCGCGCAGCCGCCGAGCAGATCGGCAACGCGCCCCCGCCCCGGCACGGCCAGCTCGGGCGCGATCTCGTGCAGCGGCACGAGCACGAACGCGCGTGTGTGCAGCCGCGGATGCGGCACCGTGAGCGACGGCGCGTCCGAGACCCAATCGCCATAGAGCAGGAGATCGAGATCGAGCGTGCGCGGTCCGTTGGCGGGGCCGGTACGCACGCGTCCGTGGCGCCGTTCGATCTCGAGCAGCCGCTCCATCAGCTCCGCCGGCGGGAGGCGCGTGCGAATGCGGCACACGGCGTTGACGAAATCGGCCTGCGCCTCGTAGCCGATCGGCGCCGTTCGATAGAGCGAGGAGCAGCGATCGACGCGAGTGCGCGGCAGCGCGGCGAGCGCCTCGAGGCCGCGGCGCACCTGGGCTACCGGCTCATCGAGGTTGCTGCCGAGGCCGATATAGGCCTCGACCTCCGGGACCTCGCTGCTCATCGAAGGTTCATGCACGCACACCGCGAGACCGCGATCTTAGCGCGGCGCGGCGGTCGCGGGCAGGCGTACGAGCGCGCCGCCCCTGCTGCCGTCGCGGGAATACCGGCGAAGTTGCTGACAGACACCTGCGCGGTCGGCGCTGTAGCATGCCGTATTGCTTGACGACCAAGGAGGCGTCGTATGCAGGTCAGCAAATGGATTGCTTTGAGCATCGTGGTGGGAGCGTGTTCCAACGTATCGCTGCTGCTCGCCGCGGAGGGCGAGCAAAGGAACGTGCAGCAGGTGCCGCAGAAGGAAACCTATCAGGGGCGCGTCACCGGCGAGACGCCGAGCAGCGACCCGGGCGGCGTGCGCGGCACGGCACCGCCCAAGCCCGGACCCGGCGAGCGCCAGGACAGCGTCACGGTCACGCCGCCGGGCCACCGCACGCCGGGCGCCTCTCCGGGAACCGTTACCGCGGCCGAGCCGCGCGGCGCGTTCGGTGAAGCCGACAAGAACCGCAGCGGGTTCATCGAGGAGGACGAAGCGCGCGACGTGCAGGGGCTCGATTTCATGCAGGCGGACGCGGACCGCGACGGCCGCTTGTCGCTCTCCGAGTTCGAGGCCGCCACGGGCGAAGGCGCCGGCGCCGAAACCGCCGAGAAGTCCGGCGAGGGGTCCGGCTCGGAAGCAGGCGCGGGCTCGGAGTCGTCGGGAAGCGGCTCGAGCGCCCGCTGACCGGGTTCTCGCGCGCGGCTCTTCAGCCGCGCGTGCGCCGCGGCCGGAGGATGCGGCTCACTACGCCCTCGCGCCGCCACGCGTGCAGGAGCGCGGCGGCAACGTGGATCGCGATGAGCGCGACGAAGAGGTACGACGTATAGCGGTGAATGCCGCTGAAGAGCGCGTTCAGCGTTTCGTTCTCCCAGCCCCAGCGCGGCAGCGTGATGCCCCAGAAGCGCGTCGGGTACTTGTAGAACTCCGCCGAGAGGTATCCCGCTACGGGCATAACGATCATGCAGGCGTAGAGCAGCGCGTGGTTGAGGTGCGCCAGGCGCGCCTGCCACGGAGGGACGGTCGAGGGCAACGGCGGCGGCGGATGGGTCAGGCGCCAGGCGATTCGCGCCGCGACGAGCAGCGCAGCCGTCAGGCCGAGCGACTTGTGCAGCGCGAAATACGGCGAACGCACGGGCCCCAGCGGCAGATCGGTCATGTACCACCCGAGTCCTATCTGCGTGAAGATCACCGCGACCAGCACCCAGTGCAGCACGATCGCCGTGCGCGTGTAGGCGCCCGCGGCTTCGTGCACCGCGGCCGGCCGCCCGACGGTCCTTACTGGATCAGCACGCCCCATGGACGCTCGCCCACCGGGATGTCGCGTATCTTCCGGTTCGTCTGCGTATCGATCACCGACACCGAGTTGGAGCGGCCATTCGCGACGTAGAGCTTGCGCCCGTCCGGCGTGATCGCCATGTTCCACGGCCGCTTGCCGACCGGAATCGTCGCGATGATCTCGTTCTTCTCGGTGTCGATCACGGACACGCTCGCGTCCCTGCCGTTGGACACGTATACGCGCTTGCCATTCGGGTGCACGGTGACGCCGTTCGAGTACTCGCGGCCCTTGATCGAGGCGAGCACCTTCTGCGAGCCAGTGTCGATCGCGTAGATGGTGCTGGCGATCTCGCACGCGACGTAGGCGCGGCTCCCGTCCGGCAGGAACCCGATGCCGCGCGGGCGCTGGCCGACCTTGATCGCGTTCACCTGCCGGCGCGCGGCGACGTCGATGACGTCCACCTGGTCCGCGTCCTCGGCACTCGCGTACACCCAGCGGCCGTCTGGACTGAAGACCGCGTGCTCGGGGTTCTTGCCCTGCACCTCGACGGTGAACGCGCGTTTGCCGCTCGCGCGGTCGATGAAGGCGATGGCGTTGCTGAGCTCGACGGCGGCGATGACCCAACGGCCGTCGGGGGAAATGCTCACGCCCTCCGGCGACTCGCCGAGCTCGATGCGTCCCGCGGCCTCGCCCTTCTCGAGATCCACGATCACGAGGTCGTTGTTCGGCTGGTCGCTCACGTACAGGAACTTGCCGTCCGGCGACACCGCCAAGCCCCGCGGCTTGTCGCCGGCCTTGATCTCGCGCACGACTTCGTCGGTCGCAGTGTCGATCACCGACAGCGTTCCGCTCTGCTCGTTCGGCACGTACGCGAACGGCGCCGCCATGGCACTTCCGCCGAACGCGAACGCCGCAAAGATCGCAAGGGGTGTGTTCCTCATCGTCATCGGTTCCTCCGGACGCTCTGAGGGTCTCGATTCGCTGGCCGCTTCACATACTGATCGAGCCTGCGCGCGCACGCAAGACGAGAAAGGCGGCGCCTTGCGGCGCCGCCTCTCCCGAGCGCGGATACCCGGTATCGTCAGAACATCAGAATCGCACCGACGGCGATGCTGTCCTCGTCGGCCGTGTTGCCGTTGTGCGCTTCCGACTCGGTGGACGTGAACTCGACCACCGCGTGCACGTACTTGTTGAGCGGATGGTAGACACCGAAGATCAGCGAGCTGTTCTTCTCGACCAGCGCCGAAGGTGCCTCGCCGCTCGCCAGATCGAGCTTGCTCTCGCCGTAGCTCACGCCGAGCTTCGTGCCGGGACCGGGGAGCTTGTAGGTGAGCTGCACGTATCCCCCCTCCGACTCCCGCTTCTGGCCGGTGATGCTCGCGGCGTCGAAGAGATACGCGGTCGTGCCGATCCCGTCGCCGCTGTACCAGTAGATCACGCCTTCGAACCCGCCGAAGCCGATCTTGGCGCCCACGTCGAAGGCATTCGCGGTGAACCCGCCGATGGCGGCGTCGATCTTCTGGCTGAGGAAGCTCGCCCACACCTTGCCCGGCCAGCGCCCCTCCCACGCGTACTGCACCTCCCCTTCATAGCCGAAGCTGTCGTTCGCCTGATCGAGGCTCTCCGCCGTTCCGCTCACCGACCCCGCGCCAGCCGGGACTATGGTGGAGAGCCCGAAGGGATCCATCAGGCCCACTTCGAAAGAAAAGCCGCCGAACTTCGGCGAGGTGTAGCTGATCTGGCTCTTCCAGTCGGCGTACACGTAGCCCGTGCCGATGCGGCCGAGCGTGGTGTTGCCACCCCCGCCGCTCGCCCCGGCGCCCACGCCGAGCAGCGTCATGTCGGACAGAATCGCCTCCGACGCGAAGATGCCGAGGTCGCGGCCGAGCTTCAACGTGCCCCAGCTATCCCCGATCGTGAGGAAGACTTGACGGAAGTTCGACGTGTTCAGACCGAGCGCCTGATCGAGGCCGTTCGTGAACTGACCGCTGTCGACGCCGGGCTGAAAGCCGATCGTGATGCCCACGTCGAGGTCGTTGGCGCGCGTCTTGGCGGCGAATCCGAACCAGGAAGGCAACAGGCCGGTGCGGATGTTCGCGTCGTCGTCGCTGTCGACGCAAGAGAGTCCCGCGAGAACCGTAGTCGTCGGCCCCGGGTCCTCGCAGCTCGCGTTGGTCGCGAAAGCGTTGACATTGCCGGAAAACTCGAGGTCCCAGTCGCCGGCCTTCAACTCGATGGCAGCGTTCGCACCACAAGCGCCGAGCAGCGCGTACGCCGCGGCCGCGGTCGTACTGACTTTCGTCCATGTAAGCATGTCCCCAACCCTCAGGATTGATGGTGGTTCCTTCCAAGCACCCGGAAGGCGCGATCCGCCTTCTCTCCGCGCCGGCGTCCGCTGCATGATGCCCTGCCGGATTCTGGCGCGGGTGACGGCGCGCCGAAGCAACGGACGTGCCAGACGGGCCGACGATGACGTCCCGGGCGCCGCGTCGGCGAGATGGCCGCGATGCTTGATGCGGAGGCTAAGGACAGTAACTCACCAGCCCGAAGGCGCGCGCAAAAGGCAGGCGGCGTGACAAACATGTCTTAGAAAGGTGACACATGAACCATGCCGTGTGCCGCGGTCGCGCTCGGTGGCCCGCGCGCAACGCTCGGAAGCGGCCGCAATATCACGCAGATACGGATGCGCTCGCGCGCGACTGCTTCTCTGGCATGCGCTTTGCCAGTCGCATTCATCGGCGCCCCTGCCGCAGCGAGGGGTATTCGAGAATCCCGTCGGCCTCTGCCGCCCGAATGTTTCCGGTCTTTCTTGCCCGACGGGGAATAACACGACTCAGGTCGCCAATACGGCACTCCGGAAGACGAGAGCGACGCGCGTGAGGCGCCTCGACCCGAACTCGACGTGGCCACTGCGCGATTTTGCCGTCGTGATCGGCGGCACCTTGCTCGTCGCCGTCCTGAGCGCCCGCCTGGAGCTGAGCGAGCGCATCAACGCATGGACGCGCGCCTACGAGCGCTGGCAGCTCGACGAGCTCGTGCTGGCATTACTCGCCCTCGCGCTCGGGCTCGCGTGGATCGCGGTACGACGCTGGCGCGAGAGCCGGCGCGCGGCGGCCGAGTGCGCGCGCAGCGAAGCCGAGATCGCGCGGCTCCTGGAGCAGAACCGCCGCTTCGCGCAGCAGCTTCTCGTAGCACAGGAGGAAGAACGGCGCTACCTCGCACGCGAGCTGCACGACGAGCTGGGGCAGCTGTGCAACGCGATCAAGGTGGACGCCGTTTCGATCGCGCGGCGCCGCGCCGACGAGAGCGCCGCGATCCGCGCGACCGCCGAGGCCCTGGTCGGAACCGCCGACCGGCTGCACGACACCCTGCGCTCGCTGCTGACGCGCCTGCGGCCGCAGGCGCTCGACGACCTCGGGCTCGCCGCGGCGATTGAGCAGCATCTCGAGGCGTGGGAGCGGCGCTACGCGATCGCCTGCCGCTTCATCCCGGAAGCCCGGTTCGAGAACCTCGGCGAGGCGCTCAACATCGCGCTCTACCGCACCGTGCAGGAGTGCCTGAACAACGTCGCGCGGCACGCCGCCGGCGCACGGCTGGTGACCGTGCGCCTCGCACGAACGCCCCCAAGCGGCGCCCGACGCCCGCACGTGCTGCTCACCGTGGAGGACGACGGCTGCGGCACGGACCCCGAGCGCGCGCATGGGGGCTTCGGCCTCGCGGGCATGAGAGAGCGCCTGTCGGCGCTCGGCGGCGCGCTGGTCTTCGAGAGCGCACCCGGCAGGGGCACGCGCGTCGAGGTGAGCGTTCCACTGGAGACCTGAAACATGGCCGTGCTTCGAGTGCTGCTCGTCGACGATCACGCCGTAGTGCGCGCCGGCTACCGCCGGCTGCTCGAGCTCGATGCGGGCATCGCGGTCGCCGCCGAGGCTGCGGACGCCGCACAGGGCTACGCGGCGTTCTGCGCCGGGCGCCCGGACGTGAGCATCGTCGACCTGTCGCTGCCCGGCGGCGGCGGGCTCGAGCTGATCCGCCGGATACACGCGCACACGCCGCAGGCCGCCGTGCTCGCGTTCAGCATGCACGAGGACGCGCTCTTCGCGGTACGGGCGCTCCAGGCGGGCGCGCGCGGCTACGTGACGAAGAAGAGCGCACCCGATGTGCTGATCGAGGCGGTGGCGGCCGTATCCGCCGGAAGGACCTACCTGAGCCCCGATGTCGGTGCGCAGCTCGCGCAGCGCGGCGCCGACGCCGCGCATCCGCTGGAACGCCTGTCGGCCCGCGAGCTCGAGATCTTCCGCCAGCTCGCGGACGGACGCACGATCGGCGACATCGCCGCCGCGCTGCACCTGAGCCCCAAGACCGTCGCCAATTACCAGACGCAGATCAAGGAAAAGCTCGGCGTCGCGAGCAGCGCCGCGCTCGTGCATCTCGCTTTGCGCCTCGGACTGCTGCAGCCTCTTCCCAATTAGCGAAGCAGCACGGCGCGCTCAGGTCGGGAATTTCTCCCGTGGCGGCGCGCGGTTCGTGTGGTAGCGTCGAAACCCCACCGACATACCAACGGGAGACTGCCATGTCGCTTCGCTGCATGCTTCGCGGCATCGTCTCGGCAGCATCCGCGCTGGCTGCCGGCGCCGCGCTCGCGCAGAACCCGGCCGCGCGGCTCGAAGCGCCGACCGTCGAAGTGATCGGCACGACGCCGCTGCCGGTGCTCGGTACGCCCGCCGAGCAGGTGCCCGCCAATGTCCAGACCGCGACCGGCGACGATTTCCGCCGACAGCAGAGCACGAGCCTTCCCGAGCTCATGCATCAGCAGCTCACCGGGGTCGCCGTCAACGAGCTGCAGAACAATCCCTTCCAGCCCGACGTGAGCTTCCGCGGCTTCGTCGCCTCGCCGCTCCTCGGCGCGCCGCAGGGGCTGTCCGTGTTCCAGGACGGCGCGCGCGTCAATGAAGCGTTCGGCGATGTCGTGAACTGGGATCTGATACCGCAGTCGGCCATTTCCTCGATCAACCTGATCCCCGGCACCAACCCGGTGTTCGGTCTCAATACGCTCGGCGGGGCGCTTTCGATCGTGACGAAGAGCGGTTTCCAGTATCCGGGGGCCCTGTTACAGGCCTACGGCGGCTCGTTCGCGCGCCGCGCGGCCGAGTTCGAGGTGGGCGGCCACGGCGAAACCATGGACTACTTCCTGACCGGCAACGTGTTCAAGGAAAACGGCTGGCGCGACCACTCGCCCTCCGACGTGCGGCAGCTCTTCGGGAAGGTCGGCTGGGAGACCTCGCGCAGCGATCTCGACGTGAGCTACACCTGGGCCGAGACCGATCTCACCGGCAACGGACTCGCGCCCCCGACGCTGCTCGAGCACCGGCGGGAGGCGGTGTTCACGTTTCCCGACAATACCCGCAACCGGCTGAACTTCATCAACGCGAGCGGCAGCCACTGGCTGAACGACGATGTGCTCCTCGCCGGCAACGTCTACTACCGCCGTCTGAAGACGCGCACGCTCAACGGCGACTTGAACGATGACTACGCGGAGGAATTCGAGGATTGCGGCGGCGACCCGACGTGCGAGGAGGATCTGCTCGAATCGGAAACGGGCGAGAACAACCGCACGTTCACCTCCCAGCGCCGCTACGGGCTCGCGGCGCAGCTCACGCATCTCGGAAACATCGGCGCCCGGCGCAACCGCTTTACTATTGGATTCAACTACGATGACGGGCGCAGCAACTTCGAGCAGACGGAGCAGGAGGCAGTCCTGACCGCCGAGCGCGGCACGGTGGCGACGGACGACGAGGAGCTCGACGTCAGCCTGCGCGGCACCACGCGCAGGTACGGCATTTACGTCACCGACACCTTGTCGCTCACGGATACGGTGCACCTCACGATCTCGGGACGCTACGACCATACGCGCGTCGAGCTCGACGACCGCATCGGCACCGACCTCGACGGCCGGCATCGGTTCGAGCGGTTCAATCCGGCAATCGGCATCAACCTGACGCCGCGCTCCGACCTCGTCTACTACGCCGCCTACAGCGAAGGCAGCCGCGCACCCTCCCCGATCGAGCTCGGCTGCGCCGATCCGGCGAACCCCTGCATCCTGCCGAACGCCATGGCGGCCGATCCACCCCTCGATCAGGTCGTCGCAAAGACCTGGGAGACGGGCGCACGCGGGCGTTTCGGCTCGATCGGCTGGAGCGCGGCACTGTTTCGCACCACGCTGCACGATGACATCCACTTCATCGCGTCGTCCACGACCGGCGCCGGTTACTTCGACAACGTGGGGCGCACGCGCCGCCAGGGTCTCGAGCTGGGGCTCAACGGGCGCCACGGCGACTTCACCTGGTCGGCGGGCTATGCGCTCGTGGATGCGACGTTCGAATCGCCGATCACGATCGTCGCCCCCGACAACAGCACCGCCGACGCCTCGGGCTTCATCACGGTGGAGCCCGGCGACCGCATCCCGCTCATTCCCAAGCACACGCTGAAGCTGACCGGCGAGTACGCCGTCACCCCGGCCTGGTCGATCGGCGCGACCGTGATCGCGGCCTCCGAGCAGTACGCGCGCGGCAACGAGAACAACGATCACCAGCCGGACGGCGTGCAGTTCCTGCATTCCGGTAAAGTGAGCGGATACGCCATCCTCAATTTGCACACGCGCTACCGCATCGCCGGCGGCCTCGAGCTCTTCGCGCGGGTGTACAACGTGTTCGACAAGGAGTACGCGACGGCCGGCGCGCTCGCGATCAACCCGTTCGACGCGACCGGACAGTTCCAGCCCGACCCTGACGACTGGCGCAGCGAAACCTTCCTCGCGCCGGGCGCGCCGCTCGGCGCCTGGATCGGCGTGCGCTACGCGCTCGGGGAGCGCCGGACGATGCGTACGCCCGACGCGGACTTCGATTGAGGCCCGCCTTCAGGACAGGCGCGCGAGGACGCGCAGCGGCACGCGACGCATGAGGAAGCCGATCAAGGCCCACGGCCACGCCGGCACGTAGGCCTTGACCGGCTCGCGCTCGATCGCGCGGACGAGCGCGCGCGATCCGGTTGCGGCGTCGACCTCGAACGGCAGGCGGCCGGCGCCCGCGTTCAGCTCGGTGCGGACGTATCCCGGATAGATCGTGCTCACCCTGATCCGGCTCGCGATCAGCTCGGCGCGGATACCCTCGGCGAGCGCCGCGAGCCCCGCC
This sequence comes from Burkholderiales bacterium, assembly GCA_036563785.1. Classification (GTDB taxonomy): domain Bacteria; phylum Pseudomonadota; class Gammaproteobacteria; order Acidiferrobacterales; family Sulfurifustaceae; genus JACQFZ01. The sequence continues at coordinate 13,760 of DATCLR010000019.1, read as the reverse complement.
TTCGTCGCGGCATACGTCGTCAGGTGCCGCGGCAGACCGCGCACTGCGCTCACCGACGCGATCGCGACGAGGTGCCCGTGGCCCTGGCGGCGGAAGATCCGCACCGCCGCCTCGCATTGCGCGAGCGCCGCGACGAAGTTCGTTTCCGCGGTCCGGCGATTGACCTCGAAGTATCCGGTGCCGATGCACCGGCCCTCGCCGATGCCGGCATTGACGATGATGCGGTCGAGCCCGCCGAACTCGGCGGCGAACGCCTCGAACACGCGGAACACCGCGTCGTGGTCGTTCACGTCGAGCGCCCGCACCGATACCCGGCATTCCGGATGCGCCGCTTCGAGCTCGCGCTTGAGCGCCTCGAGGCGCTCGATGCGCCGGGCGCACAGCGCGAGCCGGCGGCCCATGGCCGCGAACTCGCGCGCCATGCCTTCGCCGAGCCCGGAGCTCGCGCCGGTGATGAGGATGGTCCTGCGCATGAAGCGGCTCAGCGGTAGGTGATGAGGTCGCTGCGCGCGCCCTCGAAGTGCGCGTGCTCGTTGAGCGTCGATACGTACCGGCCGCGCCGGCCGTAGATCACTTTGGTGATGCCGCCGTTCACCAGCAGCCAGTTCAGCCGGAACGCCTCGGCGTCCGAGATGCGCAGGAGCGTCTGAGCGATCGCGGTGATCGGGCCGCCGGAGGTGAAAACGAGCGCGGTCTTCGAGCCGTCGCGCGCGCCGATCACGGCGTCGAGCCCGCGCAGGCAGCGGGCCCGGAAGCTCGCCCAGGATTCGCCGTACTCGCCGTCGTGCTGTCCGCTCACCCAGCGCGCGACGGCGCGGGTGAACATCTCCTGGAACGCGCGCCGCGGATCGGCGGACCGGAAGATCTCGGCCGCCATCGCGCGACGGTCGCGGTAGCGCGGCTCGTAGCGTGCCACGATCTCCTCGTGGTCGTATTCGTTGAAATCGGCGCACTCCTCGATCGCGCCGTCGTAGCCGTAGGCCTCCAGACAGGTCTCCGCGGTCTGCCGGTGACGCCGCTGCGTGCCGGTATAGACAGCGTCCACCCGCGGCACCCGGGCGCGCAGCGCGGCACCGAGCACGCGTGCCTGCTCGAACCCGAGCGGCGAGAGCTCGTCGTAGTCGTCCCCCTCGAACGACGCCTGGCCGTGACGAATCAGATAGATCGCGCCCATCCGTGCCGGCTCCGCCGGACGAACCTCCGGCCGCAGGTCCGCTGGTCGGTCACCGCCAAGCCGGAGAACCGCTCGTCCGCCCCGTGCCGCATACGGCCCAGATGGTACTCGACAACCTCGTCGCGCCGCAGCCTTCCGCCATGGAACGACGGCGGCTCCGCCGGGGGCTTCTGCAAACAGGACGGGAGGCGCGATCGTGGCAGAAGGGCGTTCCGATGTCGCTCCCGGCGACGGGCCCGCCCTCGAACGGTGCCGCCGGAAGGACGGACCAACAGCCGGTGACGTTGCGGAAGGCCGCTACGGATAAAGAAGCGGCGAGGCACCAAGCAGGGAGCGACGTGCTTCGATCGGTTCGAGCCGGCGCCGCGCGCGGGCGAGTGCGGGCTGCCCGGGCGCGGGACGCCGGCGATGCGGATATGCGGATATATGAGCCGCCGAAACCGTGGCCGACGAGGCAGCGCCGCGCCCGCTACGGCATGGGCAGCAGCACCCAGCGCCCCTTCTCGACCGTCACCAGAACGCGGCTGCGCTCGTCGAGGCCGTTGTGGTTCTTGTCGCTCATGTTCACGACCCCGTGGGACACCGGGAAGTTGCGCGTGCCTTCGAGCGCATCGCGCAGCGCCTGACGGAACTGCGGCGTGCCCGGCCGCGCCTGCTTGAGCGCGATTTTCGCCGCCCGCTCGAAGAGCAGGAACGCGTCCCAGGCGTGCGCGCCGAAGGGATTGATGCTGCCCGCGCCGTGCTTGCCCTCGTACAGGCGCATGTAGCGCAGCGCCGCCTCGCGGCTCGGATGCGAGGCCGGCAGCTGATCCGCGACCAGCACCGGCCCGATCGGCAGCACCAGCCCGTCGCCGAAGCCGGCGACGGCGCGCAGGAACTCGACGCTGCCCGCGCCGTGCGTGTGGTAGAAGCGCCCCTTGAATCCGCGCTCGTGCAGCATGCGCATGGGCATGGCCGACGGCGTGCCGCTCGCGGCGACGAGCACCGCCTCCGGATTCGCGGCGAGGATGCGCCGCGTCTGCGGCAGCGCCGTGCGGTCGGTGCGGTCGTAGCGCTCGACGATCGTGAGCTCGATGCGGTGCGCTTCCGCGAGCCGCCGCGTGTGCGCGAGCCAGGCTTCCCCGTAGCCGTCGTTGAAGCCGATATAGCCGAGTTTCTTCACGCCCGTCCGCTCGAGGTGCTCGAAAATGGCGGACGCCATGAGACCGATCGACTGCGGCGCGACGAAGACCCACGGAAACCACTCGGACTTCGGCGCGATCGGCGCGAGCGCGATGTGCGGCGTTCTGGCGGACGCGGCGACCGCGGCGATCGCCATCGCGCTCGGCACCGTCGAGCCGCCGATGATGATGTCCGCGCCGGACTCGACCAGACGCCGTGCGTCCTTGTCCGCGACCTGCGGGAAGTTGCCGTCGTCGAGCACGAAGTAGCGCACCGGCTCGCCGTCGATGGTCTGCGGCAGCAGCTCGATGGTGTTCTTCTGCGGTCCGCCGAGCGAGGCCGCAGGGCCGGTCACGGTGAGCGAGACGCCGACGGTGATCTCGGCGTGGAGCGTTTGCGCGCCGACGAGCGCCAGCGCAACCGCACCGCGACGCAACCAGGTACATACCGACCGAATCGTGATGGTGCTCATGCAGGCTCCCTGGGTTGCCAAATCATCCGGATGAAGCGACGCCGTGGTACTACCAATAATATGGACGCCTCGGGGAAGAGGTGCGCCGCTGCTTGAGATATAGCACCCCTGGAAGCGGATGCTTCCGGGAAAGCACAGCGTCAAAATTCCGTCGCAGGAAAAGGCGGGGCCGGCCGAGAGGGCGTCGCCGCCGCGAAGCGTCCCGGGAGCGGGCGTTGCGGCGGCGAGCCGGAAGGATTACGGCGAGGACGACTGACCGGACTCCGGCGCGTTCGAGTTGGAGAGCGTATAGCTCGGCGGAAAGTCGATGCCGCCGTTCTGGCTCTGGACCACGAGCGACGCGATTCCCTGGGTATTCGCGTCGGTCGCGATGATCGCGAGCAGCGAGGCCGCCCCCGCCGGAACGCCCAGCTCGTCCATGGTATGCGCGCTCACGCCCGCGGGAACGTTCTCGAGCGCAACGCAGTTCTGATCGGTGAGATCGCGGCAGACCAGATAGCTTCCCTGCTCGGAGACCGTCGTCAGGATCAGAGTGGACACGAGCCCCTGCACGTTATTGAACGCCACCGGGTAGAGTGCCGCCTGCGCCTGTGTCACGATCGCCTGCGGCTTCATCGAGGGCTCGGCGCCGTGAGCAACCGCCGTCGAGGCGGTCGAAACGAGACAGACGGCACCCGCTGCCATAGTCCGTTTCAGTCCGTTCATGAGATTCCCTTCCACGGTTGTACGGGCGGGGGACGGTAGTCGCTGCTCGCTCGGGCAGTCAAGAACAAGCGACGATCATCGGGAGTCGTCCGGAGAAGAAGGTGCGCGCCGGATGCCGGTTCGGTGCAGGTGGCCGAAAATTGCCCGTCAAGAAAGGTATGCTCCCTGCTGCTGCAGAGCCTCCTGGAGCATCGCGACGGGCAACTGATGAGGAGGCAGATTTCTTTGGATGCTCAGCGCGGCGGCGACTCCGGCGGCATGCCCCATCGCCATGCAGTTGCCCATATGGCGGACGGCGCTGTACGCAGCGCGGGTCGCGGACAGACACCTTCCGGCAACGAGCAGCCCGGACCTCTCTGCTGGAATCAGAGCGCCGTACGGAATGCCGAACGGACCGCCCTCGGGAAGACGAAGCTCTTTGAACGCAGCCCCGCCTGCTTCGTGTATGTCCACCGGACCGCCCCCGAGCGCGACGGTATCGGCAGGAATCATACCCCGCAGCACGGTATCGTCATCAAGCATGGCCACGCCTCGTATGCGCCGCGTTTCGCGGATGCCGATGTGCGGCGCTATCGCCACGAGACGCGCGTTCTCGAATCCCGGCACGTTCTCGCGCAAGAAGTCGATTGTCAGGCGCACCTGCTTGCGGCCTTCGATCTCCGCGGCCGTTACATCGGCGGCCGAGCGCGAGCTCCGATTCAGCACCCGACTCGTGAGTGACAGGACCTCGCCCGCATTCGGCGTCGGCGTGACCGACATGCCCTGCCAGAACAGGCGCCCTTCCGCCAGGCCCCGCTGGACGAGCCGACGCTTCTCTTCTCGCGAGAGCGCCTTGTAGCGGGCCAGATCGACGTTCCCCATACGGAAGCAGAGCGTCATCGGCTGCACCTCGTCCGAGGGCAGCTCCGAACAGCCCGCACGAAGCGCTACGACTCCGTCGCCGGTGCAGTCTATGGTTACGGCGGCACTCAGGCGACGGACGCCTTCGTTGGACGCCGTAACCACCCCTGCCACTCGACCATCCTCGTCGACGATCGTGTCGATCACGGACGTGTGGTATTGCAGATGCACTCCCGCGCTCTGGGCGAAGTCGTCCGCAATACACTTGTACAGCTCCGGATCGAAAGGCAGTGTTCTCGCGACCACTGCGAAGTCGGTGAGTTCCGCCATGGTGTAGTCGTAGAAGCCGGTCGAAGCGCCGGACTGCTCCAGTCTTTGCACGAACTCGAACGGCAGACCGCCCACGATTCGGCGCTCGGTTCCGTAGAAGAACCCGTATATCTGCGCCACCATACCGGCGGTGGCGGTCCCGCCGAGGAAACCGTGGGATTCGATCAGGGCCGTGCGTGCGCCGCTGCGTGCCGCGGCGACCGCCGCGATCAGTCCGCTCGGGCCGCCTCCCGCCACGAGCACGTCGTAAGTATCGTGAAAGCGCATCGCCGATTCGCTCTTGCCGGTCATGGATCTCCTCTTCTCCGGTACTCCCGGTTCATGTTTTTCCGCGCCCCGCGGCATCCCGTCGGGCTCCGGCCGGGCGTGCGCCTCCGCAGTGACCACCCGCCTCGTAGAAACACTCCAGCGCCGCATGGACGCGGGCGAGCGCCGGTCGCAGGTCCGCAAGCTCGGACGCAAACGCGTCGAGCTGCGCCCGCAGCTCGGCTTCGACGCGCCTGAGATCGATGCCGACGAGCCTGCCCTCCTCGACGACCTTACGACCCGCCACCACCAGCGTCCGTACGGCGGAACCGTCTGCGCGCGCGTGCAAGACGCTCAGCGCATCGTAAAGCGCCGGCGGCATGTCGGCGCTCGCCTCGTCTAGCTGCAGCAGGAGCAAATCGGCAGGCCGCCCCGGCACGATCTCGCCGCCCGGCTCTCCGGTCACCGCTCGGGCGCCGTTGCACACCGCCGCTTGGAGCACCGCATCCGGCTCGAGCCCTCGCCCGAAACCGAGACCCGCATGCAGCAGGCGCGTGAGGCGCATCTCACGCAGCATGTCGTCGTCGTCATCGAGCGCCAGAGCGTCGAGCCCGAGCGCGAACACGGCACCCGCCGCGAGCAGATCGGCCACCGGCGCAACGCCCGAGCGCAGGCGAAGGTTGGAGCTGGTGTTGATCGACACGATCACCCCGCGGCGCGCCAACAATCGGCACTCGTCCGGGCGCAACCAGGTGCCGTGAGCGACCGTCAATCGTTCCGACAGCAATCCGAGCGCATCGAGGTGGACGACGATACCGCCCGGATAGGCGTAATCCGCCCATTCCCGCTGGTACTTCGATTCCAGCAGATGCATGTGCACGCGGCGGCCGCTCGCCTTCGACGCCGCTGCCACACGCTCGAGCAGCGCATCCGAGCACCACTCCGCACCCACCGGTCCGAACTGCACGCGAAAGTGCTCCGACTCGCAAACGCGGGCGATTTCCTCGACCAACGCCACTTGCTCCTCGACGGGGACGATCGGCTTCAAGCGCGCCGATACGCCGGCCCTGTCCTCCGGCGGGAGATAGGAAAGCACCGCATCGTCCGCGGCATAGCCGAGCCGATGCCGGTCGCGCAGCGGCACCACGAACGCCACGCGTACACCCACGTCGTCCGCCGCGCGCCGCACCGCGATCGCTTCTTCGATAAGCGCCTGCGGGGTGCGCGAGAGGTGGCAGTGCACGACCGAAGCGATGCCGTTCAGGGCCATGCGCCCGAACGCCGCCGCCGCGATCAGGTACGGATCGACGGGCGGAAGGGTGTAGGTCGCGGATACCCAGGCCTCGACCGCCTGGTCGACGACGCCGTAGGCGAGCGTCTTGAGGCCGCGTCCGTGGTCGTGCGCGTTGCTGAAGGGAGGCATCAGCAGGGTGCGCTCGTGCGCCTCGCCGCCGCCAACGTCGACCGAGAGAATGCCGTTCGCGTCGTAACGCACGGTTGCACTGCGCGCCGACACCTTTCCGGACGCCGAAGAGAGCAGGCAGCCGGCGCTCAGGATCTGCGGTTCGGTCATCCCTACCCGCGGACCGCTAGCCGGCGGCCCGCGCCGTTCCCGCTGCCCGCGCGCGCGCAGCGCCGCGCTCGTACGCCAGCGCCGTCAGCGCCCGTTCGTCGGCCAGCTCGAGCACGTGATCGCGCACCGCCACGCGGCCGTCCACGATAACGGTGCGCACGTCCCGGCTCGTGCACGAGAACACCAGCGTGGCGAGAATGTCCAGGGCAGGCGCGCAATACAGGCGGCTCACGTCGACGCAGATCACGTCGGCGCGCTTGCCGGGCTCGAGCGACCCGATCTCCCCGTCGAGGCCGAGCGCTTTCGCGCCTTCGATCGTGGCCATTTCGAGCGCACGCAATGCGCCGATGGTATCCGAGCGCCCGGTCTGCAGACGCGTGAGGCTGACGACGTTTCGCATGGCGTCGAACATGTCCTGTCCGCCCGCGCTCGCCATGCCGTTCGTAGCAAGCGCCGTCGGGTTGCCGTTGCGGTACACCTTGAGCGTCGGCACGGCCCCGGTACCGAGATTCATGCCCGAGGTGGGGTCCAGTATCACGCGGGTTCCGCTCCGCGCGATCTCGTCGAACTCCTCGTCGGTGAGGTGCTGGCAGCCGAGGAGCTGCACGTCGGGGCCCAGACAACCGCCTTCCCGGTAGACCCTGACGTTGGATCGATGGCCGAACGCCCTCTCGATCAGATCAGCATATCCGCTCGTCTCCGCGGTGTGCATGTGTATGCCGACGTTGTAACGGTCCGCCAACTTCCGGGTCAGACGATAGCCTTCGAGTGAGAGCGCCCATGGAAGCATCGGCGAAACGAAGACGCGTATTCGCCCCCCGCCGGCGCCGTGAAACTCCTCGATCAGCTCCGCCATCAGTCGCTCGATCGTGGCCAGGTCTTCGAGATACTCGGGGCTGTTCATGCGATCCGTGTAGCCGCGTGCGAGCACGTAGCAAATGCCCGTACGCTGCGCCCGCTCGAGCGCGGCGCGATACAGACGATTACCGGCGGCCGACGGCACCGCGAGGTTGTCCACCACGCACGTGTTGCCCGACCGCAGATTGAGCAGCAGTCCGAGCTCTATGCACAGACCGAAGTCTTCCTCGGCGAGCTGCGCGATGAAGCTCTTCTGGGTGCCCAGCCACTGCACGAAGCCCTGATCGAAGCTCAGGCTGCGGCTGAGCATCTGATAGAGATGCGTGTGCGCATTGATGAGCCCGGGCATCACCACGCAGCCGCTGGCATCGATCACCTCGAAGTCGGCGGGTACGGATGCGCCGCCGGCGCTCACCTGCGCAATGCGGCCGCCCTCGATCAACACCGTGCCGTCGGTCACGATCTCCCGCGCAGGGTTCATCGTAACCACGGTCCCATTCACTATCGCGATCTTTTGCACAACGAATCTCCGCCGTTCACACCGACTGGCGGCGCCCAGCCCGACTATCCCGCAACCGTACGCGGGTGAGCGCGCCCGGCGCCGCTCGGGCGCGCACGGTGTCCGGCGCTCAGAGACCGCCGAGCCGCAGCTCCGCGTTCTTGATCTCCGGCGGATGCACTACGACTAGACTGCCGTTCTGGATTTGCAGCAGCGGCGGCTTGAGCGAGATGATCTGCCCCGTCGGCCCGAACTTGATCGGACCCCAGAACGTTTGCTCATCCATCGCGGCAATGGCGTCCCGTACTTTCTTGCGGTCGATGCTGCCGGCCTTCTCAATGGCCATCTGCAGAACCACGCCGCAGGCGGCGGCGCCGGCCGCGGAGTACTCGGGTCGTTGTCCGTACTTCGCCTGATAAAGCTTCACGAAACGGTCCGTCGAGCCGAAGATGTCGTTACCCTTGTATCCCACCGCCGCGTCCCACCAGGCGAAAGTGGTGATGTTCTCCGCCAGCTTGCCCACGCTCTGCTGGAAGCTCGGGCTCACCACCCCGACGATCATCGTGAGAAGCTGCGGGCTCACCCCCTGCTCTGCGAGCTGCCGACGAACGAGGATGTTGTCATTGGTGTAACCGGCGACGAATACCCAGTCGGGGTTGCGGCCGCGCATCTGCGCAAGTGCGGAGCTGAAATCGACCGTCCCGATCGCGAACTTCTCCGAATACACGATCTCGATGCCGCGCGATCTCGCCGATTTCTCCATTTCGGCCGCGATAGAGAGCGGAAACAGATCGTTGCGCGCGAAGATCGCGAGCCGCTTGATGGAGGGATAGTTCTTGGCCACCAGCTCCGCCACCGGCTCGGTCATGGACTTGTTCGGCGTGTAGACGCCGAAGAGATACTTGAAGCCCTGGTCGAAGACTTCCTCCGAAGCGGCGTTCGGCGCAATCATGGGCACGCCGTACTTCTCGGTGATAGCGCTGACCGCTTTCACCGCACCCGAGCCGAACGGACCGAACAGGAAATCGACCTTCTGCTGAGTGATCAGGCGCTCGGCCGCCTGGACCGCACGCGGCGTAGCGGACTGGTAGTCCGTATAAACCACCTCGACCTTGTAGGTATCGCCGCCTACCTTGATACCGCCCGCCGCGTTTACCGTGTCCGCCCAGATCTGGAAGCCGCTGCGCTGGGTTTCTCCTTCCGCCGAGAGCGCCCCGGTGAGCGGCAGCGGCGCGCCGATGCGTAACGTCTTCTCCGCGGCGAGCGTCCCGCACGCCGTTGCACAGCTCAATAAGACGGCGGCCGCACATGCCAACCACTTGCCTAGTCTTTCGTAGTTCATCGCGACTCCCCTCCTCTGATGTTCGAAGAATGTCGTGAAGCGCCGCCCGTTCCTGCCAGGCGCGCGCCTCTTCATGCAATGCCCATGTAGGCCTCGCGCACGGCGGCGTTGCTCGCGAGCTCTGCAACCGGCCCCTGCATCGCGATTCGCCCGGTATCCAGAACGATGCCGCGGCTCGCGAGCTCGAATGCCGTCATCACGTCCTGCTCGACCAGCAGAACGGAGAGGCCTTCGCGCGCGATCTGCCGGATGACATCGCCCAACTGCTCGACCACCTGCGGCGCGAGCCCGAGCGAAAGTTCGTCGATCATGAGCAGCCGCGGACGGCTCATCATGCCGCGCGCGATCGCGCACATCTGCTGCTCACCGCCCGAAAGAGTTCCCGCCGGCTGATGCCGGCGCGACGCCAGAATCGGGAACAGCTCGAAGATGCGCTCCAGATCGTGCCGCACCTCGGCCTTCTCGAGCCGCAGATAAGCGCCCATGAGCAGGTTGTCGAGGACGCTCATGGGACCGAAGAGCCGGCGGCCTTCGGGGACGTGTGCGATGCCCGCCTGCAGCACCTCGCGCGGCGTGGCCCGGGTGAGGTCGTGTCCCGCGAAGCGTATTCGCCCCGACTGCGGCCGGAGCAGACCGGAGATCGTCGACAGCAGCGTCGTCTTGCCCGCTCCGTTCGATCCGATCAGGCACACCGTTTCCCCGGCGGAGAGCTCGAAGCTCACGTCCCAAAGCACGCGCACGTCGTCGTAGCCGGCGACGACGTTCTCGACCTGAAGCAGCGCCTCAGGCATGCCGCCTCCGATACCGTTCCGCGTAGCGCGCGCCCAGGTACGCCGAGACGACCCGTTCGTCTTCCACGACGTCCCGCGGCGCCCCGTCCGCGATCAGCTCGCCGTGATGCAGCACGACTACGCGCTGACACAGCGTCATCACCACCTTGAGCAGGTGCTCGATGATCACGATGGTGACGCCGCGCGCCGCGATCGCCCGGATCAGCTCGAGCGCCTGCTCGACTTCAGCGGAGTTCAAGCCGGCGTTCACCTCGTCCAGCATCAGCAGCTGCGGTTCCATCGCCAGGCTCTTCGCGAGCTCGAGGCGTTTGCGATTCGCGAGCGTCAGCTCCATCGCGGGTCGGTGTGCCAGCGGAGCGAGCCCGGTGAATTCGAGCTGCTCCATGGCGGCGGCGCGCGCTGCCGCCATCCCCTTCCGGCGGGCCGCGAACAACGATGCGGCCATGACGTTTTCGAGCACCGTCATCGCCGGGAACGGCTGCACGATCTGAAAAGTCCGCGCGATGCCGCGCGCCGCGAGACGAAACGGCTTCATACCATCGACGCGCTCGCCGCGATGAAGGATCTGCCCGGAGGCCGGGGCGTACACGCCGCTGATGAGATTCACCAGCGTCGTCTTTCCTGCACCGTTCGGGCCGATGAGGCCGACGATCTCGCCTTGCTTCAGGCGGAAAGAGACGCCGCGTACCGCGCGAACGCCGCCGAAAGTGCAGCTAACGTCCCGAAGCTCCAGCAGGGGAACCATGTTTGTGCCTCATGCGCCGGAGAACGTCCGGCAGGCTGAAACTCGAGATGCCTGTGGGGAGGAACAGGACCAGCAACACCACGAGGACGCCAAGAATACCGGTGTGCACCTCGAGGAAGTTGCTCCACGCGAACTCGTCGAGCGCCATGAACGCCGCCGCACCCAGCACCGGCCCGAGTACGGTGCCGGCGCCGCCGAGGAGCACCATCACGATGGCCTTGATCGATATCACGATGTCGAACGCGTCCGCCGGGTCTATGTAGGAAGTCCAGGAGGCGTAGATGGCGCCGGCACCGGCGGCGAATACGCCCGACAGAACGAACGCCGCCGTCTTGAAGAGCGTCGTATTGATGCCGACCATGTTCGCCGCATCCTCGTTCTGCCGAATGCACCGCAGTCCGAAGCCGAGCGGACTGCGTGCCACGTGGTAGAGGACGGCGAAGGCGAGCGCCGCGAGCCCGCACATGCTCCAGTAGTAGTACGTGGCGATCGCTTCCGGCGTAGCGGCCGCGAACGGTACGCTGATGCCGGCGCCGCCGCCGGTCACGCTGTCCCAGGACGTCACGATCTCGCGCAGCACCTCGATCACGACGAGCGATGCGATGGCGAACGCATGCCCCCGCAGCCGCAGAATCACGAACCCGAGCGCGAGCGAGAAGGCCCCGGCCGCGAGCATCGCCAGCAGCCAGGCGAGCGTCTCCGGCACCCCTGCGGTGCGCGCGATGGCCCCCGCGTAGGCGCCAAGACCGAAGAATGCCGCCGTTGCGAACGAGGGATAGCCGGCGAGACCGCCGATGAAGTTCCACGATATGGCGACGACCGCGTACATCAGCGTGATCGTGCCGATGCGCAGCACGTAATTGCCGCCGATGAAGGGAGCGGCGCCGAGCACCGCCACCGCCACGGCCAGCAGCATCAGGTTCCGGCGCGTCATCAGAAGCCCTTCTTGCCCATGAGCCCCTGCGGCCGAAACACCAGCAGCACGATCAGCAGCACGAACGCGATGGTCAGCGCGTGCTCCGGTCCGAACAGCAGCCCGCCGAAGCTCTCGAGCAAGCCGAGCGTCATTCCGCCCACGACCGCGCCGCCGATGCTGCCGATGCCGCCGAGTACGCAGATCACGAATGCCTTGCCGAGGAACAGGTGCCCCGTCGTCGGCGATATCGGAAACACCACGCTCATAAGGCTCCCCGCAGCGGCCGCGAGCATCGCGCTGATTGCGAACGTGACGGAATAGGTGCGCGCTACGTCGACTCCCATCAGCGAGGCGGCTTCCCGGTCCGCGCGCACCGCGACGATGGCGCGCCCGATGCGCGACAAGCGAAGCCCCGCGTACACGACGCCGATCATCGCGAGCGCGAGAAGCATGGCCACCATGCGATCGAGGGGAATGAACACGCCGCCGAAGCTGGCGGTACCCAGCGGATGCTCCAGCACCACCGTACGAAAATCGGCGCTGAACGCGAGCAGCATCGCGTTGATCAGTATGAGGTCGAGCCCGAACGTGAGCGTGAGCGTCACCAGCACGGGCTTGGTTACCACCCGGTTGATCAACCCAGTCTGTACCAGGTAGCCGAATGCGCCGACGATGAGCCCGGCGGCGAGCATGGAAACAAACGGATGGATGCCGAACCACTCGTGGCCGTAGAAAGCCACGTAGGCGCCGAGCACGATCAACGCGCCGTGGAGCATGTTTATGATGTGCAGCACGCCCCACACCAGCGAGAAGCCGGCCGCGATGCAGGCATAGAGGCCGCCGAGAAAGAGCCCGTTTAGGGCGAACTGGAAGTGGTTCATTTGCGCCCCGCTGGCCGCAGCGCCGAGTAGACGCCCATCAGAGCTCGCTATGGACCCAGCGCCCGTCGACCATGGTCGCTAGGCACTTGAGCGCGAGCAGTTCGTCGCCTCTCGCCGCGAGCGGATTCCCGGACAGCACCGCGAGATCGGCGTAGTGACCGACGGCGAGAGGCCCCTTGCGCTCTTCGTCGAACGTCAGCCATGCGCCCCCGACCGTCAGCAATCTGAGCGCCACTTCGTTGGTAACGATGCCTCCCTCGCCCATCACGCGGTTGGTCGTGCGTTCGCGTCGGGTGGTCATCACCCACATGCAGAACAGTGGGTCGTACGGAACGGCATCGGTACCCGCGGAAACCGGGACGCCCAGCTTGAACAGCCGCCGCGCCGGGGAGAGCAGATCGAGCTGCTCCGCATCGAGGCCGAAAAAGCGATGGCCGACTTTCCAGACGTAATGCGGCGGAATCAGCGTTACGCCGACCCCGAGGCGTTGCACGCGCACCAGGTCCGCTTCGGTCGCCTTGCTCACGTGCTCGAGAACCCAGCGCCGCTCCCCGATCGGATACTCCCGAGCGATGCGCTCCATGATCGGAACGATCTCATGAAGCTTGTCGGAAACGACCGTATGCACGCGCAGTCCGTAACGCGCGGCCAGCAGGCACAGCGCCTCGAACTCTTCGGGCGAGTTCGCCTGCGGGACCAGACCGCTCCAGGCGACATCGCTGTAGTTCTTGCGCGCGAGCTCTCGAATCCAGGGGTCGCCGCCGTAGCCTATAAAGACGCCGGAAATGCGCAGCATCGCGTCGCCGAAGCCGCGCCCGCGGGCGAGAGGCAGCCAGTCGCGCATCAGCCGCTCGGCTTCCTCAAGGCCGGTCCAGGCGGGGCTGATGACCAGCCCGACGCGCATGTTGAGCTCGCCGCGCTCCCACAGCTCCCGGTACGCCGCGACGATATCGGCGGAGCTGCCGTGCCCCTCGTAGATGCTCGTCGTGCCTTTGGCGTTGTACAGGCCGATGCCGCGCCTGATTCCTTCGCGGCGCTGCTCGTAGGTGAAGCGCGGCACGGCCGGCAGCAGGTCCCGTTCGAGCATGTTCACGAAGTTGTGCTCGACGAAGACGCCGGTCGGCTCGCCGCTGGCATCGCGCAGAATCTCGATGCCGCCGGCGCGCGGCCGCGTATCCTTCCCGATACCGTTGAGCTTGAGTCCGAGCGAATTCATCGCCGAATAAC
>DATCLR010000009.1:0-3658 GCA_036563785.1 Burkholderiales bacterium | reverse complement strand
GAGCGTGGTGTCGACCGAGCGCGCGCAGATCATGGAAGTACTCACGCAGTACGCCGATCGCGAGTCGCGCCGCTTCGGCATCGAAGTCGTCGACGTGCGGCTGCAGCGCGTCGATCTGCCGGACGAGGTGAGTCAGTCGGTGTATCAGCGGATGAGCGCCGAACGCAAGCGCATCGCCAACGAGCTGCGCGCGCAGGGCGAGGAGGCGGCCGAGAAGATCCGTGCGGACGCCGAGCGGCAGCGCGAAGTTCTGCTCGCCAATGCGTATCGCGAGGCCGAACGCATCCGCGGCGAGGGCGACGCGCGCGCGACGGCCATCTACGCGGCCGCTTACAGCCAGTGGCCCGAGTTCTACGCCCTGTACCGCAGTCTCAACGCCTACAAGGAGAGCTTCAAGGGCAAGGACGACGTGCTCATCGTCGATCCGAACTCGGAGTTCTTCAAGTACATGAAGAAGCCCACGCGCTGACGGCACGGACGGCGTGCCCGCACCATGTGGGAAGACCTGCTCGCCGCACTCGCATTGGTTCTCGTGCTGGAGGGCATCCTGCCCTTCGCGAATCCCGGCGCCGTGCGGCGCGCCCTGAAAGCGATCGACGAGCTGAACGACGGACAGTTGCGCGGCGTCGGGCTCGCGAGCATGCTGCTCGGGTTGCTGCTGCTGTTCGCCGTCAGACACTGACCATGACCACCCGCGACCGCTGGCTGCTGCCCGAAGGGATCGAGGAAACGCTGCCGTCCGAGGCGCGCCGTCTCGAGGCGCTGCGGCGGCGGGTGCTCGATCTCTTCGACAGCTGGGGCTACGAGCTGGTTATGCCGCCGCTGCTCGAGTACCTCGATGCGCTGCTCACCGGGGTCGGCCACGAGCTCGATCTGCAGACGTTCAAGGTGATCGATCAGCTGAGCGGGCGGCTCATGGGCGTGCGGGCGGACATCACCCCGCAGGCGGCGCGCATCGACGCGCATTATCTGAAGCGCCCGCACGCGACGCGCCTGTGCTACGTGGGGCCGGTGCTGCGCACGCGCCCCGAGGAGCTCGCCGGCTCGCGCGAGCCGCTGCAGGTGGGTGCGGAGCTTTTCGGGCACCGGGGCCCCGAGAGCGATGCCGAGGTGCTGAGCCTGATGCTCGCGATGCTCGCACTCACGGGGATCGAACGGCCGCACGTCGATCTCGCGCACGTCGGCGTGTTCGCGGCGCTGGTCGAGCGCGCCGGCCTGGATGGCGCGCAGCGCGAGGAGCTGCTCGAGGCGATCGAGCGGCGCTCGCGCAGCGACGTCGAGGCGCTGCTCGCGGCCTGGTCCATAGCCGGCGGGAGCCGGCGGGAGATCGTGGCGCTGCTCGAGCTGAGCGGCGACGACGAAGTGCTCGCACGTGCACGCGAGGAGTACCGGACCGTCGACGGTGCGCTCGCCGCGATAGACGACCTCGAGTCGATCGCGCGGCAGGTGCGGGCGCAGGCGCCCCATGTGGCGCTGCACTTCGATCTGGCCGAGCTCGGCGGCTACCAGTACTACACCGGCGTCAAGTTCTTCGCGTTCGTGCCCGGCGAAGGGCGGGCGGTCGCCAAAGGCGGGCGCTACGACGGCATCGGCCGGGCGTTCGGACGCGATCGAGCGGCGACGGGTTTCAGCGCCGACCTGCGGCGGCTGGCCGATCTCGGAGCGCTGCAGGTCCCGGCGCGCCCGGCTATTCTCGCGCCCGCCGGCGACGATCCGGCGCTGCTCGCGGAGATCGCGCGGCTGCGCGCGAGCGGCGAGCGCGTCGTGCGGCGGCTCCCGGGCGACGGCGCGACCGCCGAGGCGCTCGGATGCGACCGCGAGCTGGTCGAGCAGGGCGGCCGCTGGCAGGTGCGGCCGGTGGGCGCCGCGGACAACTCATGAAGCGACCGCCGCGCCGCGCGCGGCCGGACGGCGAGCACGAGAGCAGACAATGGCCAAGAACGTAGTGGTCGTCGGCACCCAGTGGGGCGACGAGGGCAAGGGCAAGATCGTCGATCTGCTGACCGAGCGCGCGGACGCGGTGGCGCGCTTCCAGGGCGGGCACAACGCCGGCCACACGCTGGTGATCCGCGGCAAGAAGACAGTGCTGCACCTCATTCCGTCCGGCGTGCTGCGCTCGGGCGTGCTGTGCGTGATCGGCAACGGTGTCGTGCTGTCGCCGGACGCGCTTTATAAGGAGATCCAGGAGGTCGAGGCGAGCGGCGTCGAGGTGCGCAGCCGCCTGCGCGTGAGCGAATCCTGTCCGCTTATCCTGCCGTACCACCAGGCGCTCGACCGCGCGCGCGAGCGCGCGTCCGGCGGGCGCGCCATCGGCACCACCGGCCGCGGAATAGGACCGGCCTACGAGGATAAGGTCGGGCGGCGCACGCTGCGTGTGATGGATCTGTTCGAGCCCGAGGTCTTCCGCGAGAAGCTCGCGGAGGTCATGGACTTCCACAACTTCGTGCTGACGCGCTACTACCAGGCGGAGGCGGTCGATTTCGAGCAGACCTACGAGACCGCGATGGCGCAGGCCGAGTGGCTCAGGCCGCTGGTGGCCGACGTGCCGGAGCTGCTCTACGAGTACATCCGCGCCGGCCGCCGCATCCTGTTCGAAGGTGCGCAGGGCACGTTCCTCGATATCGACCACGGCACGTATCCGTACGTGACGTCGTCGAACACCTGCGCGGCCAGCGCCGCGCTCGGCACGGGCCTCGGGCCGCACTGTATCGGCTACGTGCTCGGCATCACCAAGGCGTACACGACGCGGGTCGGCGCCGGGCCGTTCCCGACCGAGCTGCACGACGAATACGGCGAGCTGCTGTCGCGCCGCGGCAACGAGTTCGGCGCAACGACCGGACGCCCGCGGCGGTGCGGCTGGTTCGACGCGGCGGCAGTGCGCCGTGCGGTGCAGCTGAACGGCGTGCAGGGGCTTTGCATCACCAAGCTCGACGTGCTCGACGGGCTGGACCGCGTGCCGATCTGCGTGGCGTACGAATACAAGGGCGAGCGCCGCACCACGCCGCCGGCCGGCGCCGAAGCGATGGCCCGCTGCCGGCCGATCTACGAAGAGATGCCGGGGTGGAAGGAATCGACGCTCGGCATTCGCGACCGGAACCGGCTGCCCGCCAATGCGCGCGCCTATCTCGAGCGGATCGAGGAGCTCACCGGCGCGCGCATCGATCTCATCTCCACGGGCGCCGAGCGCGACGAGACCATCGTCCTGCATCACCCGTTCGACTGAACCGACGTCCCGGTTCGCACCCGTGACAGAGCTGCACTTTCGCCGCGCGGAGCTGCGGGACACCGGGGCCATCGTGGCGCTCGTGAACTCCGCGTATCGGGGCGAGTACAGCCGGGCCGGCTGGACGACCGAAGCCGATCTGCTCGACGGTCAGCGCACGGACGCCGAGGAGATCGCGGAGCTCATCGGCAGGCCGCAGTCGGTGATGCTGTTGTGCTTCGCCAACGATCGGCTCATCGGCTGCGTGCACCTGGAGCGGATCGCGGAGGACACCGCGTACTTCGGCATGTTCACGGTCGAGCCGACACTGCAGGGCCGGGGCGTCGGCAAGCGCTTCCTGCAGGAAGCCGAGCGCACGGCGCGCGCCATGTGGGGCGTACGCAAGCTCAGGATGACCGTGATCAGCCGGCGCCACGAGCTGATCGCGTTCTACGA
>DATCLR010000008.1:0-3214 GCA_036563785.1 Burkholderiales bacterium | reverse complement strand
TTCTGGGTCGTCGGCCACTTCCTGAACGAGTCGCTCGGCTGGCGGGAAACGCTCGTCGTGTTCGCGGCGATCAACCTGGCCGTGTGCCTGCCGCTCAACTGGTTCGGGCTCGCGCGCCGCGAGCCGGCCGACATCGCGCCCCCGCGCGAAGATCCGGCTCGCGCCAAGGAAGGCCCGCCGCTCGAAGGCCCGGCGCGCACGCTCGCCATGATCCTGTTCGCGCTCGTCATGTCGCTCAACGCGTTCGTGTTCGGCGTGATCAGCGTGCAGCTCGTTCCGCTGCTCGAAGGCGCGGGCCTTGCCACCGCGGCCGCCGTCTGGGTCGCCTCCATGAAGGGCTTCGCGCAGTTCGCGGGGCGCGTCGTCGAGCTCGTGTTCGGCCGCCGCCTGCACGCGATGACCGTTGCGCGCATCGCGATCGGCGTGCTGCCCGTGTCGTTCGCGCTGCTCTGGCTCGGGCACGGCCGGCTCGCGCTGATCGTCGCCTTCACCCTGCTCACCGGCGCATCGCAAGGTGTGGTCACGATCGTGCGGGGCGCCGTGCCGCTCGCCCTCTTCGGCCCGAAGGGCTACGGTGCCGTGCTCGGCATCCTCGCGACCCCGATCCTGCTCGTCACCTCGGCCTCGCCGACGGTGTTCGCGCTCATCGTCGATGCCTTCGGCTGGCGCACCGCCGAGATCGTCCTCATCGCCGCGTCGGCTGCGTCCTGCATCGCGATGGAGATCATGACGCGCTGGTACGAGCGCCGGCGCGGATAGCGATCGGACGGCTTCCTCGCGCGTCGCGAACCCGCGCGCATGTCCAGGATATGGTCCTGCGAGCGAATTCCGGCGATCGCCGCCGCGCGTCGGGCATGAGACCGACGCGCGCTACGGTACACTACCCGTACCTTACGCCGCGGCCGCGCCGCCCGACGGCCGACCGCAACCTGCCGGATCCACCGACCCGACGACAACAGCGCCCATGACCGTCCAGCTCTTCACGCCGCTCACGATCCGGGGGCTCACGCTGTGCAACCGCATCGTGGTCTCCCCCATGCTCACCTACAGCGCCACCAACGGCTATACCAACGAGACGCACCTCGCACATCTGGCGAAGTTCGCCGTGGGCGGCGCGGGACTGGTCTTCGTCGAGTCGACCAAGGTCGATCCGCGCGGGTGCTCGACGCCGCGCGACCTGGGCCTGTGGAAGGACGAGTTCATTCCCGGCATGCGGCGCATCGTCGAGCTGGTGAAGCGCTACGGCGCCGCCTGCGGCATCCAGCTCGGACACTCGGGCCGCAAGGCGCGCCGCGCGGTGCCGTGGGAAGGCCGCACGCCGTTGAAGGACGTGCCGGGCGTCGATCACGGCGAGCCCTGGGAGCTGATCGGCCCGAGCGCCATCGCGCACGGTCCGGGATACGAAGCGCCGCGGGAAATGACGCAGGCGGACATCGACTTCGCCGTCGAAGCGTGGGGACAGGCGGCGCGCCGCGCGCTGGAAGCCGGGTTCGACGTGCTCGAGATCCACGGCGCGCACGGCTACCTCATCCACCAGTTCCTGTCGCCGGCGGCCAACCAGCGCACCGACGGCTACGGCGGATCGCCGGCGAACCGCATGCGCTTCGCGCTCGAGGTGGTGCAGTCGGTGCGCCGCCACTGGCCGCAGGACAAGCCGCTCTTCCTGCGCGTCTCGGCCACCGACGAGCTCGGCTGGACGATCGAGGACAGCATCGCGCTCGCGCACGCGCTGAAGGAGCACGGGGTCGACGTCATCGACTGCAGCTCCGGCGGCATGTCGGACACGGCGCCGGGCGACAACCCGATCGGCTACGGCTACCAGGTGAAGTACGCCTCCGCCATCCGGCGCGGCGCCGGCGTGATGACGATGGCCGTCGGGCTCATCGTCCACGCCGATCAGGCCGAGGCGATCCTCGAGGCGGGTGACGCCGACCTCGTCGCGCTCGGTCGCGAGTTCCTGGTGAACCCGAACTGGGCGATGGACGCGGCGCTCAAGCTCGGCGTCGAGAAACCGTACGAGCACCTGCCGCCGGTCTACGGCCACTATCTCGAGCGGCGCAGCCGCGGCTTCCCGGACCTGCGGCACTCGACCTGGCAGACCGGCATACAATCGCGCCCGAAGGCCCGATAGCGGCACGGACTGGCATCGGCGGCGCCACCGCCGCTGGCCGCGAAAGCGCCGAAGCAACGGAAAGCGAGCATGAGCATGGAAAGCGTCAAGCCAGCAGGGTCCGGTTCGGAGAGCGCGGCGCAGACCAGCGTCTCGCCGCTCGAGAAGGCGCGGGAGCTCGCCCCCATGATCCGCGCGGCGGCCGACGAGATCGAGGCGACGCGCGAGCTGCCGCGTCCGGTCTTTCACGCGCTGGCCGACGCCGGCATGTTCCTCCTCGCGGTGCCGAAGGCGGTCGGCGGGCTGGAGCTGGATTTCCCGACCTACGTGCGGGTCATCGAGGAGATCGGGAAGGCCGATGCGAGCACCGCCTGGTGCGTGAACCAGGGTGCGATCTTCGCCACCTATGCCGCGCGCATGCCGATCGAGGTCGCACGCGAGGTCTTCATCGAGACGCCGCGCGCCGTCGTCGCGAACACGCCGGCGCCGGTCGGAAGAGCGGTGGTCGTGCCCGGCGGCTACCGCGTCACCGGCAAGCATCCCTTCAGCACGGGCTGCCGCCACGCCTCCTGGCTCGCCTCGCAGGCGCAGGTGATCGAGAACGGCGAGGTGCGCATGAAGGACGGCAAGCCGGAAGCGCGCTACTGCCTCGTGCGCGCGTCCGAGGCCGAGATCCACGACACCTGGCGCACGCGCGGCATGCGCGGCACCGGCACCCATCACTGGTCGGTGAACGACGTGTTCGTGCCTGCGGAGCGCACCTTCCTGCAGACGAACGAGCCGCTGCGGCACGACGGGCCGCTCTACAAGGTGCCGCGCACGCTCGCGTTCGCGAGCGGCGACGCGGCCACCGCGCTCGCGGTCGCGCGGAGCTGCCTGGAAGCGTTCATCGACCTCGCCGGCGCGAAATCGCCGCGCTACGTGCAGGGGCTGCTGCGCGACCAGCCGCTTGCGCAGTTCGCGGTCGGACGCTGCGAGGCGCGCATCCGCTCCGGCCGCGCCTTCCTCATGGAAGCGGTGGAGGAAGCGTGGGACGAGGCCGTCTCCACCGGCGCGGTGAGCCTGGAGAAGCGCGCGGCGCTGCGCATCGCGACGACCCACGCC
>DATCLR010000006.1:0-2442 GCA_036563785.1 Burkholderiales bacterium | reverse complement strand
GGTGCTGCTCTATACGTCCCAGTTTCCGACACCGAACGATCCGAACGGGGGCGTATTCACCGCGCAGCTCGCCGATGCGATGGCCGCGCGCGCGGACGTCGAGGTGGTCTGCCCGCTGCCCTGGTGCCCCGATGTCGGCTGGACGCGCCGTCACCCGGCATGGCGGCTGTTCGTGAATGTGCCGCGCGCGCTGCTTCGGGGATCCATTCCGGTGCACTATCCGCGCTTCCCGCTCGTTCCGAAGGTTTCCGGGGCCGCGCAGCCGTACCTGCAGGCGCTCGCCGCTTATCCGCTGGTGGCGAGGCTGCATCGGGCGCGGCCGATCGATGTGATTCACGGACACTGGGTGTATCCGGACGGTGTCGCCGCCACGATGATCGCGCGGCGGCTCGGTGTGCCGGTGGTGCTTACGGCGCTCGGATCGGACATCAACGTATACGGCGAGCTGAAACTGCGACGGCGTCAGATCGGGTGGGCATTGGCTCGCGCAAGAGCCGTCACGGGAGTGAGCCGCGCTCTCGTGGACAAAGTGATCGGGCTCGGCGCGCCGGCAGCGCGGGCGCACTACGTGCCGAACGGCATCGACGGAGCGCGGTTCCGGGTTCCGACGCCGGTCGAGCGACTGGAGGCCCGCGCCCGCCTCGGGCTCGATCCGGATCGGCGCTACCTGCTGTTCCTCGGGCGGCTGCATGCGGTGAAGGGCCTGCCGGTGCTGCTGCGCGCGCTCGCTTCGCTCGCCGCCGCCGGTCATCTCGGGTTCGATACGCTGCTGGTCGGCGATGGAGCCGAGCGCCCGGCTCTGGAAGCAGAGAGCTCGCGGCTCGGTTTGAAGTCGCGCGTGCGCTTCGCCGGCGAGCGCCCGCACCGGGAAGTTCCGCAGTGGCTGTGCGCGGCGGATGCGCTGTGTCTGCCGAGCTTGATGGAAGGCATGCCGAACGTGGTGCTCGAGGCGGCGGCCACCGGACTACCCGTGGTCGCGAGCGCCGTGGGAGCGGTTCCGGATATCGTGTCGCCGGAAACCGGCATTCTCGTGCCGCCGGGCGACGCGGAAGCGCTGGCCCGAAGCTTGCATGAGGTGTTCGATCGCTCTTGGCGGCGGGAGGAGGTGGCACGTGCGTCGCCGGCGCTCAGCTGGGATGCCGTGGCGGAGCGGTATCTCGCGATTCTCTCCGCGAACGAGAAACCGGAATTGAACCGGGCGGCCTGATGCTGCGGCGAGCGCTCAAACAGGCGGTGACGTCCTGTCTGCCCTCGCGGTGGGTGCTCTATCGCGTCCCGCGCGCGGGCAACAAAGTCGCGCTCACGTTCGACGACGGACCGAATCCGGAGTACACGGCGCGCGTGTCCCGACTGCTGCGAGAACAGGGCGCGCGCGCCACGTTTTTCCTGGTCGGCGAACGAATGCGCCGGTACCCGGACCTCGTCGCGCGGCTGCTCGCCGACGGACACGAGCTCGGCAACCATTCGATGACGCACGCCGAGTTCGCGCGTCTCGGGTATCGGGAGATCGTCGCGGAGACGGAGGAACCGTGGGCGTTGGCCGACGCGCACGGGCGGCGTTGGTTCGCCAACCGCTACTTCCGGCCTCCGAAGGGAGTGCTCAACGCCAAAGTGCTCGCGCACTGCGTGCGCCGCGGTCGCCGCATCGTGCTGTGGAGCGCGGATCCGAAGGACTACCGCGCGGCGTCCGCGTGCGAGGTGCTCGCGTACTTCGACGCGCACCCGGTCCGTCCCGGGGATATCGTGCTGCTGCACGACAAGACCGCGGCGACCGTCGAAGCGCTGCCAGAGCTGCTGTCGCGGCTCAAGGTCGACGGGCTCGTGCCCGTGACGTTGAGCGCGCTCCTCGGCGTATCGGGCGAGGCAGAGGCATGAAGCTGCTCTATCTTCATCGCACACAGGCCAAAGGCGTGGAGGGTGTCCATATCGGGGAGATCGTGAAGGGTATGCGCGCCCTCGGTCATTCGGTGGCGATCGTCTCCCCGGTAGGGGAGCGTTTCGGCGACGCGGCGGAGGACGGCGCGGGCGCGCGCGGCTGGTCGATGCGGCTCTACAAGTTCGTGACGCGATACGTGCCGGAACTCATATTCGAGCTGCTCGAGCTCGCCTATAACATCAGCGCCGTGCGCCAGGCGCGCAAACGCGTCGACGGCGCGTCGCTCGACGCCATCTTCGAGCGCTACGCGATCTTCGGTCTGGCGGGTGCGCATCTCGCGCGCCGCTGGCGCAAGCCGCTCTATCTGGAGGTCAACTACACGTCGCGCTCGCCGCTGGTGCGGCGCCGCAGCCGCCTGCTGCGTCCGCTGGCCGAACGGCTCGATCGGCGTATCTTCTCGGCCGCAAGCGCGCTGTTCGCAGTGTCGAGCACGCTGAAGGACGAGCTGGTGCGCCGCTACGGCATCCCGGCCCAGCGCGTTCACGTGCTGCCGAATGCCGCCGAGC
>DATCLR010000252.1:0-9116 GCA_036563785.1 Burkholderiales bacterium | reverse complement strand
GGCCTGCTGGGCGCGTGCCGCGACCGCGGGCCAGAGCAGCGTGCCGCCCAGGGACGCGGCGCCCGCGAGCGGCAGGGTTCCGACGGCGGCGCGCAGCAGGGCGCGCCGCGAGACCAGGCGGCAGTCCATCGAGCGCATGCGTGCGGATCGTGTCATGACGCGACGCTCGACGTGTCAGCGCCCGCCGGGCGCATTCGGGTTGCTCGAGCCCGCCAGCATCCGTCGTCCCGTGTCGGCCATCACGATCGAGGTGGCGTTGGCGAGCGGGCTGCCGTCCCTCGCGAGGCTGCCTTCAACGATGATGCGGTCGCCCGGCTTGAGCGAGTCGCGCTTCCACCCGAGGCGCAGCAGCGCGTTCGGCCCGCCCATCTCGAGGGCCCAGTTCACGACCTCCCCGGTGTTCTCGTCCGTCACGTCGATGTAGATGAAGATGTGAGGATTGGTCCACTCGACCTTCGTGACCGTGCCGGTCAGCGTGATGGGCTTCTCCGCGTCGTACTGCGCCGGGAACGAATGGTGCGCACGGACGGGCAGGGCGGCCGCGAGCAGGCTGGCGGCGAAGGACAGCAGGACGGCTCCGAGGGCCGTTTTCGTGCCGCGGGCTGATGTGGCTCGAGTCGGGTGCATCGCTCGTCTCGGTTTCGCGTCGCGATCAGTACGGAAGGCCCATGCGTTGGACGAATTGCTCGTTCTCGAGGCAGATCTCGTCGATCAGCTCGGCGTCCACCACGATGCGCTGATTGAGCGTGACCGTCCAGGGCTCCGTATAGGCCTTCGGATCGTCGACGGTGACGCGGATCTGCAGGTGGCCGAAGTCGGGGCGCCGGATCTCCTCGCGCACCTTGGCGGCCTCCGTGATCACGCTGCCGTTCCAGTCGATCCAGGTGTCGTCGCGCACGCCGATCGTGTCGATCACGAGCGTGTCGCCGACCCACCGCCCGGACGAATAGCCCTGCCACGAAGGCGTCGGATCCTCGGGCAGCGCCCGGCCGTCGAGGAACACCTGGCGGTAGCCGGCGTTCATCTCGTTGAGCACGACGAGCAGATCCGGCGTCTGGACGAACTTCAGCATGTGCGGCAGCCCGTAGGCGCGCAGGAAGTTGTCCGGGAGGCAACGGATGTGCGGGTCGTCGATGGATTGACGCGCGGTGCGTCGCTCGACGAGCTCTGCGAGCCACGGCCGATAGGGCAGCTTCCCGCCCGGCAGGTCGATGCCGATGTTCGCCATCTGGCGGCCGGACGGCAGGTTCAGGCCGTCGCTCGGCGTTTCCTCGCCCGGGGGCGTGCGATCCGAGATCCAGATGCCCGAAAGGTCGGGCTTGCCGTCCGCCGTGCGCGGCGCGGGCGCCGTCATGTCCGCCTTGCCGTCGGCCGTGCGCGGCACGCCGGCGGTGGGGTAGCCGATCCACTGGGCCCTCGAAGGCGACGCCGCGAGCGCCGCGGCCAAGAGGACGGCGGCTGCGGCGGGCAGCGGGTAATGGCGAAGCATGCTAGTAGCTTCCGTCGTGCCTGAAGATCGGCGGATGGACCTTCGGCTCGCCCAGCGGCCAGATGTCCGGCCAGATGCCCTGCGGCGGGCCGAGGATCGGCCACACCGGATCGCGCTCCATCTCCACCGTAGCGCCGAGCTCGCGCAGCAGCGCCGCTTCTTCCGCGTAGATGGGCGTCTGATTGGCCATGAACGGGATGAACCCGCGCGACTGCGTGTAGTCGAGCGCGGTGAGGCCGTCCTGGTCCTCGAGGTTCATGTCGATGCCGTAGGAGGCGAGGGCCTTGATGACCTCCTTGTAGCGCTTGCGCACCGCGTAATGCAGCGCGCTGCCGCCGCGCACCTCCTCGAGATGGTGGACCAGCGCCACCACGTTCACGTCCGTGCCCGCCTCGTGCAGGATCTCGATGAGCGCGAGCGCGTCCTTCTCGGAGACGCGCCCCGCGAGCGCGGCATGGATCGGCGTCTGGCGGTCGGCCATGTAGAGCGTGGGATCCGCGCCGTGCTCGAGCAGGAGCTTCACGACCTCGATGTCCCCGTTCGCCGCCGCCCGGATCAGTGGCGTCGAGCCGCGCGTGTTGGTGGAGCCGCGCAGGCCCGCCGGACGGAAGAAGAGCTGCATGTTCGGGTTCGCACCGTGCTCGAGCAGCATGCGGACGATCGTGAGGCCGTCCGTCTCGTTCACGGGGTCGATGGACGCTCGCCCGCCGTCCCAGCGATTGCGCAGGTTCACGGCCATGAACAACGGCGCCTCGCCGTAGATGTCCCATTGGTTGACGTCGGCGCCGGCCTCGATGAGCCGCTTCGCGAGGTCCCAGTTGACGTTCATGATCGCGAGCAGCAGCGGCGACACGCCGTCCGGGTCCGGCAGGTCGATGTCGGCGCCGTTCTCGAGCAGCACCTCCACGCACGGGATGCAGTTCTCGCGCGCGGCGTAGAGCAGCGGCGTGAAGCCGCCGCTGTCCAGGTCTTTCGGTCGCCCCTCGGCCGTCACGCGCCGCTGGTAGTCGCGATGGAGGGAGCGCGCGTTGACGTCGGCGCCATGCGCGATGAGCAGCGCCATCATCTCGGGATGCCGGCGCGCGGACGCCCACATGAGCGCCGTCTGTCCTCCCCAGCGCTCCCGCGCGTCGACGGTGGCGCCGTGCTCGAGCAGGCGCTTCGCGGCTTCCACTTTGCCGGTGCGGGCCACGGCCATGAGGGCCGTCTGTCCTTCCGGGTTGGGCGAGTCGGGGTCCGCGCCGGCCTCGAGCAGCAGCTCGATGATCTCCGTGTCCGCCACCTCTGCCGCGAGGCCCATCGCCGTTGCGCCGTAGCGGTTGGCGGCCGAGACGTCCGCCCCCGCGGCGATCAGCCGCCGCACCTCGTCGACGTCGCCCTCGTACACCGCCCAGTGCAGCGGCGTGCTGCCGTCGGCGTAGCGGTGCTCGGCGTCGGTCACGTCGCCCCGGGCGGCGGCCGTGAGCACGATCGCGGCCGCGGCGGCGATCGCGCAGGCGGTGCCCGTGCCGCGCGTCACCGTCAGACCTCGGAGAACGTTCCGGTGTTGTCGCCGAAGTGCTCGATCTCCTCGGCAGGCACGCCGACGCGGTCGAGTATCGTCACGAGCAGGTTCGCGTGCGGCGTGTCCTTCGGGTAGCGCAGGTGCTGACCGCCGCGGATGACGCCGCTGCCCTTGCCGACCAGCACCTGCGGCAACGGATCGGCGTTGTGGGCGTCGCTGTTCGCCATGTTGCTCCCGAACAGGATGATGGCGTGGTCGAGCAGCGAGCCGTCGCCGTCCGGCGTGCTCGCGAGCCGCTGCGCGAACTTGGCGAACACCTGCGTGTGCCAGTTCTGGATGAGCCGCAGGTTCGCCACGCGCTGCGGGAACCCGCCCCAGTGCGACGTGGGGTGGAAGGCTTCGTTCACGCCGAGATGCGGATAGGTCCGCATGCTCGCTTCTTCCACCATCTTCATGGTGATGACGTTGGTGCGGTTCGTCTGCCACGCGAGCGCCATGAGCTCGAACTGGACGTCGAGCAGCTCGCCGAACTCGTCGGGCGGGCCCAGCGGCGCCTCGGGCAGCTCCGGCAGCGAGCCGTTGCTCTCCATGAGCCGCTGCACGCGCTGCTCCACCTCGCGCACCGAGTCGAGGAAATTCGCCACCTTGGCGCGGTCGCCCGCGTCGAGCTTGCGGTTCAGGCTGGCGGCCGCGTCCTTCACGTAGTCGAGCAGGCTGCCGGTGGTGTGCAGGATGGCGTCGCGCTCCTTGGCCGTGTCGCCCTGCCCGAACATCGAATAGAACACCTTGCGCGGGTTGCCCTCGAGCGGCAGCGGCTGCTCGGGCGTGCGGAACGAGATCTTGCCGCCCGGCTCGCCGCAGAGCTCCATCGACGGCAGCGTGGCGTCCTTCTGCAGGTAGCGCGCGGCGATCTGGTCGGCCGTGACGCCGACGCCGGTGTCCGCGTTGCGCTGCTGCGGCTTCACGCAATTGAGCCAGGTCTCCTGCGTGATCGCGTGCGGCACGCCGCCTTCGGCGGCCTTGTTGCGCAGCCCGCTCACGACCGTCAGGTACTCCTTGAGCGGCGCGAGCGGCTCCAGGATGAACGGAAAGTCGAAGTCACGGCCCGTCCGCTGCGGCTCCCACTCCTCCTGCAGCGCGCCGTGCGGGAAGTACACGAAGCCGAGGCGCGGGCCGGGCGCTGCCGCGGTGCGGGCGAGGGCCGTCCCCGCCGGGATCATGGCGTCGAGCAACGGCAGGGCGATGGACGCGCCGGCGCCCCTCAACACCGTGCGTCGCGACAGGTGCTTGCGGGTCAGGAACATGGCCATTCTCCGGTCTCGATGACAGCACTCCAGATGCGGGGGCGGCTCACCCCGCGCCTGCAGAGGAAGACGCCTGCATGACGCCGGCCGTCTCCCGCTTGCGAAACGCGTCGCTGGACACGATGCCTAAGACGATCGATTCGAACGTGTAGTCGTCCTTCGCGGCCCGCCGCACGATCGCGCGCACGGTCGGCATGTCGCGGTAGTCGAGGCTCCGTCCCAGGGCAAAGGCCAGCAGATTCTCGGTGAACGCCTGCACGAACCGCTCCGGTCGCGCGAGCAGCGCGCGCCGCAGATCGACGGGGCCCGACACCGGCGTGCCGTCGGGCAGCTCGCCCGACGCGTCGATCGGCGTGCGGGTGTCGGGATCGTGCGTGCGCCACTGGCCCACGGCGTTGAAATTCTCGAGCGCGAGGCCGATCGGGTCCATGATCCCGTGGCAGGAGTAGCACGTCGGGTTCTTGCGGTGCTGCTCCAGGCGCTCCCGCAGCGTTCGGGGAGGTTGGCCGCGCGCGTTCTCCTCGAGCTCCGGCACGTCGGGCGGCGGCGCCGGCGGCGGCGCGCCGACGATGCGCTCCAGCACCCAGGCGCCCCGCAGCACCGGAGAGGTGCGGTTCGGATAGGCGGTGAGCATGAGGATGGCGCCTTTGCCGAGCAGCCCGAAGCGCGACTCGTGCTCGAGCTGCACCCGGCGGAAGCGCGAGCCTTTCACCGTCTCGATGCCGTAGTGCATCGCGAGGCGCTCGTTCAGGAACGTGTAGTCCGCGGTCAGGAGCTCGAGCACGCTCTGATCGCTGCGCAGCACGCTGTCGATGAAGAGCCTGAGCTCCTCCTTGAAGAGCTCGCGCGGATCCCACAGCCCGCTCGCGTGCGGGAACGCCGTCCGGTCGGGCACGATCTCGTCGAGCCTCGCGATGTCGAGCCACTGGAACGCGAAGTCCTCGACCAGCGAGCGGGCCCGCTCGTCGGCCAGCATGCGCCGCACCTGCCCGGCGAGCACCTCGGGGTCGCTGAGCCGCGACTCGTTCGCGAGCTCGAGCAGCTCCTCGTCCGGCAGGCTGCTCCACAGGAAGAACGACAGCCGCGAGGCGAGCTCGAGATCGCTGAGCGCGACCACGCCGCCCTCGCTCGCGCCGGATTCCACGCGGTAGAGGAAATGAGGGCTCGCGAGGATGGCCGCGACCGCATCGCGCACGCCCACCTCGAAGCCGCCCTCGCGGGCGCCCGCGTCGTAGAACGCCATGAGGGCGTCGATGTCCTCGCCGGTGACCGGACGGCGGAACGCGCGCTCCGCGAGGCGCGTGACGATCTCGGCCGCGCAGCGGCGCTCGGCCGAGGTTTCGGCCGGGCGGCAGGTGAAGATCTTCTTGCGGCTCGGCGAATCGCCCATGCCCGTGATCGTGAGCGGGCCGCGGATCTGCAGGGCATGGGCCGCCTGGATGCGTTCCTGGCCGCCGGCGAGCGAGACCGTGCGAATGCGCTCGTCGCTCTCGGCGTAGCTGCGGTGGAGGAACGTGACGGCGAGCTCGTGCTGGCCCGCTGTGGCGTGGAAGCGGATCTTGCGCAGCCGGCCGTTGATCTCCTCCACCGCCGGATCGAGCCGCTGATCGATGGCCTTGTGGTCCGCCTCGCCGCCGATGTTGGTGCGGTAGAACTCCTTGCCGTCGAGCAGCGCGACCACCGTGTTCTCGAACTCCATGCGCGGCACTTCGCGCGCGAGCGCCATGTCGCCGATGGTGAGCTCGTACTCGCCGTCCGCGGGGAAGTTGTGCTGCACGACGAAGCCGCCGCGCGTGCCGAACGGCAGTCCGGGGATGTGATGCTGCTGCCGGCCCGTGCCCGGAGCGCCCTGGGGCGGCAGCGAGATCACCATGTTGGCGGGATCGCCGTAGGTGACCGTGATGGGCTTCGCGTCCGGGTCGCCCACCGCGAGCTGCGCGATGGCGCGGGCGGCGTCGATGTACTGGCTCACGAACGCCGGCGACACCTGGAGGGCGTCGGCGTTGTTGTCGAAGTGGCCCGCGACGTTGTCGTCGGGCAGCCACTGCGCCGGGTCGACGTCGAGCGCGAGGAGGTCGCGGATCGCGTTGCGGTACTCGCGGCGGTTCAGGCGGCGCAGCGCCACGCGGCCGGGCGGCGGCGCGGTCGCGGCCGAGTCGATCTCGTCCTCGAGCCAGGTGGCGAGCCGGTCGACGATGTCGGCATCGGGGCGCGGCGCGCCCGCCGGCGGCATGAGGCCGCCGCGCAGCTTGCGGATGGCGGCCTCCCATACTTCCGCGTTCTCCGCGATGTGCTGGGGAGAGAGCTTGTCGAAGGCCCGCCCGCCGGCGAGGTCCAGCTCGTTGTGGCAGTCGAAGCAGTAGCGCTGGACGACCGCCCAGTTGGCTTCGGCGGAATGATGCCGCGTCCACAGGAACGCCGCGCCGCCGACCGCCACCGCGAGGCCCAGGACTGCTATGCCGAGCTTGCCCACGATCCGTGATCTCCCCTCCGCCATATTTGGCGGGATGCGCGCGGCGGTGGCAAGGCCGTCGCGCACGTAACTGCCGGCGCCCCCTCGAATTGCGTTCTCAATTTTTCTGGAGCGCTGTAATCCCGTCCAGGTTTTCGAATGCCGCCGATTCCCCCTTGTCAGGGTGCGCCGCGCGCGGCGCCGTCGAGGGGGGCGGCGGCCAAGTCGAGCCGCCGCGGGTTCAGCCGCCGCAGGTCGCCTTCGCGCAGCGTCACGCCGCGGCCGTCGAAGTGCTCGAGGATCTCGATCGCCACCTTCCTGCCGTTGTTCAGCCGGTCGCGGAACTGCCACACGGCGAATCGCCCGTTCGGTTGCTCGCGGGCGAGCGCGACGACGATGCGCTCGAGCTCCTCCACCGTCTCGCGCTTGAAGAACCGGTCGAGCCCCACCTCCACGACCACGCGCTGGCGGGCGAGCGCCTTGAGCACGCGCCGGACGTCGGCGGGCGGCAGCCGCAGCCGCGCGGCGATCTCGCCGGCGCGGGGCGGGCGGAACCGCTCCGCGCCGGAGATCAGCGGCTCGATCCGCTGCCAGGTGCGCCGGTCGCGCTCGTCGAGCGCGAAGCGGTGGCCCGGCAGGCGGAGCGCGCCGCCTTCCGACAGCAACGCCCCTTCGGCGACGAGCGCGCGCACCGCGGTCGCGAAGAGCGGTTGCGGCAGCGGCACGCTCGCGGCCGACGCGAGCTGCGCCGCCGTGAGCCCAGGGCGCTCGGGATGCGCGCGGTGGGCCGCCTCGAGCGCGGCGCGGCAGTCGGCCGCGAGGCGCTGCCAGACGGCGGGCGACAGCGCCACCCGGTCGGCGCCGTCGGCGAGCGCCACGTGCGGCACGGCGGCGAGCACGGCCTCGGCCTCGCGCTCGGCGAGGGCGCGGTCGCGGGCGAACGCGGTCACGTTCACGAAGAACGGCGCGCGCTCCAGCGCGGCCGCGAGCGCCGCTCGCGGGTCCTCGCGGCCGAGCGCGTCGAGCTGCGCGAGCCGCTCGGGCGTGCGCCGCCGGCGCGGCGGCGGCCGCAGGTCCAGAAAACGCCCGCCGCCGATCGTGCGCGCGCCCGTCGTGTCGCGCACCACGAAGCGATCGCCCACCGCGGCCGCGATGGGCCGGTCGAGCACGAGCTGCACGCGGCCCAGCCCGCCGGGCGCGATCGGCTCGGGATCGAGCAGCGCGGCGCGCGCCGCCACGTCGGCGGCGGCGTGATGCAGGCGCAGGGGCGTCCAGTGCGCGAGCGCCTGGCGCTCGCTCGCGAGCACGCGCAGCGTCGCGTCGATGCGCTGCGTGGGCGCGTGCAGCGTCGGGTCGAGCACCACGGCGCCGCGCGCGATCGCGTGCCGCGTGACGCCTTCGCCGACGAGATTGAGCGCGCAGCGCTCGCCCGGGCCGCCGCGAGCCGCCGGTCGGTTCTGCGCATGCAGCGAGCGCACGCGCGCCTCGAGCCCCGCCGGGCTCACGATCACGGTGTCGCCCAAAGCCACGCTGCCCGACATCACCGGGCCCGTCACGATCGTGCCGGCGCCGGGCAGCGTGAAGCAGCGGTCCACGGCGAGCCGGAAACGGCCGCGCGCGGCGCGCGGGCCCGTCGCGGCCGCAGCGGCGAGGAGCCTCTCGCGCAGCGTCTCGATCCCTTCGCCGGTCACGGCGGACACGGGGACGACCTCCGCGTCGGCGAGCGCCGTGCCGCCGAGCAGGGCGCGCACTTCTTCGGCGGCCGCCGCGCGCCGCTCGGCGGACACGAGATCCACCTTCGTCAACGCCACGATGCCGCGCGCGACGCCGAGCAGATCGACGATCGCGAGATGCTCGCGCGTCTGCGGCATGACGCCGTCGTCGGCCGCCACCACGAGCAGCACGAAGTCGATGCCCGTGGCGCCGGCCAGCATGGTGCGCACGAGCTTCTCGTGGCCGGGCACGTCGACGAAGCCGAGCCGCGTCCCGTCGTCGCCCGACCAGTAGGCGAACCCGAGATCGATGGAGATGCCGCGCGCCTTCTCTTCCGCGAGCCGATCGGTGTCGACGCCGGTGAGCGCGCGCACCAGCGCCGTCTTGCCGTGATCGATGTGGCCGGCGGTGCCGATGATCATCGAGCGTCGTCCGCGCGCTCGAGCGCGGCGAGGTTGTCGAGGAACGGCTGCTCGCGCTCGAGGCAGCGCAGGTCGAGCAGCAGTGCGTCGTCGGCGATGCGCCCGATCACGGGGATCGGCAGCCGCCGCAAGGCGGCCGCGAGGTCGCGCAGCGCGGCGCCCCGGCGCGCGTGGCGCGGCCGGATCGCGAGCGCCGCGCTCGGCAGCGTGTCGACCGGCACGGCGCCCGAGC
>DATCLR010000251.1:0-4752 GCA_036563785.1 Burkholderiales bacterium | reverse complement strand
GGTGATCCTCGGCGAGAAGGGCGTGGCGCACGGGGCGCGCAAGGGCGCGATCGTGGTCGACATGAGCACGATCTCGCCCAAGGCGACGCGGCGCATGGCCGCGGCGCTCGCCGAGCGCGGCGTCGAGATGCTCGATGCGCCGGTTTCGGGCGGTGAGGTCGGCGCGATCAACGGCACGCTGTCGATCATGGTCGGCGGCAAAGCGCCGGTTTTCGAGAAGGTGCTGCCGCTGTTCCAGGTGATGGGCAAGAACATCGTGCACGTGGGCGACAACGGCGCCGGTCAGGTCGCGAAGGCGTGCAACCAGATCGTGGTGGCGCTCACCATCGAGGCGGTCGCGGAAGCGCTGACCTTCGCGCGGCGCAACGACGTCGATCCGGCCAAGGTGCGGGCGGCGCTGATGGGCGGCTTCGCCGGCAGCAAGATTCTAGAGGTCCACGGTCAGCGCATGCTCGACAACGACTTCAAGCCCGGCTTCAAGGCCAGGCTTCACCAGAAGGACATGCGCATCGTGCTCGAGGACGCCGGCGCGCTCGGTCTCGGGCTGCCCGGTGCCGCGCTCGTCTCGCAGCAGCTGAACGCGCTCATCGGCAGCGGCGACGGCGAGCTCGACTCGAGCGCGATCGTGAAGGCGGTGGAGCGGCTGAGCGCGCCGTCGCGCTGAGCGGTACCGTCAGGAGCGAGGGCGGGAGGCTTCCGTGCAGCGTACGTGCACCTCGGCGCCCGGAGGCGTCCCGCTCGCTATCGCGGCCGCATGAGCACCCGGCTCGAGGTGCTGCGTGCCCTGGCGGACGGCCGGCTGCATTCGGGGGCCGACATCGGGCGGCGGCTCGGCGTCAGCCGGGCCGCCGTGAGCAAGGCGGTGAAAGCCCTGAGCGCGAACGGCTTGCAGGTGCAGGCGGTGCCGGGGAGCGGCTACCGGCTGGAGCATCCGCTCGTGCCTCTCGATCGCCGGCGGATTCTCCAGCACCTGCAGTCGTCCGGCGTCGCCGGGCGGCGGGTCGAAGTCCTCGAGACGGTCGGCTCGACCAATCGGCGGTTGCTGGCGCAGGCCATGCAGGACGCCGACCCTTCCGGCATGGTTTGCCTCGCCGAGGTGCAGCCGCAAGGGCGCGGACGCCAGGGCCGCACCTGGGTGTCGACGGCGTACGAGAACCTGATGCTCTCCATCGCGTGGCGCTTCGCGGGCGGTCCGGCGATCGTGGCAGGGCTGAGCCTCGCGGCCGGCGTCGCCGTCGCGCGTGCGGTCGAGCGCTACGGCGCAGATCCCGTGAAAGCGGCGCTCGGGCTCAAGTGGCCGAACGATCTGCTCTGCGACGGACGGAAGCTCGCGGGTCTGCTCGTCGAGGTGCACGGCGAAGCGAGCGGCCCGTGTCTCGTCGTGCTCGGCGTCGGCGTCAACTGCCGCATCGCGCCGGCCGATGCACGCCGCATCGATCAGCCGTGGACGGATCTTTCCTCGATCCTCGGCGAAACCATCGACCGCAACCGGCTCGCAGCGCTGCTCATCGCGGAGCTTCATGCGATGTTCGTGACCTTCGCCGCGTCCGGCCTGGCTCCCTTCCGTGCCGACTGGGAGGCCCGCCACCTGTATGCGAACCGTCGGGTGCGGGTCGTCCGTGCCGGCGAAACGTACGAAGGCGTGGCCGAAGGCATAGACGATACCGGCGCCCTGCGGCTGCGCGGGCCGGCGGGGGACATGCACACCTTTTATTCGGGCGAAGTGAGCCTGCGTCCCGCGTCCTAAGACATGCGCCTGCTCGTCGATCTCGGCAACACGCGGCTCAAGTGGGTGATGAGCGGCGGCGGCGCGTGGGAGCCGTCGGCGCTCGAGCTGCGCGGTGCGGCATTGGAGCACGCGTTGACCGAAGCCTGGAGCGGGCTTGCCGCGCCGCGAGCCGTAGTCGCGGTGAGCGTCGCGGACGCCGCTGCCGCGGACGCGCTCGAGCGCTGGGTGCGTGCGCGCTGGGGCGTCGAGACGCACTGGGCGCGGGCGCAGGCGGAGCAGCTCGGTGTGGTGAACCGTTATCGGGAGCCGGCGGCGCTCGGCGCCGACCGCTGGGTCGCGCTGGTCGGCGCGCGCGCCGAATTCCCGGACACCGCCTGCTGCGTCGTCGACTGCGGTACCGCCGTCACGGTCGATGCGCTCACGGCGCAAGGCGAGTTCCCGGGCGGCGTCATTCTGCCCGGCCTCGCGCTCTCGCGCTCCGCGCTGCTCCAGGGTACGGCCGGAATTCGCGCGCACGAGGGCAGCGAGCTCACCTGCCTCGCGCGCACGACGGCGGATGCCGTGGCCGCCGGAACGCTTTATGCGCTCGCGGGCGGCATCGAGCGTATTTGCGCCGAATTCGAGCAGGCGCTCGGACAGCCGATGAAGCTCGTCATCACCGGGGGAGACGCGGATCGCGTCGCGGCGCGGCTGACACGACCGGTGCGGCGGGTTCCCGATCTCGTTCTCCGCGGCCTGGAGCGGATCGCCGAACACTTATGAGATGGTTGAAGTGGCTGTTCGGGCTGCTGGTGCTCGCGAACGTCGGGCTCTACATGTGGGGCCGCTGGTTTCACGAGCCGCTCGTCGCGCGCCCGCCCGCGCCGCTTCCCGATGTGGCCCCCGAGAAAATGAAGCTGCTGTCCGAGCCCGGGGCGTCGCTGACGGTCCGTGTCGCGCAATCGGCGCCGCCGGGCGGCGGGGAAGTTTCTGCACGCGGGGAGGCGGGAGACTGCTACCAGCTCGGGCCGTTTCCGAGCCTGGAGCGGGCGCAGCACGCCGCCGCGAAAATCGAGAGCTGGGGGCTGCGGTACGTGCGGGTGCCCGAGTTCCGCACGCTGAATCCGATCTGGCGGGTGTACCTTCCGCCGTTCCCGTCGAGGGAAGCGGCGGAGCGACGCCGGCGTGAGCTGACCCGTCTCGGGTTCAAGGACCACGCCTTGATCCAGGAATCGGGAATGGAAAACGCCATCTCTCTCGGGCTGTTCTCCGTCGAGCAAAACGCCCGCGCGCGCATCGAGGAGCTCGCGCGCCACGGCGTGCGGGCGTCGATGCAGCCGTTGCCGAACCTGCGGTCCGTCTACTGGCTCGCGCTCGTCGGCGCGGCGCGCGACGAGCGCCTGGGCGATGTGCCCCTTTCGCGCTTCGCGCAGGAAGACTGGGGGTCGCCCGGCGTCGCGCTGCGGCCGGCCGCGTGCCCGCCCGCGCCGTCCGGCCCCTGACACTTACCAGATCAGGCGGCCGCCGACCACGACGAGCATCCCGGCGAGCGCCGGCCGGAGCAGTTTTTCGGGAAACCGGCTGCTCACGTGACTGCCGAGGTAGATCCCCGGGAGCGAGCCGAGCAGCAGGTATCCGAGCAGCGCCGGATCGACCGAGCCCAGATAGAAGTGACCGAGCCCGGCCACGGCGGTGAGCGGCACGGCGTGAGCGATGTCGGTGCCGACGAGCTTCACCGAGGGCAGCCGCGGATAGAGCCAGAGGAGCGCCGCCATCCCGAGCACGCCGGCGCCCACGGACGAAATCGTGACGAGCACGCCGAGCACGGCGCCCGTCGCCAGCGTGAGCCGCGCCGTCCGTCGCGCCTGCGCAGGGTTATCGGCGGCCCTCCGCTGCTCGCTCAGCCGCTGGAGCCGGTCGCGGAACAGGAGGGCGAGCGCGGTCAGCATGAGTGCGCCGCCGAGCACGGTGCTGACCAGCGCTTCGAGCTCGTTCTCTTCGATGCCCAGGGCGACAAGAATCAGCACGGCGGCGAGGGCGGCCGGAATGCTCCCGGCGGCGAGCCGGCCCACGAGACGCCAGTCGAGGTTGCCCTGGCGCTGGTGCGCCCACGCCCCGCCGATCTTGGTGATCGACGCGTAGAGGAGATCCGTCCCGACCGCCGTGGTCGGGGGGACGCCGAAGAGGAGCACGAGAAGCGGCGTCATCAGCGAGCCGCCGCCCATGCCGCTCAGGCCGACGACGAAGCCGACGACCAGCCCGGCCAGCGAATACGCCCAGTCCACGTCACGCCTTTCCGCGAATCACCGGCGGAATTATGACGGTCCGGCAGGGGCCGGCCGAAAGAACAAGGGGCTAAGTCGTTATGCCGTCGCGTGAGCCGCGCGCGCAGGGTGATGCCCGGTCGGGCAGCCGCTATAATTCCGCGGCTTCGGCGCTTGAAGGGCCGCCCGCATAGCTCAGCTGGTAGAGCACCTGATTTGTAATCAGGCGGTCGTCCGTTCGAATCGGACTGCGGGCTCCACGAGCACCGGCGGTCGCTGGCATTGAGTGGGCAGGTCTCGTTCCCTGATTGACGTCATGCCGGGTCCGCGCGCGGCGCGCGGGCTCCGGCCGTAGCTGCGCATTCCCTGGAGAAGATAATGGGTCACAACCTCTTCGACACGCTGAAGGAGTTCAAGACGAGCGCCGGCCGGACCGGCCGGTTCTACTCGCTGCCTGCCCTCGAAGCGGCCGGCGTCGGCAGGATCTCGCGGCTGCCCGTTTCGATCCGCATCGTCCTGGAATCGGTGTTGCGTAACTGCGACGGCAAAAAAGTCACCGAGGAGCACGTCCGGCAGCTCGCGGCATGGGCCCCGAATGCGCCGCGCACGCACGAAATCCCGTTCGTCGTCGCTCGCATCGTGCTGCAGGACTTCACCGGCGTTCCGCTGCTCTGCGATCTCGCCGCGATGCGTGGAGTCGCCGCGCGGCTCGGCAAGAATCCGAAGATCATCGAGCCGCTCGTGCCCGTGGACCTCGTGGTCGATCACTCGGTGCAGGTC
>DATCLR010000248.1:0-7602 GCA_036563785.1 Burkholderiales bacterium | reverse complement strand
GGGTGCCGGTCACGGTGCCCACGGCGGTGATCAGTCGGCCAGAGCGGAAATCCGCCGCCTCGAGGTAGCCCTGACGTACGAGAAGAAAGCGCTGCTGGGGCGGCGCTCCGGTCTGCGGGCGCCCCGAGTCGTCGAGCGGATAGCCGACCGTTTCGATCTCGGTCGTCTGCGCGAGGTTGCGCGTGCTGACGATGACGCCGCCCCAGGCAACGCGCCGTCCCCGGGCAGCCTCGATGTCGGCTACCGCCTCCGACGGCGTCAGCTGGCGGTCGGCGCCTTCGAGCGAGAGCGGCGGCGCACTGACGCATGCCGCGAGGAGCAGCAGAGGGATGGCGAAGACGAGAAGCGACGCGCGCATCGGCTACCGCCAGTACGGATAGTACGGATAGGGCCAGTACCACGGGTAGGGACGGACCGGCCAGAACGGATCGTAGAACGGATCGTAAAGCGGATCGCGGTGATAGTACGGCCGCTCGGGCAGAGGCTCCCAGAGGTGCGTGGTTTCGGCGTCGACAACGATGTAGCGGTAAGGATACTCGCCGATCGGGCGCGTCACCTCGCCGCTCACGCGTCCGGACACCGTCAGCAGCCAGCCGTCGCGATAGACCGCCGGGTCCAGAAAGCCTTTCACTTTGACGAGAAAGCGGCCGGCGCTCTCGCCCTCCGTTCGCGGGCGGCCCGAGCTGTCGAGCGGGCGCGATACGACGTCGAGCCAGGTCTCGGCGGCGCGGTTCTCGATGCCGGCGATTGTGCCGCCCCAGCGTACGAGCGCTCCGAGGTAGCCGCTCAGGTTCGCACGTACCTCGGTCAGCGTCGGGTCGCCGGGCGGAGGTTTGCGGATCGTTTCGGGCGTCGAGGTGGTGGCGCACGCCGAGAGCGTGGCCGCCATGAGCAGAACGTAAAGGGCTCGCATGCCGGCAGTATACTCTCGCCGCGACGCGAGTTTCGCGGGGGTTCTTCCCCGGGCCGGAAGGGCATCTCGAGTGCCGCGCCGCTTCAGAGCGGCGAGCGCCGCGGAGGACTCCGCGGCGCTCGCGAGAGGCCGTCGGCCGATGGCACGGGAAATGGCTCCCCGGGAGGGACTCGAACCCCCGACCAAGCGGTTAACAGCCGCTTGCTCTACCGGCTGAGCTACCGGGGAAAGCTGGAAAGGCGCGTATAGTAAGGGTGGGCATTCGGCGGGGTCAATACGAAGCATGCAACGACCGGTGACACGTCACGCGGTGGGTGCGCAGAACTCGGCGCGCGCGGTTCGCTCGAAAGGTAGCGGCCGGCGCGCGACGGCGATCGCAGCGTGCCGTCCCGCAGTCGGTATGATCGTCGCCACGAACAGGAACCGGACATGAGCGGGAAATTCCGGCTGGTGAGCCCGTTTGCGCCTGCCGGCGACCAGCCGCAGGCGATCGGGGCGCTGGTCGAGGGGCTCGCACGCGGCGAAGCGTGCCAGACACTCCTCGGCGTTACGGGATCGGGCAAGACGTTCACCATCGCGAACGTGATCGAACGGGTGCAGCGCCCGACGATCATTCTCGCGCCGAACAAGACGCTCGCCGCGCAGCTCTACTCGGAGATGCGCGATTTCTTCCCGCACAACGCCGTCGAGTACTTCGTCTCGTACTACGACTACTACCAGCCGGAAGCGTACGTACCCGCCTCGGACACTTATATCGAGAAGGACGCCTCGATCAATGCGCACATCGAGCAGATGCGTCTGTCGGCGACCAAGGCGCTGCTCGAGCGGCCCGACACCATCATTGTCGCCACCGTATCGGCGATCTACGGCCTCGGCGACCCGGGCGCGTACCATGCGATGGTGCTGCACCTGAAGCGAGGGATGCAGATGGAGCAGCGCGCCATCCTGCGGCGGCTCGCGGAGATGCAGTACACGCGGAACGACGTCGAGCTCGCGCGCGGCACGTTCCGGGTGCACGGGGACGTGATCGACATCTTCCCGGCCGAGTCCGAGCGTCTGGCGGTGCGGGTCGAGCTCTTCGGCGACGAGATCGAAGCGCTGTCGGAGTTCGACCCGCTGACGGGCGAGGTCGCGGCCGTCCTCACCCGCACCACCGTATACCCCAAGACGCATTACGTGACCGGCCGCGAGACCCTGCTCAAGGCGATCGAGGAGATCAAGCTCGAGCTCCGGGAGCGGCTCGCCGAGCTGCGCGCGCAGGGCAAGCTCGTCGAGGCCCAGCGGCTCGAGAGCCGCACGCTCTACGACCTCGAGATGATGCGCGAAGTGGGCTACTGCAGCGGCATCGAGAACTATTCGCGCTTCCTTTCGGGACGCAAGCCGGGCGAGCCGCCGCCGACGCTGTTCGACTACGTGCCGAAGAATGCGCTGCTCGTGATCGACGAGAGCCACGTCACCGTGCCGCAGCTCGGCGGCATGTACCGCGGCGATCGCGCCCGCAAGGAGACGCTCGTCGAGTACGGCTTCCGCCTGCCGTCGGCGCTCGACAACCGGCCGCTGCGGTTCGACGAGTTCGAGCGGCTGATGCCGCAGACCATCTTCGTCTCGGCGACGCCGGGCCCCTACGAGCTCGAGCGCTGCCGGGGTGTGGTGATCGATCAGGTGGTACGGCCGACGGGCCTGGTCGACCCCGAAGTCGAAGTGCGGCCCGTGGCCGCGCAGGTCGACGACCTCCTTTCGGAGATCCGCGAGCGCGTGAAAGCGGGGGAGCGGGTTCTCGTCACTACGCTTACCAAGCGTATGGCGGAGGACCTGACGGAGTACCTGTTCGAGCACGGGGTGAAGGTGCGCTACCTGCATTCGGACATCGACACCGTCGAGCGCGCCGAGATCATCCGCGACCTGCGCTCGGGAGCGTTCGACGTGCTGGTCGGCATCAACCTGCTGCGCGAGGGTCTCGACCTGCCGGAGGTGTCCCTGGTCGCGATCCTCGACGCCGACAAGGAGGGGTTCCTGCGCTCCACGCGCTCGCTCATCCAGACGATCGGGCGCGCGGCGCGCAACATCAACGGCAAGGTGATCCTGTACGCCGATACCGTCACCGAGTCGATGCGCGCGGCGATCGAGGAGACGCAGCGGCGCCGGGAGAAACAGCTCGCCTACAACCGGGAGCACGGCATCGTGGCGCGCGGCATCGTGAAGGAGATCAAGGAGATCATCGACGGCGTGCATCCGGGCCGCTACCCGAAGGCGGGCGAGGGGCGGGCGCCCGTGCAGGCGGCCGAGGACGATGCCGAGTACGCCGGGCTCGCGCCGAGCGCCTTGAGCAAGCTGCTCAACAAGCTCGAGAAGCAGATGCACAAGCACGCCCGCAACCTCGAGTTCGAGCAGGCGGCCGCGATCCGGGACAAGATCCGGAAGATCCGCGAGCGCAACTTCGGGATCGCGAGCGGCGGGCGGCGGTGAGCGGCGGCGCTGCGCCTTGTGACCCCCTTCGTGATTGTGCTATTTTCCGCCTCCTCAGGCGCGTAGCTCAGTGGTAGAGCACCACCTTGACATGGTGGTGGTCGGTGGTTCGATCCCACTCGCGCCTACCAGTTTGTCGTTTCCACCCGAGCGGAAAGATTCACGCGGCCTGTCGTAGTGGTCGCCACTGAAAAGGTTTCTTGAGCATGCCCATCGTCACCCTGCCCGACGGCAGCCGGCGCCAGTATCCCCAGCCTGTCACCGTCGCGGAGATCGCCGCCGACATCGGCCCGGGGCTCGCACGCGCGGCGCTCGCCGGGCGCGTGAACGGCCGTCTGGTCGACACCTCCTACCGCGTCAGCGAGGACGCCGAGGTCGCGATCGTGACCGACCGCGATCCGGAGGGCCTCGAGGTGCTGCGGCACTCGACCGCGCACCTGCTCGCGCAGGCGGTCAAGGAGCTCTACCCCGAGGCGCAGGTGACCATCGGGCCGGTGATCGAGGACGGCTTCTACTACGACTTCGCGTACAAGCGGGGCTTCACCGAGGAGGACCTGCGCCGGATCGAGAGCCGCATGGCGGAGATCGCGAAGCGCGACTATCCGATCGAGCGCTCGGTCATGGCGCGCGACGCGGCGGTCAAGTTCTTCCGCGACCAGGGCGAAGAATACAAGGCGCAGATCATCGAGTCGATTCCCGAGAACGAGGAGATCTCGCTCTATCGCCAGGGCGACTTCGTCGATCTGTGCCGCGGACCGCACGTGCCCTCCACCGGAAAGCTGCGCGCCTTCAAGCTCACGAAGACGGCGGGCGCCTATTGGCGCGGCGACTCGCGCAACGAAATGCTCGCGCGCATCTACGGCACCGCGTGGGCGAACGAGGAGCAGCTCAAGGCGTACCTCCACCGGCTCGAAGAAGCGGAGAAGCGCGATCACCGCAAGCTCGGCCGCCAGCTCGATCTGTTTCACATGCAGGAAGAGGCGCCGGGCATGGTGTTCTGGCACGAGCACGGCTGGCGCATCTACCAGATCATCCAGCAGTACATGAGCGCGCTGTGGCGCGAGCACGGCTACCGCGAGATCCGCACGCCGATACTGCTCGACCGCTCCCTGTGGGAGCGCTCGGGGCACTGGGAAAAGTTCCATGCGGACATGTTCGTCACCGAGTCGGAGAAGCGTCTGTACGCGGTGAAGCCGATGAACTGTCCGGCGCACATCCAGGTATACAACCAGGGCCTCAAGAGCTACCGCGACCTGCCGCTGCGCCTGGCGGAGTTCGGCTCGTGCCACCGTAACGAGCAGTCGGGCGCGCTGCACGGGCTGATGCGGGTGCGCGGCTTCGTGCAGGACGACGCGCACATCTTCTGCACCGAGGACCAGATCCAGTCCGAGGTGAGCGGCTTCATCGACATGCTGCACCGCGTGTACGCGGACTTCGGCTTCAAGGACATCCTCTACCGGCTCTCCACCCGGCCCGCGAACCGCATCGGGTCGGAGGAGGCCTGGGACAAGGCGGAGCAGGCGCTGGAGCGCGCGCTGAACAGCAAGGGGCTGCCCTGGGAGCTGCAGCCGGGGGAGGGAGCGTTCTACGGGCCGAAGATCGAGTTCTCGTTGCGCGACTCGATCGGCCGCGTCTGGCAATGCGGCACGATTCAGGTCGATTTTTCCATGCCGGCCCGGCTGGGCGCGCACTATATCGCCGAGGACGGCAGCAAGCAGGTCCCGGTCATGCTGCACCGGGCCATCTTCGGGTCGATCGAGCGTTTCATCGGCATCCTGATCGAGGAATACGCGGGGGCCTTCCCGGCCTGGCTCGCGCCGATCCAGGCCCAGGTGCTGACGATCACGGACCAGCAGGCGGAGTACGCGCGGCGGGTGACGGAAACGTTGCGGTCCCAGGGCTTCCGCGTCGAGGCCGACTTGAGAAACGAGAAAATAGGCTTTAAAATCCGCGAACATACGTTACGCCGCGTTCCCTATTTGCTCGTGATCGGAAAGCGCGAGGCGCTTGACGGCACGGTGGCCGTGCGCACGCGCAAGGGTGAGGACCTGGGCAGCATGACGCCGGCTGCCTTCGCCGAGAGGCTCGCCCGGGAGGTCGCGAGTCGCGGCGTTAATTTTTTGGAGGAAAGTAAACATCGCGTCGGATAGAGAGCTGCGCGTAAACGGGCGGATTACCGCGCCGAGAGTTCGACTCATCGGCGTGGACGGCCAGCAGATCGGAATCGTTTCGCTGCAGGAAGCGCTGCGCAAGGCCGAGGAGGCGGATCTCGACCTGGTGGAGATCTCGCCACAGGCTTCCCCGCCCGTTTGCCGCATCATGAACTACGGCAAGTACCAGTACGAGGAGAGCAAACGCCGGCAGGCGGCCAGGAAGAAGCAGAAGCAGATCCAGGTAAAGGAAGTGAAGTTTCGTCCGGGAACGGACGTCGGAGACTATCAGGTCAAACTACGCAACCTGATACGTTTCCTGGAGAACGGGGACAAGGCGAAAGTGACGCTGCGATTCCGCGGGCGCGAGATGGCGCATCAGGAGCTGGGGATGCAGCTGCTCAAGCGCGTGGAAGCGGACCTCAAGCCGTACGGGACGGTGGAGCAGTTCCCGAAGCTCGAGGGCCGGCAGATGGTGATGATCATCAGTCCCCACAAACGTTGACAGTAGTGCACCGCCCGCGTCCGCGGGGGGCACGAGAATGCGGAGTATTCAAATGCCCAAGCTGAAGACGAACCGCGGCGCAGCCAAGCGGTTCAAGCGCACCGCCAAGGGCGGTTTCAAGCGCTCCCACTCGCACCTGCGCCACATCCTCACGAAGAAGAGCTCGAAGCGCAAGCGCGGGCTGCGTGGAACCACCATGGTACACGATTCCGATCGGCATCTGGTCCGCCAGATGCTGCCGTACGCGTGAGGGCCGAGCCATGCCGAGAGTCAAGCGTGGCGTAACGACGGGCGCGCGGCACAAGAAGGTGCTGCGCCAGGCGAAGGGCTACTACAACGCGCGCCGCAAGACCTTCAAAGTCGCCAACCAGGCGGTGATGAAGGCGGGGCAGTACGCGTATCGCGACCGGCGCGTGCGCAAGCGCGACTTCCGTTCGCTCTGGATCGCGCGCATCAACGCCGGCGCGCGCGAGTTCGGACTGTCGTACAGCCGGTTCATGAACGGGCTCAAGAAGGCCGCCATCGCGATCGATCGCAAAGTGCTGTCGGACATCGCGATCCACGACAAGAAGACCTTTTCCGCACTGGTCGAGCAAGCCAAGGCCGCCCTCGCGCGCTAGCAACGCGCCGCCGCGCGAGCGCAGGCGAAACGAGCATTACGACAACCGAGGGAAAGGTCGTCCGACCTTTCCCTTTTTTCGTTTTTTCGGGTGAACCCGCATGTCTGAAACCATCGAGTCCTTGCAGCGGCAGCTGGAGCAGCTCGTCGCGGATGCCGAGGCGGCGGTCGCCGCGGCCGCCGACGTCGCTGCGGTCGAGGACATCCGCGTACGGTATCTCGGCAAGAAGGGGCTGCTGACGGAGCAGCTGAAGCAAATCGGGAGTCTCGCTCCCGAGGAGCGGCC
This sequence comes from Burkholderiales bacterium, assembly GCA_036563785.1. Lineage (GTDB taxonomy): Bacteria > Pseudomonadota > Gammaproteobacteria > Acidiferrobacterales > Sulfurifustaceae > JACQFZ01. Next base: position 663 of record DATCLR010000248.1, on the reverse strand, counting down.
GCTGGTCGGCAAGTGGGTGAACGAGGCGAAGGACCGCCTGACGGAGCGTCTGCGCGAACGCCGCGCCGATCTCGAGGCGCGCGCGCAGGAGGCGCGGCTCGAGCGGGAGCGGATCGACGTCACGCTCCCGGGGCGCGGTCTCGGCGTCGGGGGGCTGCATCCGATCACGCGCACGCTCGAGCGGCTCGAGCAGATCTTCGTCGGTATGGGGTTCGCCATCGCCGACGGCCCGGAGATCGAGGACGACTACCACAACTTCGAAGCGCTCAACATCCCCGCGCACCATCCGGCGCGGGCGATGCACGACACGTTCTACTTCGACGCACGCCGGCTGCTGCGGACGCACACCTCACCGGTGCAGATACGCTACATGGAGGCGCATCGGCCACCCGTGCGGATCGTCGCCCCCGGGCGCGTCTACCGCAACGACTCCGACGTCACGCATTCGCCGATGTTCTTCCAGATCGAAGGCCTGCTGGTCGACGAGCGCGTCACCTTCGCGAATCTCAAGGGGCTGCTGACCGAGTTTCTCACGCGCTTCTTCGACCGTCCGGACCTCGCCGTGCGCTTCCGGCCGTCGTACTTCCCCTTCGTCGAGCCGGGCGCGGAGGTCGATATCAGCTGCTTCATCTGCGGTGCGCAGGGCTGCCGCGTGTGCAAGGG
>DATCLR010000247.1:0-1824 GCA_036563785.1 Burkholderiales bacterium | reverse complement strand
CTGCAGCACCGCGCCGAGCTCCTCGTTGAAGAGCGCCGCGATCGGGTCGCTCCCGAGCGCGCTGAGATCGACGCGCACGCCGGTATGGCCGGCGAACGCCATCTCGCAGATCGTCGCGAACAGGCCGCCGTCCGAGCGGTCGTGGTAGGCGAGCGCGAGCCCGAGCTCGTTCAGCGCCTGGATCACGTGGAAGAAGAGCCTGAGGCGCCGCGGGTCGTCGACGTCCGGCGCCTCGTCGCCGATCCGGTTGTACACCTGCGCGAGCGCCGAGCCGCCGAGCCGGTTGCGCCCGCTGCCGAGATCGATGAGGATCAGGTCGGTCTCGCCCTTGTCGGTACGCAGCTGCGGCGTGAGCGTGCGGCGCACGTCCACGACCGGCGCGAACGCCGACACGACGAGCGAGAGCGGCGCCGTCACCTCGCGGCGCTCCCCGTCCGGCCCGGTCCACACCGTCTTCATCGACATCGAGTCCTTGCCGACGGGGATCGAGATCCCGAGCGCGGGACAGAGCTCGAGCGCGACCGCGCGCACCGTGTCGTAGAGCGCCGCGTCCTCGCCCGGATGGCCCGCCGCCGCCATCCAGTTCGCCGAGAGCTTCACGTCCGGCAGCGCGCGGATGCGCGCCGCGGCGATGTTCGTGAGCGCCTCCCCGATCGCCATGCGCCCGCTCGCCGGCGCGTCGATGAGCGCGATCGGCGTGCGCTCGCCCATCGCCATCGCTTCGCCGGTGTAGGCGGTGTAGCTGCTCGCCGTGACGGCGACGTCCGCAACCGGCACCTGCCAAGGGCCGACCATCTGGTCGCGCGCGGTGAGACCGCCGACGCTGCGGTCGCCGATGGTGATGAGGAAGGTCTTGTCGGCGACGCTCGGCAGGCGGAGCACGCGGTAGGCCGCGTCGCGGATGTCGATGCCCTTGGTGCGGAACGGCTCGAGCCGGCGGCGGCGCCGCTCGGCCGTGCGCTGCATGCGCGGCGGCTTGCCGAGCACGATCTCGAGGTCGAGATCGATCGGCGTCGCGCGGCGCTCGGCCTCGGCCGCGTCGCGCGCGCCTTCGGCCGCGCGCGCGCCGCTGAAATAGCTGTCGGTCACCACGAGCCGCTTCTCCTCGGTCGCTTCGCCGATGACCGCATACGGGCAGCGTTCCCGCCGGCAGAGCCGTTCGAACGTCTTGAGCTTCTCCGGCGCGATCGCGAGCACGTAGCGCTCCTGCGACTCGTTGCACCACACCTGCATCGGCGTCATGCCGGGCTGGTCGTTCGGGATCGCGCGCAGCTCGAAGCGCCCGCCGCGGCCCGCCGAGTGCACGAGCTCCGGCACGGCATTCGCGAGCCCGCCCGCGCCCACGTCGTGGATCGAGAGGATCGGGTTGTCCTCGCCGAGCGCCCAGCACTGATCGATCACTTCCTGGCAGCGGCGCTGCATCTCGGCGTTCGAGCGCTGCACCGAGGCGAAGTCGAGGTCGGCCGCGCTCGCCCCGGTCGCAACACTCGACGCCGCGCCGCCGCCGAGCCCGATGAGCATGGCCGGCCCGCCGAGCACCACGATCTTCGCACCCGGCGGAATCGGCGCTTTCTCGACGTGCTGCGCGCGGATGTTGCCGACGCCGCCGGCGATCATGATCGGCTTGTGGTAGCCGCGCACCTCGCCGTCGACCACTTCCTCGAAGGTACGGAAGTAGCCGGCGAGATTGGGCCGGCCGAACTCATTGTTGAAGGAGGCGCCGCCGATCGGACCCTCGAGCATGATCTGCAGCGCCGAGGCGATGCGGTCCGGCTTCCCGTGATCCTTCTCCCACGGCCGCTCGAGCCCCGGGATGCGCAGGTT
>DATCLR010000242.1:0-3300 GCA_036563785.1 Burkholderiales bacterium | reverse complement strand
GGCCGCCGCGAGCAGGAGGCCGGCGAGCACCCGCTTCATTGCGCCTGCTCGATCATCCGGCCGAACAGCGCTTCGCCGTTCTTCCAGGCGATGCGCTCGGCCACTTCGCGCGGGAGCGTGGCGAGCCAGCGGCGCGACCAGGCGGCGTGCTCGCCGACGTAGTGCCAGCGCTCGGGAGTGAATGTGTCGGTGCCGACCATGAAGCGGTCGGGGAATTCGAGGAACGCCGCGCGCCAATCGGGATCCACTTCGCCCTCGCCCGCGTGATCGGTGCGGAAGGCGAGGTCGCACCAGAGGTTCGGATGCTTGCGCAGCATCTCGCGCACGCGTTCGGGGCGATCGAAGCCCGCGTGCGCCCAGAGGATCCGCGCTTGCGGCCATTGCCGGAACAGCCGCTCGACGGCGTCGGCGTCGGAGTGCGCGTGCAGGAAGAGGTTGTGCCGCCGCGCGAGCTCGACCAGGCGCCGCGGCACCGGCAGGTCGGCGTCCGCGCCGTAGAGGTGGAACTCACCGATCGCGACGTAGCGGCGCTTCGCGAGGTTCTCCTCGAGGTAGGCGATCACCGACTCGTCGCGCACCCAGGCGCCGATCTCGCCGCGCCGCCGATACGGCCGCAGCTCCGGCACGATCAGGTCCGGCGCGGCCGCGTACAGGCGCTGCTGCCCCGCATCGCCCGAGCTCGACACGAGCGCGCGCTTCACGCCCGCGCGCTTGAGGATCGCGATGACGTCCTTGACCGGCAGCACGTCCCACGCGTCGTGGCTGTAGTGCAGGTGCGCGTCGAAGATCGGGAGCTCGTGCGCCTCGGCGGCGAAGGCGAGGAGCAGACCGGCGAGCGCGGCGGACAGGCGCATGGTTCCTCCGGACGGCGCGTGGCGGAGCGGGACCAGATTAGCCAGCGCCTTGGCACCGCGCAACCGCGCCCGGGGTGCGGATGTCGGTCTCGTGGACGGCGCTGCCGCCGCAGACGGCGGCAGCCGCAAGGCACGGATGCTCGATCGCCGCCTTCAGCCGTCGAGCGCGGCGATGATCTTCTGCGCGACCTGCTGCAGCACCTCGGGCCGTTCCTTGTACCGCGCGTGCATCCGCAGCGGCCGGTCCGGCCAGCGCGGGATGACATGGAAGTGCACGTGCGGCACCGTCTGGCCGGCGGCGGCGCCGTTGAACTGCGACACCATCACGCCCGGCGCGTCGAGCCCTTTCCGGACCGCGCGCGCGATGCGCTGCGCCGTCCGGATGCACGCGGCGGCGCCTTCGGGGCTCAGGTCGAGCAGCGTTTCCGCCGGCTCCTTGGTGAGCACCAGCGTGTGGCCGTCGATCTGCGGCATGATGTCCATGATGCACAGGGTCTGTGCGTCCTCGTACACCTTCACGCACGGCAGCTCGCCGCGCAGGATCTTCGCGAACGGATTCCGGGGATCGTAAGGCATACGCGTCTCTCTTCCGGTTCTCGTGCACCGCGGCAATGCAGGAGCGGACGTCGCGGCCGGACCGAGCGGCCGTCGCGGCGCGCGTCCGCAATTGGGTTCACATCCGCGGCGCTCTTTAGGGTCTGACCCTCTCTCGTCTCGTGCGGCTCAGTCGAGGCCGCGGGCAATGAAGTGCGGATTCTCGAATCCGGGCTTGCCGTAGCCGAGGTCTTTGCCGTCGAGCGTCGTGACGCGGCCGCCGGCGGCGGCGAGGACCGCATGTCCGGCCGCGGTGTCCCACTCCATCGTTCGGCCGAAGCGCGGATAGAGATCCGCTTCGCCGGCCGCCACCAGGCAGAACTTGAGCGACGAGCCGGCGCTCGTCTGCGCGGCTACTTTGCGTCCGGCGAGGTAGCGGTCGAGCGCCTCGGTGTCGCCGTGCGAGCGGCTCGCGACCACCGTCAGGCCTTCCGGCGGGACCTTGCGGCAGGCGATCCGCCGGCGCCCTGCGGCGTCCTCGACGAACGCGCCGCCCTCGCGGCTGCCGGCGTAGAGCCGCTGCAGCGCCGGCGCGAGCACGACGCCGAGCGTCGGCTCGCCGTTCTCGATGAGCGCGATGTTAACCGTGAACTCGCCGTTGCGCTTGATGAACTCCTTCGTGCCGTCGAGCGGATCGACCAGCCAGAAGCGCGCGCCGACCTGAGGCACGCGTCCCGCCGCCACCGCTTCTTCGGCGACCACCGGAATGTCGGGCGTGAGCTCCGCGAGCGCCGGCAGGATGACGGCTTCGGCGCGCTCGTCCGCGGCGGTCACCGGCGATTCGTCCTGCTTCTCGGCGACCGCGAAGTCGGTCGCGTATACCTCGAGGATTCGTTCGCCCGCGGCGCGTGCGATCGGAAGCAGGCGTTCGAGCAGCGGCGGATGGGTTGCGTCCTGGGACATGCGAGTTGCTCCGTTGATTGGCGCCAATCGTTGTTACGTTAGAACGCTTCAGTCTTTGTTGACACGATGCAAGAGCGGTAATCTTGCGGGTCGTCTCAACCGGCGTGAAGGGAATCGAAAATGCCCGAAAGACTAACACACCTGCAGCGCCTCGAGGCCGAGAGCATCCACATCATGCGGGAGGTGGTGGCCGAGGCGGAGAACCCGGTGATGCTCTACTCCATCGGCAAGGACAGCGCGGTCATGCTGCACCTTGCCATGAAAGCCTTCTATCCCGCCAAGCCGCCGTTTCCCCTGCTGCACGTCGACACCACCTGGAAGTTCCGCGAGATGTACGAGTTCCGCGACCGCATGGCGAAGGAAACCGGGATGGAGTTGATCGTGTACGTGAACCAAGAGGGTCTGACCCTCGGGATCAATCCGTTCACGCACGGCTCGGCGGTGCACACCGACGTCATGAAGACGCAGGCGCTCAAGCAGGCGCTCGACAAGTACGGCTTCGACGCCGCCTTCGGCGGCGCGCGTCGGGACGAGGAGAAGTCGCGCGCCAAGGAGCGCGTCTTCTCGTTCCGCTCGGCGCAGCACCGCTGGGACCCGAAGAACCAGCGGCCGGAGCTCTGGCGGCTCTACAACGGCCGCAAGCACAAGGGCGAGAGCATCCGCGTGTTCCCGCTCTCCAACTGGACCGAGCTCGACATCTGGCAGTACATCTACCTCAACAACATCCCGATCGTGCCGCTCTATTTCGCCAAGGAGCGCCCGGTGGTGGAACGCGACGGCATGCTGATCATGGTCGACGACGACCGCATGCCGCTGCGCCCCGGCGAGGTGCCGACGATGCGCCGGGTGCGCTTCCGCACGCTCGGCTGCTATCCGCTCACCGGCGCGATCGAATCGCGCGCGGACACGCTCCCGGCCATCATCCAGGAGATGCTCCTCACGCGCACCT
>DATCLR010000240.1:0-22915 GCA_036563785.1 Burkholderiales bacterium | reverse complement strand
TGGTGCGGGCCGAAGACGCCCGGGAGGTAGCTCGCGGCCTGGCGGTCGATGGTGAGGCAGAACGGAAAGATGCCCTGCAGCTTCGCCTCGATCACCGCCTGGCGCATGTCTTCGACCCCGTAGCGGCCCTCGTACTCGTCGATGTCGTTCGGCTTGCCGTCCGAGAGCAGCAGGAGCAGCCGGTGCGCGGCGGGCTGCCGCATCAGCAGCGCCGTCGCGTGGCGGATGGCGGCGCCGGCGCGGGTGTAGCGCTCGGGCTCGAGCGCGGCGATGCGCTGCGCGACGCTGTTGCCGTAGGGCTCCTCGAAGCGCTTGATGCCGCGGATCGTAACGGCCTGCGGCCCTTCGCCGGAGAAGGCGATGATACCGTAGGGATCGCCCATGCCGTCGAGCGCGATGCCGACCAGGAGCAGCGCCTCGCGCTCGACGTCGATGACGCGGCGATGCGCGGAGATCCAGCCGTCGGTCGAGCCGCTGACGTCGATGACGAGCATGATCGCGAGATCGCGCCGCGCAGGGCGCTGCGTCCGATAGAGCGCCTGCGCGAGCGGGCGGCCGGCGCGGAAATCCGCGTAGCTCTCGATCCAGCCGTCGAGATCGATCTCCTCGCCGTCGAGCTGCTTGCGCAGCCGCACGCGCCGCGCGCGCAGCATCTCGAAGCGCCGGCGCACGGCGCCGAGCATCGCCCGATGCTCTTCGAGCGTGCGGTCGACCCAGGCTTGCGGGCCGAGCGTTGCCGGCAGCAGGCGGATCGTCGCGCCGGGGTAGCGGTACGTTTGCGCCCGATAGTCCCACTCGGGATACCGCACCTTGCAATCCGCGCCGATCGCAGACGCCGCCTCACTCCGCGCGCGCCGCTCGGGGGGATCGTCGGAGAGCAGGACCTCTTTCGGACTCCCGGGCGCCGCTACCAGCCGCGCTTCGTGCAGCTCGGAAAGCGCGTCGGCGAACTCGTCCGCCGGCGTGTCCTCGTCACGATCGGCCGGCCGCTGCATGCCGAAGGGATCTTCCGCCTGCTCGTGCGGATGATCCGTCTGCACCATCCATGCGCCGGCCCTGCCGTCGTCCTCGTCGGGCCGCGCTTTGCGTTCCTGCGGCCGGCGCGGAAGCCGGGCGCCGCGCGGCGGAGGGCTCGATACGCCTTCGGCTTCGTTCGCTGCCGAGGTCGCGCGCTCGGGCGCGTCCGGCGCGCGGAGCTCGCCGAGCCAGAGGTCGCTCATGAGGCGCATACGCACTCTCCCCTGCGCCGCGTCGCGCACGAGCTCCGCCGCCACACGCTGCGCCAGCGCGAGCGCCGCCTGCGGCGATTGCGCGATCGGAATCGTACCGTCCGGCCGGCCGCATTGCTGTGCGAGCGCCTGCCGGAGCAGCGTCTCGAGCGGCCGCAGGCGCGGCGGAAACGCTTCCAGGCGCGGCCGCGCGGCGAGCATCGCGCGCCGCAGCGCCGTGAGCGATCCGGCGATGCCCGGCAGCAGCCGCACCAGCGCCTCGTCGGCGGCGAAGGCTTCGAGCAGCAGATAGATTTCGTGCACCGCATCGCCCGTCGCTGCGGGAAGAAGCGCGGCGCTTCCGCGCTCGGCCCGCATCGCCTGCTGTAGCGCGAGCGCCCGGTAACGTCCGATGCCGGCGGCGGGATCGTCGGCGTCGAGCGTCTTCGGCAGCCAGATACTCGCGCCGTCCGTCGCGGGCAGCGCGCACATCGTGCGCGGCCCCTCGCCGCGGCGGAACACTTTGCTCAGAAAGGTCGACGGCGCGGGCGGCTGTGCGACCCGAAGCGGATAGCTCCTGCCGAAGACGGCATTGATCAGGACGTCGAGCCGGCGCGAGACATCGAGGAGGGCCACCGTCCGCGGCGCCGGCGGCGGCCGGTGGCGCCGCCAGAGGTCGCGCACGTAGATGGTCGCGTGGCGCGCGGCGTCGGTGATCAGCTCTTCGGGTTCCACGGCTCAGACGAACGTCGCGTCCACCAGGTCGCGCATCGCGGCGACGAGCGCCTCGTCGTCCGAGAGCGGCGAGATCAACGCGGCGTAGCAGGCCTGACGCACGGGAACACCGCTCGCCACGAGCCGCGCGGCGGCCACGAGGAGCCGCGTGCTCGGCACCTCGGCGAGACCCCGGTCGCGCAGTGTGCGCAGCCGCCGACCGAGGTCCACCAGCGCCTTTGCGGTCGCGGGATCGCAGCCGCCCTCGTGCGCGACGATCGCGGCCTCGCGCTCGGGCGGCGGGAAGTCGAAATCGAGCGCAACAAAGCGCTGGCGCGTGCTCGGCTTCAGATCCTTCAGCATCCGCTGGTAGCCCGGGTTGTACGAGATCACGAGCTGAAAGCCGGGCGCGGCTTCGAGCGTCTCGCCGGTCTTCTCGAGCGGCAGGATGCGGCGATGGTCGGTGAGCGGATGCAGCACAACGATCGTGTCCTGGCGCGCCTCGACGACTTCGTCGAGATAGCAGATCGCCCCCGTACGCACCGCCCGCGTGAGCGGGCCGTCCTGCCAGACGGTGCCGTCGTGACGAATGAGGAAGCGCCCGACGAGGTCCGCGGCGGTCAGATCGTCGTGGCACGACACGGTGATGAGCGGCCGGCCGAGACGCCATGCCATATACTCGACGAAGCGCGTCTTGCCGCAGCCGGTCGGGCCCTTGAGCATCACGGCGAGCCCGCGAGCGTGGCACTGCTCGAAGATCGCGATCTCGTCGCCGGCCGGAACGTAGTACGGGGCGCCGGCGGTGCCGGGCTGCGGCGCGTTCACGGCGGTCGATGGCTATGCGCGCACGGCCGCCTTCCCCTCGCCGCGCGCAGGCGGCCGCCGAAGCGCCTCGGCGAGCTCGAAGCGCGGCGCGTGGCGGAAGAAATCGACGATGAACGCCGCGACCCCGATCGCGAAGAGCGAGGCGGTGGCCACCAGCATCAGGAAATGCACCTGGATCTTGAGCTGCGCATCGAGGTAGCCGAGGCCGAGGATGCGCTCGAGATACACCTGGCCGATGCCGGCGGTCGCGAACGAGAGCGTCATGCCGAACATGCCGGCGAGCTGGAGCCAGAACGCCCAGTAGCCGAGCATGGTTCCCCGCTCCTGGCGCCCCGGAGCCATGGTGGGCAGCGCGTAGGTGATCATCGCGAGCACGATCATGGCATAAGCGCCGAAGAACGCGGCGTGCCCGTGCATCGCGGTGACGAGCGTGCCGTGCGTCCACTTGTTCACGCTCGGCCAGGTGTGCGCGAGCCCGAGAAGGCCCGCGCCGAAGAGCGTGTACACGGCGCTCCCCACCGTCCAGTGCAGCGCGAGCGTGTTCGGGTGCGCGAGCCCGGAGCGGCGGATCGCGGCATAGGCGTAGGCCGCCATGGCGACCAGCGCGAGCGGCTCGAGCGCGCTGAAGAACCCGCCGATCGGCAGCCAGTAGGCGGGCACGCCCACCCAGTAATAATGATGCGCCGTGCCGAGGATCCCGGCGATGAACGCGAGCCCGACGATGACGTAAAGCCACTTCTCCATCACTTCGCGGTCTACGCCGGAGAGCCGGATCAGGAGGTACGCGAGGAAGCCCGCCTGAATCATCACCCACACGCCCTCGACCCAGAGGTGGATCGTCCACCATCGGTAGAAGATCGAGACGGTGTAGTTCTCGTAGTGCAGCAGCGCAGGCAGGTACAGCACGGCGGCGCCCGCGAGGCCGAGCACCAGTACGCCCTCGGTGGTCGTGAAGCGGCCGGATTTCCTGATCGTCATCGCCACGTTGTAGAGGAACATGAGCATGACGATCACGATGACGATCTTGTGCGGCAGCGGCTGCTCGAGCAGCTTGTTTCCGGTGCCGTAGCGGAAGAGGTAGCCGATCACCGCGCTCACGCCCATCAGCACCCACAGCACGAGCTGCACGTACGCGAGCTTGACGCTGTAGAGGTCCGTGCGCGACTCCTCCGGCACCAGCCAGTACGTCGCGCCCATGAAGCCGGTCAGGACCCATACGATCAGGAGATTCGTATGGATCATCTTCGTCACGTCGAACGGCAGGATGTAGAGCAGCGGATCGGGGCCGAGATACTTGGCCGCGGAGAGCAGCCCGAACACGACCTGCAGGCCGAAGAGCACGACCGCGACCGCGAAGTACCAATAAGCGACGGACTGGGACCGGTATCGCATTGTGCCTCCGTTCTGTTCCCGTCGCCCGCCCGATCCCTGCGCCCTCGCGCGCCTAGCGCAGAGTCACGAGGTAGGCGACCAGATCGTCGATCTGCTCCGGCTTCAGGGTTTCGCCATACGTCGCCGGCATGAACGACACGCCGTTGGCCGAGTACATCGGACCGGGGACCAGGTGCGCGCTCGGTGCCACGATCGACTCGCGGATGTAGCCGGCCGCATCCTTCGCCTTTCCCCTGTACTCGGGCGACGCCACGATCTGCTCGGCGCGCGCCGCGATGCCGGCGAGCGTCGGACCGGCGAGGTTCACGCCCGGCGCGATCGAATGACAGGCGTTGCAGGCCGGCGTGACCGAGCGAAACAGCGCCTCCCCGATCGCGGCAGGATTCGACTCCGCGGTAACCGGCCGCGATCCGGCCGGCCGGCCGTCGATTCGCGTCGTCGCCACGTCCATTCCCGGAATCGCGGTGCCGGTGACGAGGATCGGCCGCGGCGGCCAGCCCTGGTTGTCCACCTTGCTCACCCAGTCGAGGAACGCGATAAGGTTCTGGATCTCCTCGTCGCTCAACCCCTGGCGCGGCATGAGCCGGCGGTGGCGCTGCTCGTCGTAGAACTGCGAGGGATCGCGCATGTACGCGGTGAGGTACGCCTCGCCGCGATGCTGGGTGATCTTGGTGAGATCGGGCGCGTAGTATGCACCCTCGCCGAAAAGCGTGTGGCAGTTGATGCAGTTGTAGCGATGCCAGACGTCCATCCCGGCGCTCACCGCCGGCGTGATGTTCTCGGCGTTGGTGAGCTTCGGGAACCGGCGGTGGCTATCGACGGTGAGCGCGAGGAAGACGACGGTGGCGATGGCGGTGGAGGCGACGGCGAAGAGGCGGGTCTGGCGCTTGTTCATAAGGCCGCCCTACACGCCGATGCCCGACCAGTAGCGGATCGAGATGTACACGGCGTAGAGAATGGCCGCGGCCACCAGCAGGATCACGACATAGCTCAGCACCTTGAGCGGACGGTAGATCGCTCCTGCCTCCATGCCTTCTCCCTCGGCAACGGTGTCGCCGAAGCATAACGCTTCCTGCCGCCAATGCAACCGCCGGGCGCGCACGCCTTGGCGGACGGCCGCGCGGCGCTAACACAGCCCGTGGAACGGCTGCACTTCCACGATCGCCCCGGGCTCGGTGCTCTCGGACTCGGGCGGAAGCACGATGAAGCAGTTGCCGATGCTCATGGAGGAAAGGATGCCGGAGCCCTGATTGCCCGTGGTGCGCACCACCCATTCGCCGTGCTCGTCGCGGCTCAGGATACCGCGGATGAACTCCGTACGGCCCACCCGGGTCTTCAACGGGCTCAGGCAGCGCGCGCGCAGCGTCGGAACGAGCACCGGCCGCGCTTCGCCCATCATGCGGCGCAACGCGGGCTGGACGAACTGATAGAACGTCACCATGACCGCCACGGGGTTTCCGGGCAGCCCGAAGAAGGACGCCCGATCGATGCGCCCGAACGCGAGCGGCCGCCCCGGACGCATCGCCACCTGCCAGAAGCTGATGCGTCCGAGCGCGCCGAGGATCTCCTTGATGTGATCGGCTTCCCCGACCGAGACGCCACCCGTCGTGATGATCGCGTCGGCGCTCGCCGCCGCCTCGATCAGCGCGCGGCGCACGTCCTCGCGCCGGTCGCGCACCACGCCCATGTCGAGGAGCTCCACGCCGAGCTCGGTTAGCATCGCATAGAGCGTGTAACGGTTGCTGTCGTAGATCTGCCCCGGCGCGAGCGGCTCGCCGAGCGAGCGCAGCTCGTCGCCGGTCGAGAAAAACGCCACGCGCGGGCGGCGGTAGACCGCTACTTCGCCCAGACCGAGCGACGCGAGCATCCCGAGCTCGGCCGGCCCCAGACGTTTGCCGCGCCTGAGCGCGACCTGGCCGCGCGCGATATCCTCGCCCGCGCGGCGCACGTTGCGCGCATCGTGCCGGTCACAGTCCACGACGGCGCGCCCCTCTTCGGCCTGCACGTTCTCGGCCGCCACCACCGTGTCCGTGCCGGCCGGCATCGGGGCGCCGGTCATGATCTGCACGCAGCCGCCCGGCGGCACGGTTCCTTCGTACGGCCGCCCCGCCCATGCGGTGCCGACTATCCGGAATTCCTTCTTGCCGTGCGCGGGCAGCTCGGCGCCGGCGACGGCATAGCCGTCGAGCGCCGCGTTCGTGTGCGACGGCACGTCGATCGGTGAAATCACGTCCTCGGCGAGCACGCGCCTCAGCGCACTGCGGAGCGCGAGCCGCTCCGTCGCGCTCACCGCCGTCACCTCCGCAAGCACGCGCGTGCGCGCCTCCTCGACGCTCAGCCGATCGGGACGCAAGCGACCCACCGGTGCCGTCGCTTCGCTCATCGCGTCACGCACGACGCCCGGCCGGCGCTCTCGCGTCCCCCCGCGCGTGCGCCAGCATGAACTCGACGATCTGCTCCGGGCGATTCAGGTCGAGGATCAGCAGAGGCGGCGGCGGATCGAGCGGCGCGTCGGTCGCGATCGCGATGATCGACGGGTCGAGCGGATAGAGCAGCGGATGCCCGAGGCTGGGCCGGTACAGCTCGATCTTCGGAAACGCCTCCGCCTTGAAACCCTCGACGAGGATCAGATCGAGTTGATCCAGATCGAGCCGCGGAAGCAGCTCCTCGAGCCGCGGCTCGGACGCATCGCCGGTCTCGGTGACGAGCGCCCAGCGATGGCGCGAGGCGACGAGCATCTGGACCGCCCCCGCCTTGCGCAGCTCGTAGCTGTCCTTGCCGGGAACGTCCGTGTCGAAGGAATGGTGCGCATGCTTAACCACCGCAACCCGCAGGCCGTGCCCGCGCAGGACCGGCAGCACCTTGCGCAGCAGCGTGGTCTTGCCGGTACCGCTGTACGCCGCGACGCCGAGCACCGGCACCTTGCCCGCCCGCTTCAACATGTCGACAGCGCCCGCAGCCGCGCCTCCACGGCGCGCTGCTCCTCGGGATCGTTGACATTCATGAAAGCCTCCGGACAGTCGCTGAAGTCCGCCGCCACGGCCCGGTGACGCTCGAACCAGCGATCGATCTTGCGCTCGCCGGCCTCGAGAAACGCGTGCAGGCTCGGCGCGAGCGCGCGCTTGAGCAGCAGGAAAACGGGATGGGCACGTGTGCCGTCGTGCGCATAGGCGATGTCCGCGTCGTGCCGCGCGAGCGCCTCGGCAAGGCGCGCGACGAGATCCGTGCCGATGAGCGGCGAATCGCACGGCACGGAGACGAGCAGCGGCGTGCGCGCCACGGCGAGCGCCGCCGCGATGCCGGCGAGCGGCCCCTGGTAGCCCGTGAGCGCATCCGTCACCACCGGATAGCCGAGCGCTGCGTAGCGCGCCTGATTGCGATTCGCGCTGATGATGATCGCGTCCACCTGGGGACGCAGCCGCTCGATGACGTGCTCCACCATCGGCCGTCCGTTCACGAGCACCCAGCCTTTGTCCTCTCCGCCCATACGGCTGCCGCGCCCGCCCGCCAGGATCACCCCGGTGACGCTCTGCGCCATGAACGTGCCTGCCCGACCGCCGGCCGGATTGCTTTGCGTCTGCGTCACGCCGTGCCGAATGCGATGGAGATCAAATCCCCTCAATCCGTAGGTGTTTGCGGGGTACGCAATGCAAACCGAATACCATCCTTCGGTCGCTGCGCAATCCCGGTGCGCGAAGTGTAACTGATTTGACAGCAGTATCGGATTGACGCATGGTAATGCCCGACTTGCGTCGAAATGACGCAACGGGGTGGAAACCGACTGTTCTTCCCGGACATCGGCCGCGCCGTTCTCCGCCGCCGCCGATTCCCACAGGCGGGGACTGCGAAGACGGACCATCGTGGATGACTCGAAACCAAGGTGACGCACGATGACCCAGGTCACGCACTCGCCCGCTTCCCGCACCTTCCCGCCCGCCGATCCCCCCATCTCGCGCCGCGAGGTCTCGATCCTGATAGTCGATGACGAGCCGGGCATACGCAGTTTCCTGCAGCGCGCGCTCGCCAAGGAATACGGGCTGGTCGAGGCGGTCGAGGACGTGCAAGCGGCGGAAGCGCTCCGCAGCCGCTGTCGCTTCGACGTGCTCATCGTCGACGTCAGCCTGCCCGGCCGCTCGGGCATCGAATGGGTCGAAAGCCTGCACCAGAACGGGGAGTCGCCGGACGTGATCTTCATCACCGCCTACGCCGACCTCAATGCGACGATCGGCGCGCTCCGGGCGGGCGCTCGCGATTTCATCCTCAAGCCCTTCCGCGTCGAGCAGCTGCTCGCGTCGGTGAAGCGCTGCGTCACGCAGCGCCGCCCGCCGCGCGACTACGGCCCGGCGCCGCGAGGCGGCGCACTCGACCGCGCACCGGCATCCGCCGACGCGGAAATCATCGGACGGTGCGCGGCGGTCGAGGAGCTGCGCGGCGTGATCCGGCGGATCGCGCCGACGCCTGCTTCGGTCCTGATCGAGGGCGAGACCGGCACCGGCAAGGAGCTGGTGGCGGCCGCCATTCATCGCTACAGCGGGCGCCGCGGGCCGCTCGTCGCCGTCAACTGCGTCGCCATCGCGCCCGACCTCTTCGAGAGCGAGCTCTTCGGCCACACCAAGGGCGCTTTCACCGGCGCGCATCAGGCGCGCGAGGGGCTTTTCGTCGCGGCCAAGGGGGGCACGCTGTTCCTCGACGAGATCTCGGAGATGCCGCTCGCGATGCAGGCGAAGCTGCTGCGCGCGCTCGAGACCCGGCGCGTGCGCGCCGTCGGCTCCGATCAGGAGATTCCGGTCGACGTGCGGCTCGTGACGGCGACCAATCGCGATCTCGGCGAAGCCGTGCGCAACGGCCTGTTCCGGGAAGACCTGTACTACCGCCTGAACGTCGTGAGCCTGAAAGTCCCGCCGCTGCGCGAACGCAGCGACGACATTCCGGAGCTGCTCGAGTACTTCTCGCACAAGCTGGCCGCCGAGCTCGGGGTCGCGCCCTACGTTTTCAATGCCGAGGAGATCGCGCGGCTGCGTGCCTATCCCTGGCCGGGCAACGTGCGCGAACTGCGCAACGTGGTCGAGCGCACGCTCCTGCTCGGACGCACGCCCTGGGAAAGCCTCGGGCTCGCGGAGAGCAACGGCGGGACCGGCGCCGTCGAGCAGCCGGTGATCGGTTTCCCGATCGACTGGACGCTCGAGCAGGTGGAGAAGCACCACACGCTGCGAGTCCTGAGCGGGACGCACGGCAACAAGTCCGAAGCGGCGCGCCGCCTCGGCATCTCGCGCAAGACCCTCGAGCGCAAGCTTTCGTCCTGGCCGGAAGCGCGCCGTCCGGCGTCCTAGCGGACGGGCCCGCGCGGCCGGCAGGGAGCGGACATGTGGCACGCGCTGCGGCAGCGCCTGCGCACGGCGCTGCGGTACAAGCTCCTCGCCCTCGTCCTCGTGCCCCTGCTCACGGCCACGGCCGTGACGCTCGGCTACACGCTGTACTGGTTCCACGACTACACCCGCGAGTCGCTCAACCTCACGCTGCGCGACCGGCTCGCCGTTGCCCGGCAGGCCCTGCGACAGCTGCAGCAGGAGCAGCAGCTCGCACTGCAGCAGCTCGCGGAGGCGGGCCAGCTGCGCGCGCTCATCCGCCGCAAAGACGCCGCGGCGATCCAGCGCACGCTCCAGCGGCTGCGCGACGCCAACGGCCTCGCCTTCCTGCACGTCACGGGCATCACGGGCAACTGGCTGTTCGAGAGCACCGAGGGCTCGAGCAAGCCGAGCCCGCTGACCGACCGCGCGGCGCGCGGCCTCTCGGGCGCGGCGCTCGAGGTGTTCCGCCCGGAGGACCTGGCGCGCGAGTCCGTGAGCCTTCCGGATTCGGCGTTCACGACAGGCGCGAGCGCGGAAACGAAGCGCGCGCTGATCCTGCGGCTCGTGCAGCCCATCCCCGACGAGGAGGGTCGCGTGTCCGCGATCCTCGATGCCGGCCTGCTGCTCGACCGGAACCACCTGGCCGCCTACACGCTGTATCAGCATACGTTCGCCGGGGCATCCCTGCCTTCCGGCGCGGCCCCTCTGATCGCCCTGCTCCTCGACGGCGTGCGCATCGCGGCCGCGGGCGACGACTGGCGCGCGCTGATCGGAACGCGCGCCGACGCCGTCCCGACTGCGCTGGACGCGAACCAGGGGATGGTGGTGCTGCGTGAGACGCTGCGCGACGGCGCGACTCACGTTTCGGCCTACGGCGCGCTCTACGACGTCGACGCGCGGCGGATCGGCTCCCTGCAGGTGACGGTGCGCGAAGCGCCGTTTCGCGCCGAGTACCTGCACCGCGCGGGGCTCCTGCTCGCGCTCTTCCTCGGCGCCACGGCGATCGCCGCCTGGCTCGCCGTCCGCGGCGTGCGCAGGATTCTCGAGCCCATCGAGACCATGGCGGCGGTCGTGCGCGCGACCCAGGCGGGCGAGGACCGGCGCATCGGCCCGATCGGCACGCACGACGAGATCGGCGAGCTCGCCCGCCAGTTCGACACCATGCTCGACCAGCTCGCGGCGCGCAACCGCGAGATCCAGCGCGCAGCGGACGCGCTCGAGGCGAAGGTGCGGGAGCGCACGCGCGAGCTCGAGCAGAAGAACGCGGAGCTGCACGCGGCGATCGAGCTGCTGCAGAAGACGAAGGAGCAGCTCGCGATGGCCGACAAGCTTTCCGCGCTCGGGCGGATGGCCGCCGGCATCGCCCACGAGATCAACAACCCGGCCGCGGTCATTCTCGGCAACCTCGACGTCCTCTCCGCCGAGCTCGGACCCGCCGCCGCCCCGGTCGCGCGCGAGATCGAGCTGATCGGCGAGCAGGTCGAGCGCATCCGCCACATCGTCAACAGCCTGCTGCAGTTCGCGCGCGCACGTCCCGGCGTGGGACCGCTCGTCGAGGTCGACGTCAACCAGCTGGTGCAGGACGTGGTTCCGCTCGTCGCCCACGCGCTGAACGCGAAGGCGATCGCTCTCGTGCCCGTGCTGCGCGCGCGCACGCGCGTGCGCATCAACATGTACGACCTCGAGCAGGTGCTGATCAACCTGATCGTGAACGCCGCGAACGCGTGCGACCGGGGCGGCCGGATCGAGGTGGCGACGGAAGACTGGCAAGGCAAGGGCGTCGTCGTCCGCGTGCGCGACAACGGCTGCGGCATTCCGCCCGACCGGCTCAAGCACATCTTCGACCCGTTCTACACCACCGACCCCGCGCGGGGCGCCGGACTGGGCCTTTCCGTGAGCTACGGTCTGGTGCAGCGCTACGGCGGCGAGATCACGGTGGAATCCCGGGTCGGCGAGGGAAGCGCGTTCAGCATCTGGTTGCACGCGCACCCCGGGATCGCCGAGGAACACCAGACCTTCAACCCCAACACCGAGGCTCACTATGGCTGACACTGGTTTCAACGAAGAAGTGTTCAACATGGAAGTGCGCAAGTTCCTGAAGCGCGTCGGCGTGACCTCACAGCGCGAGATCGAGCGCGCGGTGCGCGAGGCGCTCGGCTCCGGGCGGCTGAAAGGAACCGAGCGCCTGCGCGTCGAAATGACGCTGAGCCTTCCCGAGGCGGGATTGACCCACCGGGTCGAGGACGAGATCAGGCTGAGCCAGAGCTAGCGCAGCCTGCCGGCCAGAGGCACCGCGGGCGCTACGGGCACGGAGCGATCCCGAAGCCGGAATGACGATCGCCGACCGCGAACGTTGGGATCGGAAGTACGCGGCCGGGAACCCGGCGCCGGCGCCGAATCCGCTGCTCGCGCGTTTCGCACACCTGCTCGACGGCCGCGGCATCGCGCTCGATGTCGCCTGCGGTGTCGGCCAGAACGCGATCGAGCTCGCCGCGCGCGGCTACCGCGTTCTCGCCGTCGACGGCAGCCGCCGCGCGCTCGAGCATGCACGTGGCGCGGTCGCCGAACGGGGCCTCCCGGTCCAGCTCGTCCATGCCGATCTCGACACGTTCGAGCTCGCGCCCGGCACCTGCGCCGTGATCGTGGTCTTTCGTTATCTCGACCGGAGGCTGTTCGCGCGGCTCAAAGAATGGCTCGCACCCGGCGGCCTGCTGCTGTGCGAGACCTTCAACGTGAATCAGCGCCGCCATGCGAAGCACATGAACCCGGACTACCTGCTCGCGCCGGGCGAGCTCGCCGGCGCGTTCGCGGACTTCGAGACGATCGAAACGAACGATACCGCAGCGAACACGTCCGAGCTGACGCATTGGGTGGGGCGCAAGCAGCGGTAAGCGGGGCAGATCAGCCCGAACGCCGCACCTTCCACCCCTTTGTCGGGTCGATCCGCGGCGACCAGCGACCGGGTCCTATTGTGTCTCCGATCGGGCGGCATTGCCGGGAAGCGCACTGCGGATACGCCGGGAAAACTCCGGCCCGCTCCCGGCCGCCTCGGTCTGCTCGTTGATGCGCGACCGGGCGCGCAAGGTCTCGAACGGCAGCGCCCGGCTCAGCAGGCCGCTGTCGTAGAGATACCGGTCCGCCCAGCCGTTGAGGTAGTGGCGCAAATCGAAGGAGTGCGTGCGCCCGGCCGCGCGGGCGTAGCGGACGATGTTGATCGTGCAGTTGCTCTTGATCAGGTGATACCACTCCGGACGCTCGGCGAGCGAGTTGATCCGCTCGAGGTACACCAGGAACAACCGACGCGCGGCCTCCGGCGCCACGCGAAGCGGATAGAGATAGACCGCTTCGTCGCGGTGGTTCGTGCGCACGCCCACGATGTCGCGTTCCTCGCTCACCACGTAGATCGGCTCGAACTGCTTGAACAGCGAGGCGAGCGGATTGAAGGCCTCGCCCTCTTCCGGCCGGGTCTCGATCGAGATCGCAACCGGATCGGCATCGTCGAAGTTGAAGCTCACGAACGTATGCGCGACCGGCCCGGGCATCCAGTAGGAGACGTAGAAATCCACCGAGTTCAGGCGCGAGAGCGAAACCTCGCGCACGACGTACCGGACGGTGAAGTCGTGCTCGCTGCGATACGCGAAATCGCGCACTCCCTCCAGGCGCACGTGGTCGCCGTCGACGAAGGCCCGGGGCATTACCGCCACCTCGGCGCGCCAGGCGCGCTCGTGCGACGCAGAAATCGAGATCTCCCAGAGGACGACTCCCGTGAGCACCGCGGCGAACGCGCCGCACGCCCGCCGCCCCCGGTGGCGTCCGAGCGCCCAGACCCCCAGAGCGGCGAAGGCCACGGCGAGCGTCAGCCGCAGCCACCACCAAGGCAGATTGGAGTAATAGATGGCGAGGCTGCCCCACGCCACGACCAGCAGCCGCACCGGAAAACCCAGCCCCGCGCGGAGCCGGCGCCCGGGCGTCGCAAGCCGCGATGCCGCACGCCGCGCGGCGGCGAACGTCGTGCGTGGCGACGATATGCACTTCATCGCACCGCGCCCGCCGGCGCTGCGACAGGCGCCGAGCGCCCGATGGGAAAGAACGGCAACGTCGACATTCCGGCCCTCCTTGGCTCCGCCCGAACGGCGCTGGCTCGCACGGGCCGATGGGATCGGTCCTCGTCGCGCCGATTCAGCGCCGCGGACCCGCGCCCTGCGGCGACGACGGGCATGCGGTGGCACGAGGACGACGAGGCTCGAGCGGCACCGTGCGCCGTTCGCCGGACGATTCAGTCGTCCGCGATCGTCCAGATCTTCACGCGCTCGTGATCGAGACCGCTAGGAGGCCGCACGACGCGAAAGCTCTCCTCGATGCCGTCGGTTCCGAGCGTGCGCTCGAGCGCGAGCAGCGTGTGCCGCGGGTGATCGCACACGCTCGCCGCGAACTCCGCCTCCTCCTGCGCGGCCGCGCGCGCCGCTTCGAGGCTCGGCGCGCCGTAGCGCTCGACGAAGCGCGCAGCGAGGCGCTCGATCACCTGCAGATACTCGTACAGGCTTATCTCGTCGACCTGCACCAGCGTGCTCCAGCCGAACGTTTCGGTTCCGAGGAACCCCGAGCGAAACGCCTGGCGCGCTTTGCCTTCGAGACGCTCGATGTCGGCGTCGAGAAACGCGAAGGCGCCGGGCACGGCCCATTCGCCGGGACGCGCCGCGACGTCGTAGACGTGCGCGTCGGAGGGGTCGAGCCGGACTACCCGCGGAAACAGCATGGCTCTGCTCGCGCGACGCTCGCCTTGTTCCGTTGTACGAGATTCTGCTTGAATAACGTCGGCATCGCCAATCCAGCGGAGGCAGCGTTGAGCGCCGATTCCGACCCCTCCCGCCGCCGTTTCGTGCGTCTTTGCGCTGCCACGGCCGCTCTGGCCGGCGCTCATCCCGCCCTGTTCGCCCGGGCCGCCGCGGGTCCACAGCGACGATACGAACGGGTCCGGCTGGTGGACGAGCGCGGCAGGCCCGTCACGGCCGGAAACCTGCGCGTCGGCGAGAACTACCTTTTTTACTATCCCTACGTGACGACCCCCTGCTTTCTGCTGAATCTCGGCAGGCGCACCGAGCCCACGGCGCTGCGCACCGAGCACGGCGAGTCGTATCAGTGGCAGGGCGGCATCGGGCCGCAGCGCGCGATCGTCGCGTTCTCGGCCATCTGCGCGCACAAGCTTTCGCACCCGGCGCGCGAAGTAAGCTTCATCACTTACCGGCACGACGAGGCGACGTTTCGCAGCGCGACCGAGCAGACGACGCGCCGGGCCCAGGTGATCTACTGCTGTTCCGAGAAGAGCGTGTACGATCCGCTGCGCGGCGCAGCCGTGCTCGGCGGTCCGGCCACCCAGCCGCTCACCGCGATCCTGCTCGAAGAAGGAGAAAACGGCGCGCTGTACGCGACCGGCACGGCGGGCGGCGAGCTTTACGATCGGTTCTTCGAGCGCTTCTCGTCGAGACTCGCGCTCGAGTTCCGCACGAGCGACGTGCGGCGGCCGGTGAGCGGCAGCACCGCCGTCGTCCCGCTCGCGGCCTACTGCCGCAACCAGATCCTCTGCTAGCCGTTCGTCGATTCGATCGACCGCCGCCGGAGTCAATTGCGCTGCGCGCCATTGAGACGCAGAGCGAGCGCCCGGTGGCCCCGGAGCGCCGCGAGCGCACCCGGCGTGCGTCCTTCCCGATCGCGGGCGGCCGGATCCGCGCCGGCGTCGATCAGAAGCTGCACGATGTCCTCGTAGCCCTGGGCCGCGGCGTGATGCAGCGCGCTGTGGCCGCTCTCGTCGCGCGCGTCGACCTCGGTGCGGGGCACGCCGAGCAGCGCGCGCACGCTGGCGGCGCGGCCGGCGTCGGCGGCGCGCATGAGCGCCGTCCAGCCGTAGACGTCCCGGACGTTCGGATCGGCGCCGCGGTCGAGCAGCAGCCGCACGACGCCGTCGAAGCCGCGGGCGGCGGCGAGCGTCAGCGCCGTCCAGCCGTTGGCGGCGCGCGCATTCAACGACGCGCCGTGCTCGACGAGCAGCGCGACCGCGTCCGCGTCGCCGGCGGTCGCGGCGTACATGAGCGCGGTGCCGCCCCGGCTGTTGACCGCGTCCACGCGCGCTCCACGGGCGAGAAGCGCACGCAGCAGCTCGTGGCGGCCCTCTGCGGCCGCGAGCATCAAAGCGGTCTGTCCGTTCTCTGCCGGACGGTTGACGTCCGCTCCTGCGGCCGCGAGACGCGCGACCGCCGCGGCATCGCGTGCTTTGATCGCCTCCGTCCACGGGTCGCCGGCGGGCGCGGCGAACGGCAGCAAAAGCGCGAACAGCAGCGCGGCCGCCCGCATGCCGATGCGACGGAAGTGCGGATGGAAAACGCCCGCAGACGCAGCGGCGGATCGCGCCGGTCGATCCATGCCGCCGCTCAGCCCTTGGCCTCGATCGCGTAACCTTCCGCCGGTGTGTTCCGCTCGACCCAGCGGGAAGCCGATGCCCGTTCTTCCTTCTTCCAGAACGGCGCGCGGCTCTTGAGCTCCTCGATCAGGTAGCGGCAGGCGGCGAAGGCGGCGTCCCGGTGTGCCGACCAGACGGCGACGAGAACGATGGGATCACCAGGGGCCAGCGGGCCGACGCGATGCACCACGAGCGCGTCGATGATCGGCCAGCGCTCGCGCGCCTCCGCGACGATGCGCTCGAGATGCTTCTCGGTCATGCCCGGATAGTGCTCGAGCGTCATCGCCCGCACAGACTCGCCGTCGTTGAAATCGCGCATGGTGCCGACGAAGCTCGCTGTGGCGCCCGCCGCGGCGCGGCCGCCCGGCAGGCGCTCCTGGTAGCGGCGCAGCTCCTCGTAGGGATCGAACGGACTCGTGCGTACCTCCGCCGGCATCGTCAGCCTCCGGTGACCGGCGGGAAGAACGCCACTTCGTCGCCCTCCTTCACGGGGTGGTCGAGATCGGCGTACTCGAGATTGACCGCAACCAGCGTATTGGGGGGCAGCGGTTTGCCGCCGGCGACGTGCGCCCAGAGCTCCGCCACCGTGCGCACATGCGCGGCCGGTACCACGTCTTCCGCCCGGCCCATGCGCTCGCGCAGGCTTGCGAAATACTTGACCTGAATCGCCATTGGCCCTGATCCGTGCTTCCGGGACAGGAAGATCATACCCCGCCGCAGCCGGCCGGAGCACGTCGTCGAGGGTGAGCTACCCGATCCGGCCGCAGGCGATGCGCGCACCGCCTCCGCCGAGCGGCTTGGGGTCGTCGGCGTAGTTGTCGCCCCCGGCGTGCACCATGAGCGATCGGCCCTTGAGATCGCTTATCTTGAGCCGCGGCGCCAGCACCTGTGCACGCACGCGGCCCTGGCCGTCGGCCTTGACGGCCGGAAGGTCCCCGAGATGCCCTCCTCCGGTGGGCCCGGCATGGCGCCCGGTCTTCCCGGGATCGTAGTGTCCTCCGGCGGCGGCTGCCGCAGTCGTCTTGCCGTCCTGGGCCTTGGGCCCGCACTCGGCGCGTTCGTGGACGTGAAAGCCGTGCTCGCCCGGCGGAATCCCCTGGAGCTCGACGTCGAACAGCACGCCCTTGGCACTATCCTCCACGCGCACCGTGCCGATCCGTGCGCCCACGCCGTTCGCGTCTACCGCGTGCATCGGAACCTCGAGCGTCGCCGCGCTCGCGGCCGTGCCCAGCGTCCCGGCACAGACGATTGCCGAAAACACGGCTCTGCGCCGCAAACCCTTCCTTGGTTTCATGTCGCTCCTCGCTGCTGCGCCGTTCCGCGCGCCTTCCGTCTCAGGCGTGCCGCGCGGCCTTCTTGCCGGCCTTGGGCTCCGCCGCCTCCGTCCTGCGCCCCTCCTGCGCGTACCAGAGGTCGTGGTGCTGCCTGGCCCACTCGACGCTGACACGGCCGCTCGTCATTCCCTGGAGCGTTCCTTCCACGCCCCAGGCGCCGAGGTAGATATGCCCCAGCGTGATCGCGATCCAGAGCATCGCCGCGATGCCGTGAATCACGTTGGCCGTCTGCATGGTCTCGCGCGTCGCTCCGAGGTTGGGAAAGTCCATGACGATGCCGCTGATGCTGACCAGAGCGCCGAGCACGACCAGGCCGAGCCAGAACGTGAGATATTTCTCGCCCGCGTTGATGCGGCCGGCGGACGGATGCACGTCCTTGCTGAAGAAACCGCCCGCCTGACGCAGCCACGGCCAGTCGGTGCGTTCGGGCAGCGCGTCGCGGAACCACACGATGATCTCGAGGACGACGCCGACGACGAAGAACGGCCCGAGGTAGTTGTGCAGCGCGATGGCCACGCTCGCCCATGCCGCGAACCCTTCGTAACCGAGCAGCGGTATCAGCACCGCGCGGCCGAAGAGCATGCTGAGCCCGGTGATCGCGAGCACGATGAACAGCACCGCCACGTACCAGTGGAGCACGCGCTCTCCCAGGTTCCAGCGCTCGACCGTGCGTCCGGAGGGCGCGTGGAGCAGCTTGATCTGTCCGCGCACGATCGCGAACAGCACGATCGCGCCCACCACGACTGCGAGCAGCCACGTGCCGAAGCCGGCCACGGGGCCGTTGCGCAGCTGCCGCCAGTTCTGGCCGCCGTTCTGGATGAGAACGTTGGTCGTGTACGGCCCGGACGCCGCGGTATAGCCCTCGTAGCCCTGCCGCACCGCGCGCCAGTAGTTCGCGCGCGGATTCGTCTGCGGCCCGGCCGCGGCGCCGTCGCCGCCGCTCGTCGCCTGCTGCGCGTACGCGTCGCTGATCGCCACGTACACGTACCCGGTGAGCGGCAGCACCATCGCGCCGATCAGTATCAACGCCATACTCCAGGCCATCGCCCGCCGCCGCCGCGGCCAGGCGCTTCTCGAGGCGCGAGCCGTCTCTTCGTGCATATCGCTTCTCCTCTTCAGCTGTCGCGTTGCGTGTGCGCCAGACGGTTGCGCAGCCGATCGTCCAGATCGTCCGGACGCGGCGAGTCCCAGCTCTGCTTCGCCTCGGCATACTGGCCGTATTCGCCGCCGGAGCACCCGGCCGCGAGCGCGGCGAACAGACCGAGGAGACAGAGAGCGATCGGAGTGCGCACGACGGTGGCCCTATCAGCGATCCGTCTGAATTTGGTTGAATCGCGCCAGGAGCCGCTCCTGCTGCTCCGACGAGCGCTGTTTCTCGACCAGCGGATCCGCCGGCCCCTTGTAGACGCCGGGCTCGTGCAGAACGACCTCGGAGGAATCGGAACAGCCCGCGAGCGCCGGGCCGAACAGGACAACGAAACCGCCGACAACTACGGACTTGATGCGCATGCGCCGTCTCCCGGTGTTCGCCCACCGGCCGGCGGGCGCGGGCGCCCGCCGGCCGGCCGTGTGCGTCTAGGTCTTGTACGCGGTCTCCCAGCCCCAGGTCTGCGGGCGCCCGCCGCGCTTCAGCACGCGCTTGCGATAGATGTCGGCGACGACGTCGCCGTCGCCCGCGAGCAGCGCCTTGGTGGCGCAGAACTCGGCGCAAAGCGGCAGCTTCCCTTCCGCCAGGCGGTTGCGGCCGTACTTCTTGTATTCCTCGGGCGATCCGTCGGCCTCCGGCCCGCCGGCGCAGAACGTGCACTTGTCCATCTTGCCGCGCACGCCGAACGCCGAGGCCTGCGGATACTGCGGCGCGCCGAACGGGCACGCGTAGAAGCAGTAGCCGCAGCCGATGCAGAGGTCCTTGTTATGCAGCACGACCCCGTCCGGTGTCGTGTAGAAGCAGTCGACCGGGCACACGGCCGCGCACGGCGCATCCGTGCAGTGCATGCATGCGACCGAGATCGACTTCTCGCCCGGCACGCCGTCGTCGAGCGTCACGACCCGCCGGCGGTTCACGCCCCAGGGGACCTCATGCTCGTTCTTGCACGCCGTGACACAGCCGTTGCACTCGATGCAGCGTTCCGCGTCGCACAGGAACTTCATTCTCGCCATGGTTTATCCTCCGATCAGGCCGGCCGCACACGGCACAGCGTGGTCTTGGTCTCCTGCATCTGCGTCACGGCGTCGTAGCCGTAAGTCGTGACCGTGTTCACCGCTTCGCCGAGCACCCACGGATCCGATCCCTCGGGATACTTGTAGCGCCGGTCCTCGCCCTGGAAGTGTCCGCCGAAGTGGAACGGGCTCCACACCATGCCGGGCGGGACGCGCCGCGTGACCATGGCCATCACCTTGATGCGTGCGCCCTCCGGCCCCTCGACCCACACCTGCTGGCCGTCGCGGATCTTGAGGTTGTTGGCGTCCACCGGGTTGATCTCGACGAACATGTTCTGCTGCAGCTCGGCGAGCCACTTGTTGGAGCGCGTCTCGTCGCCGCCGCCTTCATACTCGGTGAGGCGGCCGCTCGAGAGCACTAGCGGGAACTCCTTCGAGTAGTCCTTGGCCTGGATCGAGGCGTAGCGCGTGGGGAGACGGTAATGCACCTTGCGGTCGGGGTAGGTCGGGTACTTCGCGACCAGATCGTAGCGCGGCGTGTACAGCGGCTCGCGGTGCACCGGCACCGGATCCGGGAGCTCCCAGCACATGGCGCGCGCCTTGCCGTTGCCGAACGGTGCGCAGCCGTGCTTGATGGCTACGCGGATGATGCCGCCCGAAAGGTCCGTCTTCCAGTTGACCGTCTCGGGCTTGCCGCCGCCGACCTTCATGATGACGTCCATCTCCTCCTTCGTGAGCTCCTTGTCCCAGCCGAGCTTCTTCAGCAGCTCGAACGTGAACTCGGGATGGCCGTCCTTGATGTCGGAGCCCGCGACGTAGCGGCCTTCGGCGAGCATGTTGACGCCGTCTTTCTCGACGCCCCAGTTCGCGCGGAAGTTGAGCCCCCCCTTCATGATCGGCTTGCTCTGATCGTAGAGAATCGGGGTGCCGGGGTGCTTCAGCTCCGGCGTGCCCCAGCACGGCCACGGGAGCCCGTAGTACTCGCCGCTGCACGGTCCGCCCTCGGCGAGCAGCGTCGAGGTGTTGAACGTGCCCCAGTTCTGCTGGTGCAGCTTCAGACGCTCCGGGCTCTGGCCGCTGTAGCCGATGGTCCACGTGCCGCGGTTGATCTCGCGCAGCACGTCCTCCATCACGGGCTCGTTGTTCACGACCTTGATGTTCTTGAACATCTCCTTCTCGAAGCCGAGCTTCTTCGCGAGGAGATACAGGATCTCCTGGTCGGTCTTGGCTTCGAAGAGCGGGTCGATCACCTTGTCGCGCCACTGGAGCGACCGGTTCGAGGCCGTCACCGAGCCGTAGGTCTCGAAGCAGGTCGTCGCCGGCAGAAGCCACGTATTGTCCTTGCGGTCGTGCATCACCGCCGATACGGTCGGGAACGGATCGATGATGACGAGCGCTTCGAGCTTCTCGAACGCCTTCTTCTGGTGCGCGCCGCGGCTCTGGCTGTTCGGCGCCATGCCCTGGAAGATCACCATCTTCACCGGGCTGCGCTGCTGGATGTTCGCGGGATCCTCGAGCACCGCATCCGCCCAGCGCGACACCGGAATTCCCGGCGTGAACATCGGCTGGATCTTCCCGCCCTTGCCGTCGTCGTATTCGCGCTGATCGAAGCGGCTCTTGAGCCATTCGTAGTCGACGCCCCATACGCGCGCCCAGTGTTTCCACGCGCCTTCGGAGAGCCCGTAGTAGCCCGGCAGCGTGTGCGCGTTCGGACCGACGTCGGTCGCGCCCTGCACGTTGTCGTGGCCGCGGTAGATGTTGGAGCCGCCGCCCGAACGGCCGGTGTTCCCGAGCGCGAGCTGCAGGAGGTTGTAGCTGCGCACGTTGGCCGTGCCGTGGTGATGCTGCGTGCCGCCCATGCACCAGACCAGCGTGCCCGGACGGTTCTTGGCGAGCGTCTCGGCGACCTTGGCGATCAGCTCCTTCGGCGTACCGGTGATGTCGGAGGCGACGTCCGGCGTATAGTTCTTCACGATCTTTCGGACCTCGTCCATCCCGTAGACCCGCGACTTGATGAACTCCTTGTCCTCCCAGCCGTTCTCGAAGATGTGCCAGAGGATCCCGTAGATCAGCGCCACGTCCGTGCCGGAGCGGAACGGCACGTAGATGTCCGCGTGCGCGGCGGTGCGCGTGAAGCGCGGGTCGGCCACGATGATCTTCGCGCCGTTCTCCTTGCCGCGCAGCACGTGCTGCATCGCGACCGGATGCGCTTCGGCCGCGTTCGAGCCGATGAAGAACATCGACTTGCAGCTGTGCTGATCGTTGTAGGAGTTGGTCATGGCGCCGAAGCCGTACTGCGCCGCGGTGCCGGAGACGGTGGTCGAGTGGCAGATGCGCGCCTGGTGGTCCTGGTTGTTCGAGCCCCAGAAGCGCATGAACTTGGTGATGAGGTACGCCTGCTCGTTGTTGTGCTTCGAGCCGCCGGTCATGAAGATCGCGTCCGGCCCGTACTTCTCGCGCAGCTCGAGCATCTTGTCGCCGACCTCGTTGATCGCCTGCTCCCACGAGATCCGCTGCCACTTGCCGTTCACGAGCTTCATCGGGTACTTCAGACGGCGCTCGCCGTGGCCGTGCTCGCGCACCGAGGCGCCCTTGGCGCAGTGCGCTCCGAGATTGAAGGGGTGGTCGAACGCCGGCTCCTGGCCGATCCAGACGCCGTTCTGGACCTCGGCGATGATGCCGCAGCCGACCGAGCAGTGGCCGCAGATGGTCCGTACGGTCTTGATCTCGCCCTTGGGCTCGGCGGCCTGCGCCGCCTTCGCGTCGGACTTGCGCATCATGGACAGCGGCAGCGCGGCCGCCGCGGCGATGCCGCCGACGGCGATACCCGACCGGCGGAGGAACGTACGCCGGTCGATCGCGCTGCTGACCAGGGAACCTTCGGCGCCGGCCTTGGCTTGATTCTGCCGGTCCTGTTTCTTGATTAGCTTCATCGCTCCGTCTCCTGCCGGTTGCGCGCCGCGGGGACGCGTCTGCTCGCAGAGGCTTTGCCGTTCAGAACTGCGCCGTCTTGTAGTACTCGAGGATGTGCGGCGTGACGTGATAGCCCTTCGGCCGATCGTCGGACTGCGCCGCCGGCCGCTCCTCCTCCGGTGCGGCTGCCGCGCCGCCGGCGATCGCCACCGCCGCCGCGCCGCCGCCGACCAGCATGCCCTTGAGGAATTCCCGGCGCTTTTCGTTGGTACGCTCGTCGTTCATGCTCGCTCCTCGTTTGCCGGTATCGGATGAACCCGTCGTTCAAGCCAACATCGAGAGATAGCTCTTCTCCACCTCGAGAAACCGTTCGCCGAGCAGGCCGACCGCCCGGTAGAAGCTCGCCGCGCGCGCGGTCGCGAGATCGCCGAAGAAGCGCCCCATCCAGGGATCGATGTGCTTCTCGAAGAATTCCCGCTGCACCGCGAGATCGTGCCCGCCGCCGCCGGCGAGCAGGCTCATCGTCTCGCACAGCGCGGCCGCATGGTCCTCGGGCTCGCTCACGCC
>DATCLR010000231.1:0-3049 GCA_036563785.1 Burkholderiales bacterium | reverse complement strand
GCATGGGGCAGCGTCGCGGGCTGGACGTGGAAGAGCGTTCCGGCGAGCGCCGCGACGAGGAACGCGGCGATGCTCGGGATGCGCTGGCCGAGCAGGTGGCAGGCGACCCCGAGCGCGACGACGAAGAGAAAGTGGTCGAGGCCGATGACCGGATGCGCGAGCCCGGACACGAAACCCTCGAACGCGGTTGCCGGCAGCGCGCCGCCCATGGCGTGATGGGCGTGAGCGCCGAGCGGCAGGAAGACCGCGCAGGCGGCAGCGAAGATCTCAAGGAACAGGCGTCGTTTCCCGATCGGCTTCATGTTCGTCTCCTCCTGGTATTGCCGGCGCCGATGCCGGCGGGGTAGGCTTCCTGCGCGAGCATACTACGCCCGCCGCACGCTGCGGCTGCCGCCGCTCGCCGCGGCTCTCGCGATCGCGCCGCGCGAAGCCCCGGCCGGAAGCCTCGCGGTCTTTTCGGCCGCAGCCCGGCCACGGGGCATGGCACGGGCCAGGCGGGCGACTCCGCCGGCGGGGGCAGTTGATGCAAATCAATACGCCCACGTCGCGCGCCCTCCATACTGCTTGCCATGAGCGGTAAAGTCCACGAGCTCTTTCCGGCCGGCGCAGCCGGTACGCCTTGCGTGTTCGACCCCGACCTCATCCGGCGCCTCGACCGCAACGGCCCTCGCTACACCTCGTATCCGACCGCAGACCGCTTCGTCGAGACCTACGGCCCGGATGACTACCGGGCGGCGGTTCGCGCCCGGGCGGTTCCGGGCAGCGTGCGGCCGCTCTCGGTCTACGTGCACATTCCGTTCTGCGAGAGCCTCTGCTACTACTGCGGCTGCAACAAGGTGATCACGCGCGACCGCGCCAAGGCGGCGCGCTACCTCGATTACCTCGGCCGCGAGATCGCCGCGCAGTCCCGGCTCCTCGCGGGCCAGGTGCGGGTCGAGCAGCTGCATCTCGGCGGCGGCACGCCCACGTTCCTGCACGTCGACCAGATGGAGGGGCTGGTGAACGAGCTGCGGGAGCGGTTCGCGTTCGGCGCGGCGGCGGAAGCTTCCATCGAGATCGATCCGCGCACGGTCGATGCCGAGACCGTCGCCCGGCTCGCCGCGATCGGCTTCAACCGCATGAGCCTCGGCGTGCAGGACTTCGACCCCGACGTGCAGCGGGCGATCAACCGCGTGCAGTCGGAGGCGCAGACCGCGGCGGTGATGGAGGCCGGGCGCGCGCACGGCGTGCGCTCGATCAACGTCGACCTCATCTACGGGCTGCCGAAGCAGACCCGTGCGAGCGTCGCACGCACGCTCGAGCGCGTGATCGCGCTGAACCCGGATCGGATCGCGTTCTACAACTACGCGCACCTGCCGGCGCTCTTCAAGTCGCAGCGCCTGATCGCCGAGCCGGATCTGCCCGACGCCGAGACGAAGCTCGCCATGCTCGGCGATGCCATCCGCATGCTGACGGCCGCGGGCTACGTGCACATCGGGATGGACCACTTCGCGCGCCCCTCCGACGAGCTGGCCATCGCCCAGCGCCGCGGCCGCCTGCAGCGCAATTTCCAGGGCTATTCGACGCATGCCGAGCACGACCTCCTCGGCCTCGGCGCGAGCGCGATCGGCATGATGGGCAACCACTACTACCAGAACCACCGCAGGCTGCTGCAGTACTACGCGAGCATCGACGCGGGCGAGCTGCCGATCCTCCGCGGCTACGTGCTCTCGGCCGACGACGCGATCCGCCGCTCGGTGATCCAGGCGCTCATGTGCCACTTCCAGGTGTGCAAGGAGACGGTCCGGAACGCCTGGGGCATCGACTTCGACACGTACTTCAGCGTGGAAGCGCCCGAGCTCGCCGCGCTCGAGGCCGAGGGCCTGATCGAGCAGGATGCGGGCTGGATCACCGTGACGCCGCGCGGGCGGCTTCTCATCCGCTCGATCGCCATGGTGTTCGACCGGCATCTGCGCGCGGATGCCGAGCGCCGCCGCTATTCCAAAGTCATCTAGGCGCTCGCGAGGCATGGACTTCCCGCTCTGGGCCGCCGCGCTGCTGCTGGGACTCGCCAGCGGCGGCCATTGCGTCGGCATGTGCGGCGGCATCGTGAGCGGGCTTGCGCTCGCGCCCGGTGCAAGCCAGCGTCCTTATGCATTCACCGCGGCGTATCATCTCGGCCGCGCGTTGAGCTACGCGACCGCGGGCGCGATCGCCGGCGCGTTCGGCCAGGCGAGCCTCGCGCTGCGCGGCACGCTTGCCGTCCACCAGGCGCTCTTCGCGGCCGCCTCGCTCGCGATGCTCGGCGCCGGCCTCTACGTCGCGGGCTACGCCCCCTTCGTGCGGCGCATCGAAGCGGCGGGCGGCATGCTGTGGCGCCATCTCGCGCCGTGGTCGCGTCCGCTCCTGCCGGCGACGACGCCGTGGAAGGCGGGCCTCCTCGGGATGCTGTGGGGCTGGCTCCCCTGCGGGATGGTCTACGGGGCGCTGCTGCTCGCGCTGGGCTCGGGAAGCATCGCGGGCGGCGCCACCGCCATGGCCGCCTTCGCGCTCGGCACGATGCCGAGCCTCCTCGTCGTCGGGCTGGCCGCGCGCTCGGCGGCGCGGTTTCGCCATGCGCGGGCGCTGCGCCTGACGGCAGGACTCGTGCTCGCGGCGGTGGGCGCTTACGGGCTCCTGAAGCTCGGCCTGCACTTCGCCGCGTTCACGGGACTGTGCGAAGTGCCGCCCGCGCTGCTGCCGTAACCGGTCGGCTCCGCACGGCAGCCGGTGGTCAGGGATTCCCCTCGACGATTACCGCGGTGCCGCTCACGGTCACCATCAGCATCCCGTTGGTTTCGCCGAGCACCTCGTAGTCGAGGTCGACTCCGACGATGGCGTTCGCGCCGAGCCGCGCGGCCGCCGCCTCCATTTCCTGTAGCGCGATCGAGCGCGCGTCGGCGAGCTTGCTTTCGTAGGCGCCCGCGCGGCCGCCGACGATGTCGCGCACCTTCGCGAAGAAGTCGGACACGACGTTCGCGCCGATGATCGCCTCCCCGGTGACGATGCCGAGGTAGCGCTGGATAGGGTG
>DATCLR010000230.1:0-9934 GCA_036563785.1 Burkholderiales bacterium | reverse complement strand
GCGGTCGCGCACAACGAGCAGTACCGCAAGCTCATCGGCCGCTACATGCTGCGGCACACGGTGAAGCCCGGCATCACGGGGCTCGCGCAGATCAACGGCTGGCGCGGCGAGACCGATTCGCTCGACAAGATGCAGAAGCGCGTCGAGTACGATCTGGCATATATCCATAACTGGTCGTTGTGGCTCGACCTCAAGATCCTCGCGCTCACCGCGTTCCGCCTGTTCAACGACCGTAACGCCTACTGACCCGCCGCCCCGCGCGCCGCTTCATTTCCACTTTTTTCCTGCGTACGTGTATCATACTGCCCCCGCATGTCCTCAATCCGTCCTGGAGCGTGAACGATGACCTACGTGGTCACCGAGAATTGCATCAAGTGCAAGTACACCGATTGCGTGGAGGTGTGCCCCGTCGACTGCTTCCACGAGGGCCCCAATTTCCTGGTCATCGACCCCGACGAGTGCATCGACTGCACCCTGTGCGTGCCGGAATGTCCGGTGAACGCGATCTACGCCGAGGACGACGTACCCGAGGATCAGAAAGTCTTCATCCAGCTCAATGCGGAGCTGGCGAAGCAGTGGCCCGTCATCACCGAGAAGAAAGACCCGCTGCCGGACGCCGCGGAGTGGGAGAACAAGCCCGATAAGCTCAAGTACCTCGAACGCTGACGGGCCGGCGCGCCGGCCCCCGCCCGACGCCGCGGCTTGGGCTCTACCGCGCCAGGCCGTGCCGCCGCCGCAGCAGCGCGCCCTGCAGGCGCTCCCGCAGCGTCCGGTCGTGCACCAAGAGCGTCTTCACCACGACCGCGCTGTTGCGGCGCTTGCGCGCCCACGCCCAGGCGTTGTTCTCGATACGGCACTCCACGTAATCGGGATGCTGCAGCACCAGCAGCCGGAACACGAGATCGATGTGCGCGCTGTTCTTTTCGTCCTCTCCCATCGGCAGAAAACTGACGTAGTCCATGGAGTCGCACGTGAGGCGCCGGCGCGACCAGTGGAGATCGTCGAACAGCACCCAGCCGCCGTCGCGCAGGAGCTTGTCGACCAGGAAGAAGGCGAAGCCGTCGATCGTCCAGTGCTTCGCCCCGTCGATGAAACAGAAGTCGTAGCACGGCGTGCAGTAATCGCCGAGGGTCTGCTCTTCAATACGCTTCTTGAGGAACCAGTTGTAGGATGTCCGCTCGCGCACGACCGTCACGTAGGGCGCGAGGCCGGTCTCCGCGAGGAGCTCCTCGATGGACGGGTGCTGCCACTCCCGCGCCTGCTCCAGGTCGACGGAAGTGAGGTGCCCCGCGCCGAGCTCGTCGAGCGCCGCCGCGATGTAGCAGCTCGAGGTGCCGTGCGCGAAACCGAGCTCCAGACAGTCGCGCGGGCGCTGCTCCAGAATGAAGTCGTACAGACGCTTGCCCTGAATCGGACCTATCGTGACTTCGAAACGAAATTTGGCGAGGTGCCGGACGAGCGTGTCGAATTTCATGTTGTCACCTCCTTGTGTCGCTATCGGGGCGGCGGCGATCGCCGGCGACGGCCCATGACCGGCGGATCGGATCCCGGGCGCGGAGCCGAACGAGCTCCGACGAGTGAAGCGGTTCGATGATGGAGCGGGCCGAGCATCGGCGTCAACGTCCGACCGAAATCCCCTGTCTCGGTATGGCCGCCGCCGTCCGCGAAGCCACGGGCTCCGAGGGCAGGAGGATGCGACCATGAACACTCAACGCATACTGGTAACCGGCGCGACCGGCCACGTCGGAAGGCGCGTCGCGCAGCTGCTCGCCGAGCGCGGGCGTGCGACGCGCCTGCTCGTGCGGGCGTCCGCGAAGCGCATTCCGGAAATTGCGGGGAGCGAAATCGCGATCGGCGACTACGCCGATACCGCCGCGCTCGACCGCGCGTTCGCCGGCGTGACGGCGGCGCTGGTGGTATCGGTCTACGGCAGACCGGAGGAGCGCGCCCGGCTGCACCGCAACGCGTTCGAAGCCGCGGCGCGCGCCGGCGTCGGCCACGTCGTCTATCTCTCCTTTCTCGGCGCTTCGCCCGATTCGAAGTTCCCCTACTCGGTCGATCACCACGCGAGCGAGGAGTACCTGCGCGCCTCGGGCGTCCCGCACTCGATTCTGCGCGATTGCCTCTACATGGACGTGCTGAGCGGCTTCTTCGGTCCGGACGGCGTGCTGCGCGGACCGGCGGGCGACGGCGCGGTCGCCTGGGTCGCGCGCGAGGACGTCGCGCGCTGCGCCGTGGCGCTGCTCGACGGACCGCCCGGGAACGGCGCCGTGTACGACATCACCGGCCCCGAAGCGCTGACGCTCGGCGCGACGGCCGAGCGGCTCTCGCAGCTCGCGGGGCGCGAGCTCCGTTACGTGAACGAGACGCTGGAGGAAGCGCGCTCCTGGCGCAGCCGCCTGGGGGCGCCGGCCTGGGAGGTCGACGTCTGGATCGGTACGTATCTCGCGATCGAGGCGGGGGAGCTCGCACCGGTGAGCGACGCGGTGGAGCGCCTCACCGGCCGGCCGCCCTACACGCTCGAACGGTACTACAGCGAGCGCCCGCGGCTCCTCGACCGGCTGCGCGGCGCGCCGGCGGGTGCCTGAGGCTCAGGATTCGTCCGCGCCGCCGGCGACCACGACCCGATTGCGTCCGCCCTGCTTCGCCGCATAAAGCGCCCGGTCGGCCTGCTCGAACAGCCAGCGCGCGGGCGCCGGCACTTTGTCCTGGTCGTCCGCACCGAGGCCGGCCACTCCGATGCTCACCGTCACCGTGAGGTCGTTCTTGCCGTTTATGGAGAACTTGTGCGCCGCGATGTTGCCGCACAGGCGGCGCGCGATCGCCGCGCCCTGCGCGAGCGTGGTCGCCGGGAACAGCAGCATGAACTCCTCCCCGCCGTAGCGCCCCAGCAGATCGGCGCGGCGCAGATCCCGGTTCAGCACGGCGGCCACCTGCTGCAGCACCTGATCGCCCGCGTGGTGTCCGTAGCCGTCGTTGATGCGCTTGAAGTGGTCGATGTCGACGAGCATGTAGACGAGCGGTTCGTGGCGGCGCAGCCAGCGCTCGATCTCGTCGCCGAGCCGGTGCTCGAACAGCCGCCGGTTCGCGACACCCGTGAGCGGATCCAGCAGGCTGTAGAGCCGCAGGCGCTCGCGGCTCACCGCGTTGTCGATGCACATCGCCGTGACCGCCGCGAGGTGCTCGAGCAGGTCGGTCGCCGCGTCCGGGGCGAAGTGATCCGCGTCGAGACTGCCCTGGTTGAGAGTCCCGATCACCTGGTCGCGCAGCACGAGCGGCGCGAGCGCCACCGAGCCGAGCGGCTGCGGATAGGCCGGAAACAGGAGCGCCTGTATGTCCGGCGTGCACGGCCCGAGCCGCGGCCGGCGCGAGCCCGCGAACAGCGTCCGCAGCGATTCCTGCGTGACGTTGACGAAGCAGCCGGTGAGATCCGGCGCCGACGCCGACGCGTCGGGAACGGCCGGCCCCTCGAGCAGGCGCGTCAGCTCGTACTCCGGATCGAAGCACGCGAGCGTGACGCAATCGACGGTCGGGAAGATGCGCGGGAACTCCGCGGTCAGCACGAGGACCAGATCGCGCAGCGAGCGCGCGCCGATCAGGCGGACCTCGATCTGCCGGAACCCTTCCCAGATGCGCTGATTCTCCCAGATCTGGCGCTTGAGGCGCGCGATCTCCTCTTCCACGCCGAGCGCGCCCGCAGGCGGCGGCACGCGCGTACGGCGCGGGCGCGCTCCGGCGGGCAGCGGTGGCTTGCGATCAGCGGGCATCGGACGTCTCGAGAGGCTTCAGATCCAGCATCGCGAGCAGCCGATTGCTCGGAACGTAGCCGCCGACCATTCTGCCGTCGTCGAAGAAGATGGTCGGCGTGCCGCTCACCTGCAGCTCGAGCCCGAGCTTGTAGTGCCGCTCCACGGGGTTGGCGCATGTCTTCATCTCGATCCGTCGGCCCGCCTTCACCGCGCCGACCGCCTCGACGCGGTCGGCGGCGCACCACACCGCGACCGACTTGCGGTACGTCTCGGACTGCAGCCCGGCACGCGGGAACATCAGATAGCGCACCTTGACGCCGTGCCGGTTGAGCTCGGGCACCTCGAGGTGGAGCTTCGCGCAGTACGGGCAGTCGACGTCCGTGAAGACGGTGATGGTGCGTTTGGCGCGCTTCGGCCCGATGACGATCATGTTCTCCTCGCCGACCGCCTCGATGCGGTCGCGCGCGTACTGCTCGCGCCACGCTTCGCTCAGGTTGCGCTGCGTCTCGAGATCGATCAGGTCGCCGAGGAAGAGGTGCTTGCCGTCGCCGCTGATGAAGAGGAGCTGCATCCCGTGCTCGAGCTCGTACCATCCCGGAACGGTTTTCGACGGACGGAGGCCGTCGAGCGACACGCGCGGCAGACGCTGCTGCAGCGTCGCCCTCAGCGCCGCGAGCTCGTCGCCGGCCGCGGGCGCGGTCGCGGACCAGAACGCCAGCAGGGACAGGAACACCAGAACCCGTTTCATGACACTCCTCGCATCGAACGCCGCGGTGCGGCTGGTTTCACAAGCGGGTCCGTATCCCGTCGGATGGCGGAGCCGCGCAGGGTCTCGAGCGGCGCATACCTGCGGCCGCGCAGAACATTATGCCACTGCGGGAAGTATAGACACGGCGAAGCGCCGACCGTTCGGCCGCGCGCCTCGTCTCGCCGCGCCGCCCGTCGGCGCCTCACCCCCGGTGCTCGAGCAGCGCGACGGGAAACGCCGCGAACACGGCGCTCGCCTCGAGCCAGCTCCGCTCGCCGTCCGACTGCGCTCGCAGCGCTTCGCCGGTCAGCACGTTCGCGTAGCCTCCTGCCGCCGGCACCTCGATGCGTGTGTCCGCCCAGACGGCGCCGAGCGGACACGAACCGCCGGCGAGACGGAACGTCAGCCGCGGCACGGCCGTAACGACGAGGCCGTCGGCATCGCGCCGCGCGAACGCGCACACGTGGCCGGCGCACGACCCCTGTGTGGCGAGCGGAAGGTATTCGCCGTCGCGAAAGAGCTCCGCACGTGCGCGGCGCAGCCGCAGCGCGCGCCAGGTGACGTAGAGCTTCGCCCGGCCGTCCTCGATCCGATCGAGCAGCGCCCGCGTCCGCTCCGGTGTCGGCACCTCGAGCTCCGCTTCGAGCTCGCGCAGCAGCCGCTCGCGGCGCCCGTAGTCGACCGGCCGCCGGTTGTCGGGATCGACGAGGCTGAAGTCCCAGATCTCGTTGCCCTGGTAGATGTCCGGCACGCCGGGGGCCGTCAGCTTGAGCAGCGTCTGCGCGAGGCCGTTGCAAAGGCCCGCCACGGTGAGGCGGCGCACGAACGGCACGAAGTCCTGCAGGAACAGATTGTGGCCGGATCCGAGCAGCGCACGCACGAACTCCTGCACCGCCTCCTCGTACTCGACGTTCGGATTGATCCAGCTCGTGTACACCTTGGCCTCGCGCACGGCCTTCAGCAGATACGCCTCGATGCGCTCGCGAAACGCCTCGAGACCCGCGGCGTCCAGCTCCTCGAGCGGCCAGGCGCCGACGAGGGTCTGGTACAGCAGGTATTCGTCGTTGCGGTCCGGGGCATAGCCCGATTCCAGCCGGCGGCGCTTGCTGCGGTTGATGCGGGCCCAGCGCGCGACCGCCGCGCGCCATTCGCCGGGGATCTCGGAGATAACGTTGATGCGTGCACGTACGTCCTCGCTGCGCTTGGTGTCGTGCGTCGACGTCGCGAGCATCGAGTACGGGAAGCGCCGCTGCCGGTCCTGGTTGCCGCGGTGGAAGCCCGCGACCGAGACGCCGAAGCGGCGCGGGTCGCCGCCGACCTCGTTCAGGGACACGAAGCGGTTGTAGATGTAGAACGCCGTGTCCTCGAGGCCCTTCGCCATCACCGGCGCGGTGTACTGCTGGAAGCGCATGGTGAAGTCGAGCGCCGCCCGCCGGTAGGCCTCCGGCAGGCGCTCGATGTCCTCGAGCAGCAGGATCCGCCGCACGAAATCGAACACGCTGACGTCGGCCGCGAGGCTGTGCTTGCGCGCCTGCGCGACCGCCCATTCGATGTAGCGCCGGTCCTCCGGGCTCACCGATTCGTTGCGCACGTAGGTGCGGTACACGGGAAAGAACGCCACCACTTCGCGCAGGGCGTGGCGGAGCGCGTTCAGCGTGAAGTCGCGCGCGTACCAGTCGGCCTCCGACAGGCGGTTCAGATGGTTCGCGAGGACGTTGAGCTCGCTCGAGAGCGCGGTGCGCATGATCATGCGCTTGCGGTCCGCGAGGAGCGCGTCGAAGTCGATGGTGCGCCCGATGAAACGCGCGTAGATGCGCGTGAGCTCCTCCTCCGCCGCCTCGTCGACGAAGAGCCCGTTCACCAGGTTCGCGAAGTCGTAGCCCGTGGTGCCGTGCACCGGCCAGCCCGCCGGCAGGTGCTCGTGGCTCGCGAGGATCTTCTCGACCACCACGTACAGCCCTTCCGGCCGCGGCGACGAGCGCCCGCCCGTCGCCGCCGCGGCGGTCACGAAGCTCTGCAGGCGCTCGTAGTACGCGGGCGGATCGTACAGCCCGTCCGGATGATCGACGCGCAGCCCGTTGACCTTGCCCTGCGCGATCAGCTCGCTGATCAGCCGGTGCGTCGTGTAGAACGCCTGCGGCGCCTCCATGCGCAGCGCCGCGAGGTCGTTGATGTCGAAGAAGCGCCGGTAGTTGATCTCGTCGGACGCGGTGCGCCAGTAGGCGACGCGGTACGCCTGGTTCTCCAGCAGCTCGTGCAGCGCGTCCCACGGCGGCTCGTTGTAGCGCGCGACCACGCGCTCGATGTGCTCGCGCAGCCGGGGCTCCGCGGCGCACAGCTCGACAAGCCGCTTCTTGTGCACTTCCTTGTCGCGCGCGCGCTCGATCACGCGGTCGGGCTCGCGCTCGCCGCGCCCGGGCAGATTGCGAAACGCGGAGATCAGGCTCTCGAACTCGACGAGCCGCGGATGACCGGCGCCGAGCGCTTCCTCGAGCGCCCGCAGATCGCGCTCGAGCACCAGCGGGTACGTTACCGGATCGATCGGGAAGCGGTGGTCGTAGTAGTGCACGCTGAACGCGCCGCTCGCCGCGTCCCAGGCGAGCTTGAGCTCGCCCCGCTCGAGCACGCGCCCGTAGTGGTCGCCGAGCACCGGGAGCAGCACCTTCCCGCGCAGCTCCGCCTTGAGCGGCCGCCAGTCGATGTCGAAGAAGGCGGCGTACTGCGAGGCCTGGCCGTTTTCGAGCACGTCGAGCCACCACTGGTTGTCGCTGCCGACCCCCATGTGGTTCGGCACGATGTCCAGGATCTGGCCGAGCCCGTGCGCGTGCAGCGCGTCGATGAACGCCGCGTAGTCCGCCTCCGAGCCGATCTCCGGGTTGAGCGCGTTGTGGTCCACGATGTCGTAGCCGTGGCGGCTGCCGGGCCGCGCCTTGAGATACGGCGAGCAGTAGACGTGCGTCACGCCGAGGCGCGCCAGGTACGGCACGAGCGCCGCGGCGTCGCGGAACGTGAAATCGCGGTGCAGCTGCAGCCGGTACGTCGCTCCGGGAATCGGCGTATCGCCGCCCGGGCGCAGCGGCGGCGGCGTGACGAGCCCGAGGCCCCGCGTCTCGCGCATGGCCGCGAACAGCCGCTGCGCCCGCGGGTCTTTCCAGATCTGCTCGAGTTCGAGCGTGAGCTTGCGCCGCCAGTTCGGGTACTGGTCGACGGTGCCCGGCAGATTCTGCTGACACAGCTCGCCGAGCACGTCCTCGAGCTGCAACGCGACGATCTTCGCCGGCGAGCGCGCGAGGTACACGTGCACCGCGCGCGCGAGCTCGGGTGTCATATCGGGGCACGAGGCGGGATCGACTGTAACGCCCTCCGGCAGCAGCTGCTCGCGCTCGAGCGCCATCAGCAGGCGCACGCGGTCCTGCGCGCGCGCGAGCACGAGCTGCTCGCGCTGCTCGTCCGACGGAATGAGCTTCAGGCGCTCGCGCTCGAGCAGGTCCTGCCCTTTCCAGTAGCCCGCGAGCGTCGGCAGGTCGTGGGTCGTGACCGCGGCGACGGCGCCTTCGGGGTACGCCGAAGGCGGCCTGAAGTCGCCGCTGCCGTTGCGCTCGAAGTAGAGCACGCGGTACGACAGCACCCGCCGCGGCGCGAGCGCCTCGCGCACTTCGTCCGGTACCGTGCCGAGGTCCTCGCCGACGACCAGGCAGCGGTTGCGCTGGCTCTCGAGCGCGACGATGCCGAGCAGATCCTCGAACGGGTAGCGGACGTAGGCGCCCTCTTTCGGCGTGGCACCCTGCGGTATCCAGTAGAGCCGCCTGAACGCCATCACGTGGTCGATGCGCAGCGCCCCGCTGTGGCGCATGTTCGCGCGCAGCGTCGCGATGAAGGGCGCGTAGGCCGCCTCCCGCAGCCGCGCGGGAATGAGCGGCGGCAGTCCCCAGTCCTGGCCGTTCGGCGAGAACTCGTCGGGCGGAGCGCCGATGCTCGCGCC
Organism: Burkholderiales bacterium; assembly: GCA_036563785.1. Classification (GTDB taxonomy): domain Bacteria; phylum Pseudomonadota; class Gammaproteobacteria; order Acidiferrobacterales; family Sulfurifustaceae; genus JACQFZ01. Next base: position 1,455 of record DATCLR010000230.1, on the reverse strand, counting down.
GAGCGCGTACAGATCCTGCCACACCCACGCGTCGGCGCCGCCGCGATCGACGCTCACCGCGAGGTCCTGGTAGATGCCGACGCCGAGGCCGAGCTCGTAGGACCGACGTCCCGCCATGCCGAGCTGCCGGTCCGCCTGCCACTGCAGGTACTGGTAGAAGTCGATGCGGTCGCGGTGCTCGGCGGCCCATTGCGCCACCGCCGGGCTGTCGGGGCGCCGGAACTCGGCCGGCCAGGCGGGCCAGCCCCAGACGTTCTTGTCCTCCCGGTGAAAGTGCTCCTGCAGCGCGTCGTAGAGCGCCTGGTGGTACAGACGCTTGCCTTCGCGCGCCTGATACTCGCGAAAGATCTGCGCGCGCGCCGTGTTGCGCTCCAGATGATGCTCGCGGAAGTACTGAAACAGCAGCTCCAGCACCGGGAGCTTGAGCGCGGCGACGCCGATGTAGTCGACGCGCTCCTCCGCCCGCAGCTGCTCGAGCCGGCGCTGGAACTCGCGCGCGTACACCATCTGCTGCGCCGCCGCGCACTGCGCGAAATCGGCGATCCCTTCGATGTCGATGTAGAGCACGTTGAAGAACAGCCGGCTCGAGGGGCTGTAAGGGCTCGCGTGCGCCGGGTTGTGCGGATAGAGCGCGTGCAGCGGGTTCACGCCGACGATGCCCGCGCCCTGCTCCGCGAGGCGCTCGATCGCGGTGCGCAGATCGGTGAAATCGCCGATACCCCAGTTGCGCGGCGAGCGCAGCGCGTAGAGCTGCAGCGTCGCTCCCCAGACGCGCCGCTCGCCGCTCAGCGCTTCGGGCACGTAGCACGCTTCGGGAGCGACGACGAGAGCGAGCGTCTCGGGAAATCCTTCGAGCTCGAGGCGATGGTAGCCGAGCGGCAGCTCGGGAAGCGGAAGCGCATAGGCGCCGAGCGCGCGGCCCTCGAGCTCGATCTGACCGCGCAGGCCGAGCGCCTCGGGACGCACGTCGACGGTGCGTCGCTCGCCGCTCTCGAGCGTGTACACGCAGCGCACCGTCCGGTTCGCGTCCGCGCGCGGGAGGCGCAGCAGCACTTCCGCGGACTCTCCACGGCGCACCACCTGCACCGGCGGAAGCCGCCGCCGCCACGGCGCCGCCTCGCGCTCCGCCGCCGCCTGCTCGATTCCGCGTCCGAGGTCGACACCCATGGCGCCGAGCAGCGCGCGCATCGTTTCCGGCGGCGTGACGTGGGACTTGCCCCAGACGTCCTCGTACCCCGGCTCGATGTCGAACAGCCGGCAGCAGGCGGCAAGGCGCGCGTCGTTCATCGGGTCAGCTCGCCTGCAGTGTCCAGATCACCGCCCACGGCGCCAGGCTGCCCTCGATCCAGGCCTGCGGGGCGCCCGCAGCGTACTTATATATGATGCGGCCGGCCGGTTCCGGCGCCGGCTCGAGCAGCGCATCGCCGAGATTCGCGAGCAACCCCAGCCGGGCGC
>DATCLR010000225.1:0-16879 GCA_036563785.1 Burkholderiales bacterium | reverse complement strand
AACCTGCGCATGCAGCACGCGACGGGCCAGCTCGGCAACACCGCGAGCCTCAGGAAGGTGCGGCGCGACATCGCGCGCCTGCGCACGATCATGCGAGAGATGCAGGCCAAGTCATGAGCGAAGAAGCCAAAGCCGCGACGGAGGTGCGCCGCGCGCGCACCGTCACCGGACGCGTGATCAGCAACAAGATGCAGAAGACCATCACCGTGCAGGTGGAGCGCCGGCTGAAGCACCCGCTCTACGGCAAGTACCTGACGCGCCGGACGAAGATCCACGCGCACGACGAGAACAACGATTGCAAGGAAGGCGATCTGGTGATGGTGGAGGAATGCCGCCCGCTCTCCAAGACCAAGACATGGCGTCTGGTCAAGGTGCTCGAGCGTGCGCGGGAAGTGTAGGAGCCCGCGGTCATGATCCAGATGCAGACGGTACTGACGGTGGCCGACAACAGCGGCGCGAAGAGCGTGCAGTGCATCAAGGTGCTCGGCGGCTCGAAGCGTCGCTACGCCAACATCGGCGACGTCATCAAAGTGAGCGTGAAGGAGGCGATCCCGCGCGGCAAGGTGAAGAAGGGTGACGTGTACGACGCCGTCATCGTGCGCACCCGCAAGGGGGTGCGGCGGCCGGACGGCTCGGTCATCCGCTTCGACGAGAACGCCGCGGTGCTGCTCGACAACAAGCGCGAGCTGCTCGGGACGCGCGTTTTCGGCCCGGTGACGCGCGAGCTGCGCACCGAGAACTTCATGAAGATCATCTCGCTGGCACCGGAAGTGCTGTAGGCAGGGCTATGCGGAAGATTCGCAAAGGCGACCAAGTGATCGTGCTCGCGGGCCGCGACAAGGGCAAGCGGGGCGCCGTTATTCGCGTGCTGCCCGACGACCGGGTGCTGGTCGAGGGCGTGAACATGGTGAAGCGGCACATGCGCCCGAACCCGCAGCGCAACATTACCGGCGGCATCATCGACAAAGAGGCGCCGATTCATATCTCGAACGTCGCGCTCTACAACCCGACCACCGGGAAGGGCGAGCGCGTCGGGTTCCGCACGCTCGAGGACGGCCGCAAGGTGCGGTACTTCAAGAAGAGCGGCGAAGTGGTGGACGCGAAGTAGGCCCGATATGGCGAGACTGCAGGAACATTACCGCAAGACGGTGGTGCCCGCGCTGATGCAGCGCTTCGGGTACAAGAACATCATGCAGGTGCCGCGCCTCGTCAAGATCACGCTCAACATGGGCGTGGGCGAGGCCATGACCGACAAGAAGGTCATGGACAACGCGGTCAACGACCTTGCGTTGATCAGCGGCCAGCGTCCCGAGATCCGGCGTGCGCGCAAGTCGGTCGCGGCGTTCAAGGTGCGGCAGAACTGGCCGATCGGCGCGCGTGTAACGCTGCGCGGGGCGCGCATGTACGAGTTCCTGGACCGCCTGATCAACATCGCGATTCCGCGCATCCGCGACTTTCGCGGGCTGCCGGCGCGTTCGTTCGACGGGCGCGGCAACTATTCGCTCGGCATCAAGGAGCAGATCATCTTCCCGGAGATCGATTTCGACAAGGTCGACGCGATCCGGGGGCTCGACGTGACCATCGTGACGAGCGCCAAGACCGACGAGGAAGCGCGGGCGCTGCTCGAGGGCTTCCATTTCCCGATACGGAGTTAGAGCGCATGGCGAAGAAGTGCATGATCGAACGCGACAAGCGTCGCCGGGAGCTCGCGGCGAAGTACGCCAAGCGGCGCGCGGAGCTGCGCGCGGCGGTCAAGAACACCCGGCTGTCGCCCGAGGAGCGCGAGGCGGCGATGATCCAGCTGCAGAAGCTGCCCCGCGACTCCTGCCCGGTTCGCGTGCGCAACCGCTGCCGCCTGACGGGGCGCCCGCGCGGCTACTACCGCAAGTTCGGCCTGAGCCGCAATATGCTGCGGGAAGTGGTGATGCGCGGCGAAGCGCCGGGCGTGATCAAGGCGAGCTGGTGAGAAAACGACCGAGGGCGGGTAGGCGGAGCACGAAGCTTTCTCGTGACGCGTATCGCGCATCCGGCAAACTGGAACTGAACGTATGATGACCGATCCGATCGCCGACATGCTGACTCGCATCCGCAACGGCCAGAAGGCCGAAAAGGTGGCGGTGCGCATGCCGGCCTCGCGCCTGAAGTGCGCCATCGCCAAGGTGCTGAAGGACGAGGGCTACATCGAGGACTTCGCCGAGATCGGCGAGGGTGCGAAGCGCACGCTCGAAATCCGGCTCAAGTATTACGAGGGCCGTCCGGTGATCGAGCGGATCGAGCGCCGCAGCGTTCCCGGCCGGCGGATCTATTGCGGCAAGGACGAGCTTCCGCGCGTCAACAACGGTCTGGGCATCGCCATCGTTTCGACGTCGCGCGGCGTCATGACCGATCGCGCGGCGCGGGCGGCCGGCCTCGGCGGCGAAGTCCTCTGCATCGTGGCGTAACCGCAATGTCGAGAATCGCGAAGAATCCGGTGGTCGTGCCGAAGGGCGTCGAAGTGAAGCTCGACGGCCGGCTGCTGAGCATCAAGGGCCCCAAGGGGCAGCTGCAGCAGCAGGTGCACCCGCTCGTCAACGTGGTTCAGGCGGACGGCCAGATCCGCTTCGAGCGCAACGGCGACAGCCCGCTGGCGCGGGCGGTGTCGGGCACCATGCGTGCGCTGGTGAACAACATGGTGACCGGCGTCACCCAGGGCTTCGAGAAGCGCCTCACCATCGTCGGCGTCGGCTACCGCGCCGCGGTGCAGGGCCGCAAGCTCAACCTGTCGCTCGGCTATTCGCACCCGATCGTCTACGACATCCCCGAGGGGATCACGATCGAGGCGCCGAGCCAGACGGAGATCGTGGTGCGCGGCGCCGACAAGCAGCTCGTCGGCCAGGTGGCGGCGGAGATCCGCGCCTTCCGTCCGCCGGAGCCGTACAAGGGCAAGGGTGTGCGCTACTCCGACGAGCAGATCGTTCGCAAAGAAGCGAAGAAGAAGTAGGCATGGCTACGAAGAGCAAGTCCGAGAAGCGCGCGCGCCGGGCCGAGCGCATCCGCCGGCGCATACGCGAGCTGGGCGCGACGCGCCTGTGCGTGCACCGCACGCCGCGGCACATCTACGCGCAGATCATCGATCCGAGCGGCGGGCGCGTGCTCGCCGCCGCCTCGACCGTCGAGGCGGAGATGCGCCAGACCTTGAAGTCCGGCGGCAACGTCGAGGCGGCGCGGGCGATCGGCAAGCGCATCGCCGAGCGCGCGCTGGCCGCCGGCATCAAGCGGGTCGCTTTCGACCGGTCGGGCTTCAAGTACCACGGCCGCGTGAAGGCGCTGGCGGAAGCGGCGCGCGAGCACGGGCTCGAATTCTGAGGTAAGGCATGAGCGCACAATTCGAATTGGAAGGTCGGGGCGACAACCTCCAGGAGAAGCTGGTGAGCATCCGCCGCGTCGCCAAGGTGGTGAAAGGCGGCCGGCAGTTCGGCTTTTCCGCCCTGACGGTGGTCGGCGACGGCGCCGGCCGGGTCGGCGTCGGCTCGGGGAAGGCGCGCGAGGTGCCGGCGGCGGTCGCGAAGGCGATGGAGAACGCGCGGCGCAACATGGTGCAGATCGAGCTCAACGGGCCGACGCTGCACCACGAGGTGGTGGCGCGGCACGGGGCTTCGCGCGTTGTCATGCGCCCCGCCTCGGTCGGCACCGGTATCATCGCGGGCGGCGCCATGCGCGCGGTGTTCGAGGTCGCGGGGGTGCAGGACGTGCTCGCGAAATGCATCGGCTCGCGCAATCCGGTGAACGTCGTGCGGGCGACGCTCAAAGGGCTCATGTCCATACGCAGCCCGGCCACGGTCGCCGCCAAACGCGGTAAGAAGGTCGAGGAGATAACCGGCTGATACCGGCGCCCGGGCGGGCGGCGTTCCCGCGGCCCGGCGTGTCTAACGTGGGACTGGCGATGAGCACCAAGAAGATTCGGGTGACACTGGTGAAGAGCCCCTACGGCACGGGCAAGCGGCACATGGCGTGCGTGCGCGGCCTGGGGCTGCGGCGTCTGCATCAGACGCGCGAGCTGCCGGACACTCCGGCGGTGCGCGGGATGATCCGCCGGGTCAGCTACATGCTCAAGTACGAGGAAATCTGATGCGTCTCAACACGCTCAAGCCTGCGCGCGGCTCGAAATCGGCGCCGAAGCGCGTCGGCCGCGGTATCGGCTCGGGGCTCGGCAAGACCAGCGGCCGCGGCCACAAGGGCCAGCATGCGCGCGCGGGCGGCTATCACAAGGTCGGCTTCGAGGGCGGCCAGATGCCGCTGCAGCGGCGGCTGCCGAAGCGCGGCTTCCGTTCCATGAACAGCGCCGCCACCGCCGAGGTCCGGCTGGGCGATCTCGCCCGGATCGAGGAGAACGTGATCGATCTCGCGGCGCTCAAGAAGGCGAACATCGTTCCGGCGCAGGCGAAGCGCGCCAAGGTCTACCTCGCGGGCACGATCGAGCGCGCCGTGACGTTGAAGGGTATCGGCGTCACCAAGGGCGCGCGCGCCGCCATCGAGCAGGCCGGCGGCAAGGTCGAGGAGTGATGGCTAGCCCAGCGGCGCGCGTCGGCGGTCTCGGCAAGCTGACCGACCTCAAGCAGCGCATCCTGTTCCTGCTGGGAGCGCTCGTCGTGTTCCGCATCGGCACCTTCATTCCGGTGCCGGGCATCAACCCGGTCGCGCTGGAGCAGCTGTTCGAAGGGACGCAGAGCTCGATCGTCGGGCTGTTCAACATGTTCTCGGGCGGCGCGCTCGAGCGGTTCTCCGTGTTCGCGCTCGGGATCATGCCGTACATCTCGGCCTCCATCATCATGCAGCTCATGTCGTCGGCGATACCGGCGCTCGAGCAGCTCAAGAAGGAGGGCGAGGCGGGGCGGCGCAAGCTCACGCAGTACACGCGTTACGGCACGGTGGTGCTGGCGAGCATACAGGCGCTCGGCATCGCCATTGCCCTCGAGAGCCAGCAGGCGGGCGGGGTGCCGGTGGTGATCGCGCCCGGGATCGGGTTCAAGATCCTGACGGTGGTGACGCTCGTGACGGGCACCATGTTCCTCATGTGGCTCGGCGAGCAGGTCACGGAGCGCGGCATCGGCAACGGTATTTCGATGATCATTTTCGCGGGCATCGTGGCGGGGCTTCCGGGCGCGCTCGGACAGACGCTCGAGCTCGTCGGCCGCGGCACGTTCCAGCCGCTGTTCGCGCTGGTCCTGTTCGCGCTTGCGATCGGCGTCACCTGGTTCGTGGTCCTGATGGAGCGGGCGCAGCGGCGCATCACCGTGAACTACGCGAAGCGCCAGCAGGGGCGGCGGATGCTCGCCGGAGCGAGCAGCCACCTGCCGCTCAAGATCAACATGTCCGGGGTGATCCCGCCGATCTTCGCGTCGAGCATCATCCTGCTGCCCTCGACCGTCGCGAGCTGGTTCGGGCAGGCGCAGGAGGTGAGCTGGCTGCGCGACCTCGCGACCACGCTGTCGCCGGGACAGCCGATCTACGTGATGCTGTACGCGGCCGCGATCGTCTTTTTCTGCTTCTTCTACACCGCGCTCGTCTTCAATCCGAAGGAGACGGCGGAGAACCTGAAGAAGTCGGGGGCGTTCATTCCGGGCATCCGGCCGGGCGAGCAGACGGCGAACTACATCGACGGCGTGATGACGCGCCTGACCCTGGTCGGCGCGATTTACGTGACGCTCGTCTGCCTGCTGCCGGAGTTCCTGATCGTGAACTGGAACGTGCCGTTCTACTTCGGCGGCACGTCGCTGCTCATCGTCGTGGTCGTCTGCATGGACTTCATGGCGCAGGTGCAGGCCCACCTGATGTCGCGCCAGTACGAGAGTCTGCTGCGCAAGGCAAACCTGACCGGCGGCATGGGCATTTCGAGGTGAGTGCGGGGGTACCGGGATCGGGGCGAGGGTTCGCGGCTCGCGCCGCCGTATTTCCGGCCTCCGCCCGAATCGGGGGTAGATCATGAAAGTCAGGGCATCGGTCAAGAAGATGTGCCGCAACTGCAAGATCGTGCGGCGCAAGCGGGTCGTCCGGGTGATCTGCTCGGACCCCACGCACAAGCAGCGGCAGGGGTAGGCGGAACGTGGCCGCGTTCGGCCCGGCGGAAGGGGAGCTTCGGCGGGCGGCCCTCGAGGTCGGAGGCGGTCGCCGGTGGCTGCGGCGCGGGCACCGGGCAGTGGCGGTGGACGTTAAGGTTGATTTTTTCCCTTTAAAAACGTAAATTTGCGCGCTTTCGCGCGCGGGCAGGGCCCAGGAATATGGCGCGTATAGCCAACATCAACATTCCGAACCACAAGCACATCGAGATCGGTCTGACGGCGATCTACGGCATCGGACGCTCGACGGCGCGGCAGATCTGCGCCGCCGTCGGTGTGCCGCCTTCGACCAAGGTGAAGGACCTGACGGACGCGCAGATCGAGCAGCTGCGCGCCGAGGTCGCGAAGCGCACCGTCGAGGGCGACCTGCGCCGCATCGTCTCGATGAACATCAAGCGGTTGATGGACCTCGGCACCTACCGGGGGATGCGCCATCGCCGCGGCCTGCCGGTTCGCGGACAGCGCACGCGCACCAACGCGCGCACGCGCAAGGGCCCGCGCAAGGGCGTGATCCGCAAGTCGAGCAGCTGATAGACGGGCACAGCGAATATGGCAGAGACTGCAGCAGCAGCACCCAAGTCCAAGAAGCGCGCGAAGCGCAGCGTCTCCGAAGGCGTCGCGCACATCCACGCGTCGTTCAACAACACCATCGTGTCGATCAGCGATCGCCAGGGCAACGTGCTGGCGTGGGCGACGTGCGGCGCGGCGGGCTTCAAGGGCTCGCGCAAGAGCACGCCGTTCGCCGCGCAGGTCGCCGCCGAGAAGGCGGGACGCGCCGCGCAGGAGTACGGGGTGCGCAGTCTCGAGGTGCGGATCAAGGGGCCGGGGCCGGGCCGCGAATCGGCCGTGCGGGCGCTGCACGCGCTCGGGTATGAGATCAGCAACATCGTCGACGTCACGCCGGTGCCGCACAACGGCTGCCGTCCGGCGAAGCGGCGTCGGGTGTAACGGGGGAATCGAGTGGCGCGGTATATCGAAGCGAAGTGCCGTCTGTGCAGGCGCGAGGGCGGCAAGCTGTTCCTGAAGGGCGAGAAGTGCTTCACCGATCGCTGCCCGGTCGAGAAGCGCGCCTACGCGCCCGGGCAGCACGGGCAGCGGCGCAGCCGGCCCACGGACTACGGTTTGCAGCTGCGGGAGAAGCAGAAGCTGCGGCGCATCTACGGCGTCCTCGAGCGCCAGTTCGAGAGGTACTACGAGGAAGCCGCGCGGCACAAGGGCTCGACCGGCGTCGATCTGCTGAAGCTGCTCGAGAGCCGGCTGGACAACGTCGTGTACCGCATGGGCTTCGGCATTTCGCGCACCGAGGCGCGCCAGCTCGTGCGCCACAACGCGGTGCTCGTGAACGGCAAGCGCGTGAACATCCCCTCGTACCAGGTGCGCCCGGGCGACGTGATCGAGATCTCGCCGCGCGCGAAAGAGCAGCTGCGCATCAAGGCGGCGCTCGAGGCCGCCGAGCAGCGCGGCTTCCCGGACTGGGTCGAGGTCGACACCAAGGCGATGAAGGGCACGTTCAAGGCGCCGCCGGAGCGGTCGGACCTGCCGGCCGACATCAACGAGAGCCTGGTGGTCGCGCTGTACTCGAAGTAGCCGGTTTGGCCGCCGCGATGAACGCCGGGACGCTCGCGCCGGGACGCCGTCCGCGCCCGGCGGCGCCCCTTCCGGCCGCGATTCGTCGCGGCTGCCATAGTTGAGAAGAGATACGAGGACGGACCATGCAGAGTTCCGCTACCGAATTCCTGAAACCACGCAACATCAACGTCGAGACGTTGTCGCCCACGCACGCGAAGATCACGCTCGAACCGCTCGAGCGCGGCTTCGGCTACACGCTCGGCAACGCACTGCGGCGGATCCTGCTGTCGTCGATGCCGGGCGCCGCGATCACCGAGGTCAAGATCGACGGCGTGCTGCACGAGTACTCGACCATCGAGGGCGTGCAGGAGGACGTGATCGAGATTCTGCTCAACCTCAAGTCGCTCGCGCTGCGTCTGCAGGGCGGCCGCGACGAGGCGGTGCTGCGCCTGAGCAAGCGCGGCCCGGGTCTCGTGACCGCGGGCGACATCCAGCTCGAGCACGACGTCGAGGTCGTCGATCCGAACCACGTCATCGCGACGCTCACCAAGGACGTGACGCTCAACGCGGAGCTCAAGGTGACGCGCGGCCGCGGCTATCAGCCGGTGACGGCGCGTCCGCAGACCGACCGCCCGATCGGCGTCATGCAGCTCGACGCCTCGTACAGCCCCATCCGCCGGGTGTCCTACTCGGTCGAGAACGCGCGCGTCGAGCAGCGTACCGACCTCGACAGGCTCGTGCTCGACATCGAGACCAACGGCTCGATCGATCCGGAGGAGGCGGTGCGCCGCGCGGCCACCATCCTGCAGGATCAGATCTCGATCTTCGTCGACCTCAAGAGCCCGGACCAGCGCCAGGAGACGAAGAAGGAACCCGAGATGGATCCGCTGCTGCTGCGGCCGGTCGACGACCTCGAGCTCACCGTGCGCTCGGCGAACTGCCTCAAGGCGGAGAACATCTTCTATATCGGCGACCTGATCCAGCGCACCGAGTTCGAGCTGCTCAAGACGCCGAACCTCGGGAAGAAGTCGCTCACCGAGATCAAGGACGTGCTCGCGCAGCACGGGCTGTCGCTCGGCATGAAGCTCGAAAACTGGCCGCCGCCGCAGCTCAAGGACAAGCTGCACCGGCCGCCGCAAGTGTAACGAGGCCCGACCATGCGCCATCAGAACAGCGGCCGTAAACTGAACCGCACCACCGCGCACCGCGAGGCGATGCTGCGCAACATGACGGTGTCGCTGCTGCGGCACGAGCAGCTCAAGACCACGCTGCCGAAGGCAAAAGAGCTGCGGCGCGTGGCCGAACCGCTGATCACGCTCGCGAAGACGCCGAGCCTCGCAAACCGCCGACTCGCGTTCGCGCGGCTGCGCGACCGCGAGATCGTGGGGAAGCTCTTCAACGATCTCGGCCCGCGCTTCAAGAACCGCCCGGGCGGCTATCTGCGCATCCTCAAGTACGGGTTCCGGGCCGGCGACAACGCGCCGATGGCGCTCGTGCAGCTCGTCGAGCGCGGCTTGATGCCGGAAGGGCGGGCGGAGCAGCCGGCGGATCAGCCGGCCGCCGAAGCCGGCGCCGCGAAGAAGACGAAGCGGACGGCGAAAAAGGCCGCGGCCGCGTAACGGAAACCGTCGCGGCCCTCGCGGCGTACGGCGGTACAATGAAGCCGGGCAGTGCCCGGCTTTTTTGTGCCCGGATCCGCGCAACGGCCGCCGCCACCCGGGGCTCGGCGCCGGCGCCTTGCCCGCGGCGGCCACGGCAAGGAGTCTTCCTTGATCGTCCTCTACACCGATTTCGGCGTCACCGATCCCTATGTCGGCCAGATGCGCGCCGTGCTCGCGCGCGAAGCGCCGGGCGTGCCGGTGATCGATCTCCTGCACGCCGTTCCCGACTTCGACATCCGGGCGGGGGCGTATCTGCTGGCGGCGCTCGCGGCGCAGTTCCCGCCGGGTGCGGTTTTCGTCGGCGTCGTGGATCCGGGCGTGGGCGGCGTGCGCCGGCCCGTCATGCTCCGCGCCGACGGCCGCTGGTACGTGGGGCCGGACAACGGTCTGTTCCATATCGTGGCCCGCCGCGCCCGCACGGCCGAATGGTGGCGCATCGACTGGCGTCCGGCCCGCCTCTCTGCGAGCTTCCACGGACGCGACCTGTTCGCGCCCGTCGCCGCCCGGCTCGCCCGCGGAGAGGCGGTGGCAGCGACCGCCTGCGAGCCGGAGATGCCGGCGGACGAGTGGCCGGAAGACCTTCCCGCGATCATCTACATCGATCACTACGGCAATGCGATGACGGGGCTGCGCGCCGCCGGCGTCGATCCGGACGCCGTCCTCGCGGTCGCGGGACGCCAGCTGCAGCACGCGCCGGTCTTCTCCGCCGTCACTCCCGGCATGCCGTTCTGGTACGAGAACTCAATCGGGTTGATCGAAGTAGCGGAGAACCGGGGCAGCGCGGCGGCAACGCTCGGTCTGCGCCTGGGCGATCCGGTCGAGCTCGTGATCTGAAGCCTTGAAGGGGTCGACCGATGGATCGACTGCGGTTCCGCGCGGTCGGCTCGAACGGCGCGGACGGATCGCGCTCAGCGGAGTATTTCGCCGCGGTCGATGCGTTCCTCAGCGAAGCCGTCGGCCGCGTAAGGGAGGAAGCCCTGCGCCGCCGCACGAGGCACGCGCTCAGCCGGCCTTGCGCTGCGGCTCGGCTCCGCGCTCGAGCACCTTGCGCAGGAACCGCCCGGTGTGCGACTCGGGATGCGCCGCGACGGCCTCGGGCGTGCCGGTCGCGACCACGCGGCCGCCGCCGTCGCCGCCTTCCGGTCCCAGGTCGATGACCCAGTCGGCGGTCTTGATGACGTCGAGGTTGTGCTCGATCACCACTACGGTGTTCCCGGCGTCGCGCAGCCGAACGAGCACGCGCAGCAGCTGATTGATGTCGTGGAAGTGCAGCCCGGTCGTCGGCTCGTCCAGGATGTAGAGGGTGCGGCCGGTCTCGCGCTTCGAAAGCTCGCGCGCGAGCTTCACGCGCTGCGCCTCGCCGCCCGAAAGCGTGGTCGCGCTCTGGCCGAGCGTGATGTAGGAGAGCCCGACGTCCATGAGGGTCTCGAGCTTGCGCCGCAACACCGGTATCGGCTCGAAGAACGCGAACGCCTCCTCGACCGTCATGTTGAGCACCTCGTCGATGCTCTTGCCCTTGTACCTGATCTCGAGCGTCTCGCGGTTGTAGCGCTTGCCCTTGCAGACGTCGCAGACGACGTACGCGTCCGGGAGGAAGTGCATCTCGACGCGAATGAGTCCGTCGCCCTGACACGCCTCGCACCGCCCGCCGCGCACGTTGAAGGAAAAGCGTCCGGGTCCGTAGCCGCGGGCGCGGGCATCCGGCGTGCCGGCGAAGAGCTCGCGGATCGGCGTGAACAACCCGGCGTAGGTAGCGGGGTTCGAGCGCGGCGTGCGCCCGATCGGCGCCTGGTCGATGTCGACGACCTGGTCGAAGTGCTCGAGGCCCTCGATCGCATCGTGCGGTGCCGGTTCGGTCGGCGAGCCCCAGATGCGCCTGGCGGCGGCCGCGTAGAGCGTGTCGTTGACGAGCGTCGACTTCCCGGAGCCCGAGACGCCGGTGACGCAGGTGAACAGCCCCACCGGGATCGCGATATCGATTCCCTTCAGGTTGTTGCCGCGCGCGCCGCGGATGACGAGCTGGCGCGCGGGATCGGGGCTGAGCCGCAGCCGCGGCACCTCGATGCGCCGCTCGCCGCGCAGGTACTGGGCCGTCAGCGACTGGCCGTTGCGCACGACTTCCTCCGGCGTCCCCTGCGCCACGACGCGACCGCCGTGCGCGCCGGCCCCCGGCCCGATGTCGACGATGTGGTCGGCGGCGAGGATCGCCTCCTCGTCGTGCTCGACGACGATGACGGTGTTGCCCAGGTCGCGCAGGTGCCGCAGCGTATCGAGCAGCCGCGCGTTGTCGCGCTGGTGCAGTCCGATCGAGGGCTCGTCGAGGACGTACATGACGCCGACGAGACCCGCGCCGATCTGCGACGCGAGGCGTATGCGCTGGGCCTCGCCGCCCGAGAGCGTATCCGCGGCGCGCGCGAGCGTGAGGTAGTCGAGTCCGACGTTCGCGAGGAAGCAAAGCCGGTTGCGGATCTCCTTCACGATCTTCTCCGCGATCTCGCCGCGATAGCCCTCGATCTTGAGTTCGTCGAAGAACGCGAGCGCCTGGCCGATCGGGAGCTCCGTCAGGGCATGCAGCGGGCGGCCCGCGACGTACACGTGGCGCGCCTCGGGTCTGAGGCGGCTGCCGCCGCAGGCCTCGCACGGGCGCACGCTCAGGTACTTCGCGAGCTCTTCGCGGATGATGTTCGATTCGGACTCGCGGTAGCGCCGCTCCATGTTCGGGATCACGCCCTCGAACGGATGGCTGCGGCGGTACACGCTCCCGCGTTCGCCGTAGTAGGTGAACTTGATCTGCTCGTCGCCGCTGCCGTAGAGAATGATGTCGCGGATCCGCTTCGGCAGGTCCTCGAACGGCGTTTCGAGATCGAACTTGTAGTGCCGCGCGAGCGACTCGAGCATCTGGAAGTAGAAGCCATTGCGCCGGTCCCAGCCGCGGATCGCGCCCGCCGGCAGCGGCAGCGTCGGATCGGCGACGACGCGCGCCGGATCGAAGAACTGATGCGCCCCGAGACCGTCGCAGGCCGGGCACGCGCCGGCCGGATTGTTGAACGAGAAGAGCCGCGGCTCGAGCTCGGCGAGGCTGTAGCCGCAGTGCGGGCAGGCGTAACGTGCGGAGAAGACCAGCTCCTGCGCCGGCTGACCCTCGTCGGGGAGCGTCACCGCGCGCACGATGCCGTTGCTCAGGTTGATCGCGGTCTCGAACGACTCGGCGAGACGCTGCTCCTGGCCCGGGCGGACCACCACGCGGTCGACGACCGCCTCGATCGTGTGCTTGAGCTTCTTGTTGAGCGCGGGCGCATCGTCGAGCGCGACCACGATGCCGTCGATGCGCGCGCGCACGTAGCCCTGCGCGCGCAGCTCCTCGAGCACGTGCAGGTGCTCGCCCTTGCGGTCCTCGACGAGCGGCGCGAGGAGCATCAGCTTCGTTCCCTCCGGCAGGGTCATGACGTGGTCGACCATCTGGCTCACCGTCTGCGCCGCGAGCGTGACCCCGTGGGTCGGGCAGCGCGGCTCGCCGACGCGGGCGTAGAGCAGCCGCAGGTAGTCGTAGATCTCGGTGACCGTGCCGACGGTCGAGCGCGGGTTGTGCGACGTCGACTTCTGCTCGATCGAGATCGCCGGGGAGAGCCCCTCGATCAGATCGACGTCGGGCTTGTCCATGAGCGAGAGGAACTGCCGCGCGTAGGCCGAGAGCGACTCGACGTAGCGGCGCTGGCCCTCGGCGTAGAGCGTGTCGAAGGCGAGCGACGACTTGCCCGAGCCGGAGAGGCCGGTGATCACCACGAGCCGGTTGCGCGGTAGATCGACGTCGATGTTCTTGAGGTTGTGCGTACGCGCGCCGCGGATGCGTATGTAGTCCATGGTGCTGTCGATGGGCCGCACGCGGACGCGCCCCCGCGCCGGCGGGGAGCCGCGCGGGCGCGCGCGGGCCTCATTGCTCTGGGCGAACCTGCTAGTATACGCCCCCTCGAAAAGCAGAACCAAAGCGAGCGCGCCGCGCCCTGTCGTTCGTGTCCACTCCGCGCAATCCCATGACGGCTCTCGAGCGTCGCGCCGTCGCGGCGCTGGCCGGAATCTACAGCACGCGCCTGCTGGGGCTGTTCCTGATCCTGCCCGTGTTCGCGCTCTACGCCGAAGGCCTCGCCGGCTACACGCCGCAGCTCATGGGCTTCGCGCTCGGCGTCTACGGGCTCACACAGGCACTGCTGCAGCTCCCCTTCGGAATCGCATCCGACCGCTTCGGGCGCAAGCCGGTGATCGCGTTCGGGCTGCTGCTCTTCGCGCTCGGGAGCGCCGTCGCCGCGCTCGCGAGCTCCATCGAAGCGGTCATTGCCGGCCGCGCCCTCCAGGGCGCGGGCGCCGTGAGCGCGGCGGTCACGGCGCTCGTCGCCGACGTGACGCGCGAGACCCAGCGGACGAAGGCGATGGCGGTGATCGGCGTGAGCGTGGGCGCCTCGTTTCTCGTCGCCATCCCGCTCGGGAGCGCGCTCAATGCGTTCATCGGTGTGCCCGGCATCTTCTGGCTGACCGCCGTGCTCGCGCTCGCGGGGCTCGTGATCCTCTGGCTCGGCGTGCCGGGACCCGCGGCGCGGCGCGTCCCCGCGCCGTCCGCGTCGCCGCTGTCGCAGGCCGGCGCGATCCTGCGCGATTCGCGGCTGCTGCGGCTCAACGCGGGCATCTTCGCGCTGCACGCCGCTCTCACGGCGGTGTTCGTGGTGCTTCCCATCGCCCTCGTCGAGAGCGCGGGTCTGCCGCAGAACGAGCATGCGGCGCTGTACTTTCCGCTCATGATCGCCTCGGCGTTGCCGCTGTTCCCGCTGATCGCCTGGTCGGAACGGCGCGGCCGGCAGGGCGCGCTCTTCGCCGGCGCGATCCTCGTGCTCGGTCTCGCGCTCGCGGCGCTCGCGCTCGAGCACGGGTCGCTGTTCGTCATCGCCGCGGGGCTGCTGGTCTTCTTCACCGCCTTCAACGTGCTCGAGGCGTCGCTGCCGGCGCTTGTTTCGAAGCTGGCCCCGGCCGACGCCCGCGGGATGGCGCTCGGGATCTACAGCACGTTTCAGTTCCTCGGCGCTTTCGTCGGCGGCGACCGCGGCGGCTGGCTGTACCAGCACTACGGCATCGGCGCGGTGTTCGGCGGCTCGGCGCTGATTGCAGGACTCTGGTTCCTGCTGTCGCTGCGCGACGCGGCCCGTCCTGCGCCCGCGGCCTGATCCGCGCCGGCAGGGCTCCTTGGTGCCGTTGTTTTGGCCCCGACCCTCGGGCAGACTAGCCGTCCCCTTAACTCGCGCGTGATCGTACGGTCAGTTCACGCGCGCCGGACGAGAGGAGGTCACCATGGCACGCGGCGTCAACAAGGTCATCCTGATCGGCAACCTGGGCAGGGATCCGGAGGTGCGCTATTCGCCGAACGGCCAGGCGGTCGCGAACGTCACGCTTGCGACCTCCGAGTCGTGGAAAGACAAGAACACGGGCGAGAAGCAGGAGCGTACCGAGTGGCACCGCGTGGTGTTCTTCGGGCGGCTCGCCGAGATCGCCGGCGAGTACCTCAAGAAGGGCGCGCAGATCTACGTCGAAGGCCGGCTGCAGACGCGCAAGTGGCAGGACAAGGACGGGAACGACCGGTACACCACCGAGATCGTCGCGACCGACATGCAGATGCTCGGCTCGCGCGCCGGCGCCGGCGTGCCGAACGACGCCGCCGACGCGGGCGACTTCGAGCCTGCTCCCGCGCGCGGCGGCAGCGCCAAGGTTCCGGCTCCGGACTTCGACGACGACATCCCGTTCTGAAGGCCCATTCCGACCCGGCGCTCGGCGGTCCGTTCAATGGGCCGCCGACTCGCGAACATCGCACGATCTCGAGAGCCGTCTCCCGCCGCCGCGGGAGGCGGCTTTTTCATGCCTTGCGCTCGATCGGATCGCGTCCGCTCCTCCGCGCCGCAGCGCTTCTTCAGCGCTTCTTCCGTTCGTCCGCGCCAGTTCTCCGCTCGCCCCCGATCATCGGTAGCTCATTTCTTATCAGACGTAAGAAGCAGGGGCTTTATCGCCATTAGCATGCGCGCCGTTTTTCAACCGACGGTGACGCCTCATGCAGTATCGTGCGATATGCCTCACGTTCGTTCTCGCCATGGCGGGTCTTGCGGTCGGCTGCAGCGGCGGTGGCTCCGCGAGCGCCGATACCGGCGGCTCGCCTCCGGCCTCGCAGCTGCCGCCCGGCACCGATCCGGGTCCGATCGCCAGGCCGGGCGACGACGGGCAGCCGGTGCCCACGCCGACGCCGACCGAGCAGGTCGCGCTCTTCCGGATCTTCGAGCGCAGCATCACGAACGACGGCAACTACGCCAACAAGTTCACCGACGTCACGCTCAACGTGCGCTACACCTCGCCCTCCGGGCGCCGGATCGATTTCATCGGCTTCTACGACGGCGACGGAAACGGCGGGCAGAACGGCAACGTCTGGAAGTTCCGGTTCATGCCGGATGAGCCCGGCGTCTGGACGTACACCTACTCCTGGTCCGACGGAACGCCGGGCGGCGAAGGCGCCTTCATGGCCGTCAAGGAAGGCGCCGGCCGCGGCATTCTCAGGGCCTATCGCGACAACCCGCGCTGGTTCGCCTACAACGGCACCGAGCCGGTGTTCCTGAAGTCGTACCACGTCGGGGCGGCGGGATTCACCGGGGTGCCGATCGACTGGGCGGCGAAGAACGTGTACGCCAGGCTTCTCGCCCGCGGCTACAACCATGTGATGCTCAAGTCGCTGCCGATCGCCTGGGTGAACGAGAAGCCTCTCGACGCGCCGGCCGATCACCTCGACCGGCCGCTCTGGAGCGATACGCCGCTGCAGCAGGATCTGCACGTATGGAAGCGCTTCGAGCAGCACATGAAGTGGCTCAACGAGCGCGACATCGGCGTCCACTTCTTCATCGGCTTCGACCCGAAGGGCGAGGGCACGCCGAACGCGTACTTCGCGCTGCAGCGCTGGACCCAGCTGCCGAGCGACGAGCAGGAGTTCTACGTACGCTACGTGGCGGCGCGCCTCGCGCCGTTCGCGAACATCGCCGGATGGAACTACACCTGGGAGACCGACGGCGCCACCGGGGAACAGCGGCTGATGGCGCTGCTCGATCAGTACGACCCGTGGGACCATCTGGCGACCTATCACGACGAGTACCCGGCGTCGAACAGCTACGACAGCCCGCGCTACTCGTTCGCCGGCATCGAGAATCACGGCTATTTCGGCAACAGCGGCGGTCGGCCGGCGCTCGATTCGGCGTCGCACTACCAGGCGACGATCGACGCCTACCGCGGCAAGCCCGTGTACATGGTCGAAGGCAACGGCCTGTGGCGCGGGTGCTGGGCCAAGGACCAGGCGAATCATACGGTGACGCGCGCCGCCTGGGCGGTGACGCTCGCGGGTGGTTCGTTCACCTGGTCGGATATCGGCGGCTGCTTCGACGGTCCGGTGTCCGAGATGCTCAACTGGCCGGCGAACGATCCGGTCGCAAACCGGGTCGACGTGCTCTACGACGTGATGACCAAGGAGGTCACGTTCCACCG
>DATCLR010000222.1:0-4750 GCA_036563785.1 Burkholderiales bacterium | reverse complement strand
CAGGACTACGCGTTCGGGCGCGACGGCGTCAAGGCGTTCAAGGACGCGCTCAAGCAGGCCCAGATCGTGCACGAGGAGTATCTGCCGCCGAACACGACCGACTTCACGGCCGGCGCGCAGCGGCTGTTCGACGCGCTCAAGGACCGGCCGGGCCGCAAGGTGATCTTCATCATCTGGGCCGGCGCCGGGAACCCGTTCAAGATCGCCGACCTCGAGCCTCAGCGCTACGGCATCGAGATCGCCACCGGCGGCAACATCCTGCCGGCGCTCGCCGCGTACAAGCAGTTCCCGGGCATGCAGGGCGCGACGTACTACTACTATTCGATTCCCAAGAACCCGGTGAACGACTGGCTGGTCAGGGAGCACCAGAAGCGCTTCAACTCGCCGCCCGATTTCTTCACCGCCGGCGGCATGGCGGCGGGCATGGCCGTGGTCGAGGCGCTCAAGCGCACGGGCGGCGACACCGACACCGAGAAGCTCATCCGGGCCATGGAAGGCATGCGCTTCGACACGCCGAAGGGCCCGATGACGTTCCGCAAGGAGGATCACCAGGCGATGCAGTCGATGTACCACTTCCGCGTGAAGGTTGACCCGAAGCTTCCCTGGGCCGATCTTGAGCTCGTGCGGGAAATCAAGCCGGAGGAAATGCAGGTCCCGATCCGCAACACGCGCTGAGCATGACGCCTTCGCTCGAAACGCGCGGCCTCACCGTCCGCTTCGGCGGCCACGTCGCCGTGAACGACGTCTCGTGCGCGTTCACCCCGGGCGTGCTCACGGCCGTGGTCGGCCCGAACGGCGCGGGCAAGACGACGTACTTCAATCTGATCTCGGGGCAGCTGCGCCCGAGCGCCGGGCGGGTGCTGCTCTACGGCGAGGACATCACCGCGCGATCGGCCGCCGCGCGAAGCCGCCTCGGCATCGGGCGCGCGTTCCAGCTCACCAACCTGTTCCCTAACCTGACGGTGCTCGAGAACGTGCGCCTCGCGGTGCAGTCGCGGGCGCGGATCGGGCTCAATCTGTGGAGCGTCTGGAGCAGTCGCCGAGAGCTCATCGGCCGGGCGGAGGAGATTCTCGAGGTCGTCGCGCTCGCGGGAAAGCGCGACCTGCCGGCGGCGGCGCTCGCGCACGGCGAGCAGCGCAAGCTCGAGGTCGCCATCCTGATGGCGCTCGAGCCCGAGGTGTACATGTTCGACGAGCCGACGGCGGGCATGAGCGTCGACGAGGTCCCCGTGATCCTCGAGCTGATCCGCAAGCTCAAGGCGAGCGGCGACAAGACGGTGCTGCTGGTGGAGCACAAGCTCGACGTAGTGCGCGAGCTGGCCGATCGCATCATCGTGCTGCACAACGGCGCACTGGTCGCTGACGGCGCGCCCGCGGACGTCATGGCGTCGGCGGTAGTGCAGCAGGCATACCTCGGGCTCGCGCCCGTCGGGAGCGCCGCATGAGTGCGCCGCTGCTCGTGCTCGAGGGCGTCCATACGCACGTCGGCGGCTACCACCTGCTGCACGGCGTGGACCTCGAGGTGCCCGCCGGCGAGCTGACGCTCCTGCTCGGACGCAACGGCGCGGGCAAGACGACGACCCTGCGCACCATTATGGGCCTATGGCGTGCGAGCGCCGGGCGTATCCGGTTCGAGGGCGAGGACATCACGGCACGCCCGACGCCGGCGATCGCGCAGGCCGGCATCGCCTACGTGCCGGAGAACATGGGAGTGTTCGGCGACCTCACGGTGCGCGAGAACATGCTGCTCGCCGCACGCGGGGCGCGGCGCGAGGAGGATCTCGACCGCGCGCGCCTGGCGTGGATCTTCCGGCTGTTCCCGGCGCTCGAGAAGTTCTGGCAATACCCGGCCGGAAAGCTCTCGGGCGGGCAGAAGCAGATGCTCGCGGTCGCCCGCGCGATCATCGAGCCGAGAAGGCTGCTCCTGGTGGACGAGCCCTCGAAGGGGCTTGCCCCGGCCATCGCGGCGAACATGATCGCGGCGTTCCGCGAGCTCCTGGAGCGCGGCACCACCATCCTGCTCGTCGAGCAGAACTTCCATTTCGCGCGCCAGCTCGGCGATACCGTCGCGGTCATGGACGACGGGCGCATCGTCTATCGCGGCAGCATGGAGTCGCTCGCTCGCGACGAGCGGCTCCAGCACGAGCTGCTCGGTCTCGGGCGGGTGGCGCAGGCGTCATGAGCGTCGTCGGCGTGCCGGACGCCCCGCTCGCGGCGGCACCTCGCGACTGGCGGCCGGTGCTGCTGGTGCCGGCGCTCGCGCTCGTCGCGCTGCCGCTCGTCGGTTCCGCGTCGACCTGGGTCACGCTGACGGTCGCGGGCCTGGCGATGGGGCTCATCATCTTCATCATCGCCTCGGGTCTCACGCTCGTCTTCGGCCTCATGGACGTGCTCAATTTCGGGCACGGGGTGTTCATCGCGTTCGGGGCATTCGTGGCGACGAGCGTGCTCGGGCTCATGGGCGACTGGACGGCGTCGCAAAGCCTCGCGGCGAACCTCGCGGCGGTATTCGCCGCCATGGCGGCCGGCATGACCGTCGCCGCGGCCATCGGCTGGGCGTTCGAGCGGCTCATCGTGCGACCCGTGTACGGCAGCCATCTGAGGCAGATTCTGATCACCATGGGCGGCATGATCGTCGGACAGGAGCTCATCAAGGTGATCTGGGGGCCGCTGCAGATTCCGCTGCCGCTGCCTCAGGCGCTGCGCGGCGCGCTCCTCTTCGGGGACGCGGCTGTGGAGAAGTATCGCCTGCTCGCGGTCGCTTTCGGCCTCGTCGTCTTCGCGGCGATGCTGCTCGTGCTGAACCGCACGAAGCTCGGGCTCCTGATCCGCGCCGGGGTCGAGAACCGGGAGATGGTGGAGAGCCTCGGCTACCCGATCGGGCGGCTCTTCGTGGGCGTGTTCGCCGCCGGCTCGGCGCTCGCGGGCCTCGGCGGCGTGCTGTGGGGCCTGTATCAGCAGAACGTCGTGCCACAGATCGGCGAGCAGGTGCTCGTGCTCATCTTCATCGTGATCGTGATCGGCGGCCTCGGCTCCGTCGGCGGCTGTTTCGTCGGCGCGCTCCTGGTCGGGCTCACGGCTACCTATGCCGGATTCCTCGCGCCGGTGGTGGCGCTATTCTCGAACATTCTGCTCATGGTCGCGGTTCTGCTCTGGCGCCCGCAGGGCCTCTATCCGGTGGCGCGACGCTAGGTCCATGCTCGCGCGTCTGCTTTCGCACGATCTTCCCCGCAGCCGCTGGCTTGCAGTGCTGCTCGTCGTCATTGTCGCCGGACTCGCGCTGGCCCCGTTCCTCTTCCCCGGCGCCCGCGCGCTCGGTGTGGCGGCCAAGATCCTGGTCTTCATCGTACTGGTGGCGAGCTACGACCTGCTGCTCGGTTACACCGGCATCGTCTCGTTCGCGCACGCCATGTTCTTCGGTATCGGCGCCTACGGAATCGCGATCGCCGCCAGCCGTTGGGGCGCGGGATGGGGGAGTGTGGCCGCGGGCGCGACCGTGGCACTCGCGCTCTCGGTGGCGTTGTCGTCCGCGATCGGGCTTTTCAGTCTGCGGGTGCGTGCGCTTTTCTACGCCATGATCACGCTCGCGGTGGCCTCGGCCGTGCTCACGCTCGCGTCGCAGCTCACGGAATTGACGGGCGGGGAAGACGGCCTGACGTTTCGCGTGCCCGCGCTGCTTTCGCCGAGTTTCCGTCTGCGCGACGAACCGTTTCTGGGGGTCACCCTCGACGGCCGGTTGATCGCGTACTACCTGCTTTTCACCGCCGCGGCGGTCCTGTTCCTGCTTATGCTGCGTATCGTGAACTCGCCCTTCGGGCGGGTGCTGCAGGCGATCCGCGAGAACGACTTTCGCGCCGAGGCGCTCGGTTACCCGGTCGTCGTCTATCGAACGCTCGCGAACGTGCTGAGCGCGGCCTTCGCCACGCTCGCCGGCTGTCTGCTCGCGCTGTGGCTGCGGTACAACGGGCCCGGAACCTCGCTGTCGTTCGAGATCATGCTCGACGTTCTCCTGATCGTCGTCATCGGCGGCATGGGCACGATGTACGGCGCCATCGTCGGTGCGGCGCTGTTCCTGCTCGCGCAGTCGTACTTGCAGGACCTGATCGCGATCGTGAGCGGGACGGTGGCGCCGCTGCCGGTCGTGGGCGGGTTCCTTGCGGCGCTGTTCTCGCCCGACCGCTGGCTGCTCTGGCTTGGTCTTCTTTTTGTGCTCTCGGTCTACTTCTTCCCGGCCGGCATCGTGGGGAAGCTGCGCAGCATCGCGGCGCGCACATGACCCGGGTCACGGCATTCCCGGGAACGTCGGGTCCTGCGGGCGCGCGATCGCTTCTTCGTCGATTGCGCCTCGTCGAGTGCGCTCGCGGGACGGTGCGAGGAACCGGTCGGGCGCTGCGCGGCGCAATCCGCTCGGTCAGGAACGTGCCACGTGCAGGCGCCGGTGCGCCCGAGCGTCGGTACCCGCGAGCCGGTGCCGGTGCGGCTTCGTGCGCGACAAGGCTAGGCAAGCGGTAGGTGATTCGGAGTATGATAGGCGCCGTCGTCGGGGTGCAGCCGTTCAGGGGAGGGGCCTGTCGGGCGCCGGACCGAGAGCAGGGATCCGCTTGCCGCGGTTCGCGACCGGGCGGGGTACGGTGAACACCGCAGCGGCCGTTGGGGACTTGCGCCTGATGACGGGAGGAAGCGCCGGGTGATGTACTTGGCGCGAGAGGGTGCTGTGACCGCAACGGGCCGGTCATGATCGCGCGCACCC
>DATCLR010000218.1:0-34848 GCA_036563785.1 Burkholderiales bacterium | reverse complement strand
GTGCTGCGACGCGCGACGGAATCGCGACGAGAACTGCGACGGAATATTGGCGCGCACACCGAACTTCGCGTCGTCGCGCACGTCGTCGCTGCGTTTTTTGAAAGGCAACAATCGCTGCCTATACTGCAAAGCTCAAAGAGTTGCGACGCGATTTTCACATCGCGCGACACAACGAACGGCATTACGTCGCGCGGTCTGGTCCGAAGTTTGCAGCAACAGCGCGACGACTGAGCTTCAGCGTTCGAGCGGTGTGCCGCTCACCGGAAGTTTCCAGTTCTTCGTTTCTCGGATAACAAGAGGAAGGTGTCATGGAGCAGACGGCGCAACCGCCGATCAGAGCTCTGGTGGTGGACGACAGCACCACGCTGCGCCGCCTGATGGAGCTAATACTCGTTCCCCTCGGACTGCAGCTCGATTTCGTCGATACCGGCGAGCGGGCGCTCGAGCTTGCCAAGCGCAATACGTACGACATCGTGTTCCTGGACATTCTGCTGCCCGGAATCGATGGCTACCGCGTGTGCAAGGAGATCAAGGCCGACAAGCGCACCAAAGACGTGCCGATCGTCATGCTCACCAGCCGTACGTCGGCCATCGACAAGGTGCGCGGGATGATGGCGGGCAGCGACGTGTATTTGACGAAACCCGTCGACCGCGTCGATCTGCTGCGCGCGATCGAGAAGTGCCTGCCGCAGATGCGGTCGGCGCTAAAGCCGCTGCGCCCGGCGCCGGCCGCGGGACATTGAAGTTCGCATTCACCGTGTCATTGAAGGGAGAACAGCGTATGTCGATACGGAAAGTGCTCATCGTCGACGACTCGGCGACCGACCTGAAGAAGCTCGAGCAGATCGTGGCCGGTGCGGGCTACACCGTGATCACCGCGACTTCCGGCAAGGAGGCGCTCGAGCGCGTCAAGGCGGACCGGCCGGATGCCGTGCTCCTCGACATCATCATGAACGACATGAACGGCTTCCAGGTGTGCCGCGCCATCACCTCGGACGAGGCGACCAAGAACACGCCGGTCGTCCTCGTGAGCAGCAAGCGCGAGAAGACCGATCAGGTGTGGGGCGTGGAGCAGGGTGCGCGGGCGTACGTGACCAAGCCGTTCACGCCCGAGCAGATACTTAATCAGCTGCGCGCGCTCTAGCGCGCGGCAACGACGGGGAGGAAACGATGGCAGTGAAGAAAGTGCTCGTCGTCGACGATTCGGCGACCGACCTCAAGAACCTCGAACAGATCTGCGCGGGCGCGGGCTATACCGTGATCACCGCGACGTCGGGCAACGAGGCCATGCAGAAAGTCCGCACGGAGATGCCGGACGCCGTGCTGCTCGACGTCATCATGGACGACATGAACGGCTTCCAGGTGTGCCGCGCGATCACCTCGGATCAGGCGACCAAACACATTCCGGTCGTGCTCGTGTCCGGCAAGGGCGAGAAGACAGACCGCATCTGGGGCGAGCAGCAAGGGGCGCGCGCCTACATCACCAAGCCGTTCACGGCGGAGCAGATCCTGGCGCAGCTGCGCGCACTGTAGCCGCGCGGCGCCAGGTCCTTGGCAGCGGGGAGGGGGATTGCAGTCATGGAGGCACTCGAACCTCACGGGTCCGCGTCGGCTCCGGCGGCCGAGCCTGCTGCGGTCGTCGGCACCTCCGCGGAATCGACCGAAGCGCAGGCCGCGGCGCAGACGCACGGATACATGTGCTTCCGCGTGGGGCCGCTCGGGCTGCTGTTTCACTCCGACGCGGCGCGCGAGGTGCTGGCGCCGCCGCCGGTGAGCCGTGTCCCGCACACCGCACCCTGGCTGCAGGGCCTCACGAATGTGCGCGGCGAGCTGGTCCCCGTGGTCGACACCGCGGCGGCGTTCGGCGTCGCGCGCGATGCCCGGGCCCGTCCCTACCTCCTGATCTTCGGTCAGGGCGAGGCGGCCGTCGGGCTGCTCATCGACGGGTTGCCGCGGCTGTTCGATCCGGGCGCGGCGGTCCCCCGGCCGACGCCCGCGGAGCTCCCGAATCTCCTGGCGGGCAGCGTGATCGGCGCCTGCGAGCACGACGGGCGCACCTGGCTCGACATCGACGTCGATCGGCTGCTCGATGCCCTGGCGCGCCATGCGCCGCACGCCTGACGCGCCACGGCCCGCAACCTCTTTCTATGCACAACTGAGGGAGTCACGAGAATGAACTGGAAAGCGCTCTTTAGCCGCGGCTCGCCGTCCGGCGGCTGGCGGCTGTTCGGCCGCGCGACCATCAACCGCCGACTCATCACGCTGTTCGTCGTGCTCGTGAGCGGCTTCGTCTTGATCGGTGCCGCGTACCTCGGCGTCGTCGCGGCCAACCGTGCCGCGGAAAACGTCAACACGCGCATCAACGAGTTCGGCGTGCTGGTGGACCGCATCGACAGCGGCATGCTGCGCGCGCGGCGCGAGGAGAAAGACTACTTCGCCCAGCGCCGCGACGAGTACCTGCAGACGCACGGCCTCGCCATGGCCGGCGTCTACCGGCTGATCGACGAAGCGCAGGCGCTCGCGCCGGACGCCGAGGCGCACCGGCTGCTCGACGAAGTGCGTACGCACGCGCGCACCTACCACGGTACGTTCACGGGCGTGGCCGACGCGCTGCGGCGCGCCGGTTACGACGACAAGTCGGGTCTGCGCGGCGCGCTGCAGGGGGCGACGGAACAGGTGGAGCGGCTCCTGCGGGGCGGACAGGCGCCCGAGCTGACGGCCTCGATGCTGCGCATGCGCACCATCGAGAAGGACTACGTGCAGACGGGCGACGCGGGTCTGCTCGAGGCCATGAACGCGGAGCGCGACCGCTTCCTCAAGCTGCTCGCGCGTGCATCGCTGCCCGCGGACACGCGCGCCGCCGTGGAAGACCGCATCCGCGCGTACCACGCGACCTTCCTCGGTCTGGCCGCGAGCTTCCAGGAAATCGCCCAGGAGACGCGCGCGTTCGACAGCGTGGTCCGGCGAATCGAGCCGCTGCTCGCATCGCTCGCGCAGAAGAAGGAGCAGACGCTGCAACAGAACCGCGAAGCCCAGGAGCGCACCACGCAGGTCATTACGCTCCTCTTCGTCGGCGTGCTCGCGACCGTTACCGCGGTGGTCTCGTTCGTGCTGTTCCGTACGCGCCGCGCAATCAAGCAGCCGCTCGACCGGCTGACCAGCACGATCGCCGCGATTACGGCCGGCGACAAGGAGGCGCGCGTTCGCCTCACGACCGGCGACGAGATGCAGCAGCTCGGCGACGCGCTCGACCACATGATGGACGAGCGCGGCCGGTTCATGCAGACCGAAGCGGAGAACGAGCGCCTCAACAACTCGGTTATCGCGATCCTGCGTGCGGTATCGCAGCTCGGTAAGGGCGACCTCACGGTGCGCGTGCCGGTGCACGAAGACATCACCGGCGCCCTCGGTGACGCGATCAACCAGATGTCGGAGAACATCGGCCGCACCCTCGGTCAGGCGAGCATCTCGTCGGAGCAGGTGGTGGAGACGTCGCGGCAGACGCGCGAAATCACGCAGCAGAGCCGCGAGACGGTGTTGAGCACGGCGCAGGGCATGAACGAGATTCGCGCGACCATCCAGGAGACGGCGAAGCGGATCAAGCGCCTCGGCGAGCGCTCGCAGGAGATCGGCGGTATCGTCAAGCTCATCGACACCATCGCCGAGCGCACCAACATGCTGGCGCTGAACGCGAACATGCAGGCCGCGCAGGCCGGCGAGGCGGGCCGCGGCTTCATGGTGGTGGCGGCGGAGGTGCAGCGGCTCGCCGAGAACGCGAAGGATGCGGCGCACCAGATCGAGAAGCTCGTCGGCAACATCCAGATGGAGACCGGCGACACCATCGCGGCGATGGACCAGGCGATCGAGGAAGTGGTCCAGGGAAGCGAGCTCGCCGAGCGTGCGGCGACGCAGATGAAGCGCAACGAGGAGATGGTGGCCGCGCTCGACGCCCTCGGAAAGCGGCTGCTCGAGTCGGTGCGCCAGTTCAAGCTGCCGCCCGAGTACACGGCGGACGTCGAGAAGTACGTGCGCGCGGTGGCCTGAGCGGGTGGCGGCGATGGTCTCCGCGGAGATCCTGGCGGTACTGGCCGACGAGGTCGCCGAAGCGGGCGAGGTCATCGGGCGCGCCGCGGAGGCGCTACTGGAGACCGCGGACGAGTCGGCGTTCGCCGAAGCGCGCGAGCCATACGTCGAGCAGGTGACGCGCCTCACCGCCGTCGCCAATACGCTCGGTCTCGTCGGGCTCGAGCAGGCGGGCCAGTTCGTCCGGCGCAACCTCGAAGCGCTGCGGCCGGGTGAGGAAGCCTCCCCGGCGCGGCGCGCGCTGTTCGCGCAGTGGCCGCAGCTCGTGCTCGGCTACCTGCGCGCACCGCGCGACGGCGTCTACAGCCGCGAGCTCGCGGAGTTCTTCTGCCGGTCCGACTGGCCCGAGCCGCTCGATTCCGCAGCTGCGGCCGAGCTCGAACGGCTGCTCCTCCTCATCGAGGAGTCGACCGAGGAAGAGGTCGCCGAAGTCGAGGCGCGCGAGACGGTGGCGCGCCCGGAGGACGTCGCGCTCGAGATTCCGCCGGATGTCAATCGCGCGCTGGTCGACGCGTTCCTCACCGAGGGACCGCAGCAGGCGGCCGACTATTCGGCGCTGATCCAGCGCATCGTGCGCGGCGAAGGCTGGTCCGAGGAGCTCAACGAATGTCGCCGTCTTGTGCACGCGCTCAAGGGCTCGGCGAATACCGTCGGCGTGCGCGGCGTCGCCAACCTCTGCCACCACGTCGAGGACATCCTCGAGTACTTCGGCAAGAACGCGCTGCTGCCGCAGGGCGCGGCGGGGCGGCTGCTCGTCAAGGTGGCGGACACGTTAGAGGAGATGTTCGAGGCGCTGCTCGGCATGGGCGATCCGCCGGCCGACGCGCAGAGCGTGCTGCAGCAGGTGCTGGATCTCGTCAACCGCATCGACGCCGGCCAGTACGACCCGACGGCGTTCGCGGACGCGAGTGCCGCCGCGCCCGCAGGCGCGGACGGCCGGGCACCCGGCGCCGGCGACGCGGCACCCGGGGTGCCGCGCGCGCCGGAGAAGGTCGAGCCGAAAGTGCGCGTCGACGTGCGCGCCATCGACGACATGCTGCGCACTTCGGGTGAGCTCACGATCTCCTGCGGCTACGTGATGGAGCGGCTGCAGCGCGCATTCCGCGTGGTCGCCGAGCTGCGCGAACGGCAGGCGGTGCTCTGGGATCGGAGCAACGACATGGAGAGCTACGTCGCGACGCAGGGTATCGCGGCCGGGCGCCGGCAGGCGCTCGCGGCCGCGAACAGCGGCGTCGCCGCGGAATTCGACCCGCTCGAGCTCGACCAGTACAACGAGCTGCACACCTTCGTGCACGGGTTCACCGAGACCGTCGCCGATATCCAGCTCCTCAGCACGCGCCTGCTCGACGCGCTGACGGCGATCGAGACCGCCGTGCGCCAGCACGTGTCGCTCAACAACGAGCTGCAGGAGCGGCTGATGATGGCGCGCATGGTGCCGGCGCGGCAGCTCGAGTCGCGGCTGCAACGCACCGTGCGCCAGGCGGCCGAACAGACGGGCAAGCAGGCGGTGCTGCGGCTGGAAGGCGGCGACGTGATGCTCGACGACCAGATGGTGAACGTGCTGATCGACCCGCTGCAGCATATGCTGCGCAACGCGGTCGACCACGGCATCGAGGCGCCGGAGCGGCGCGCCGAGCTCGGCAAGGCGCCGACCGGAGAGATCCGGCTCCGCTTTGCGCGCGACGGCCGCTACCTCGTCGTGACCTGCACTGACGACGGGGCGGGCCTCGATCTCCCGCGCATTTACCAGCATGCCGTCGAGCGCGGGCTGATCGACGAGAGTCAGACGCTCGGCGAAGACGAGATCGCCCGGCTCATCCTGCGCCCCGGCTTTTCCACGGCGGAGTCGGTGACGCAGGTGTCGGGGCGCGGCGTCGGCATGGACATCGTCCATACCCACGTCGCCAAGCTGAAGGGCACGATCGACATCAAGACGCAGCCGGGCCTGGGTACGACTTTCACGCTGCGCCTGCCGATCTCGCTCGGCGTCGCGCACTGCCTGCTCGCGACTGCGCAGGGCGAAACCTTCGCGCTCGCCTCGGCCAATCTCGAGCAGATCGTCTACGGCGGCGAGCGCCACGTGCGCGCGAGCGGCGACGGCTGGCGCTACGACGACGGCGAGGTCTCCTGCCCGGCGTACTTCCTGGCCCACCTCGTGGGCGGGCCGCCGGTGACGGCGCGCGCCGCGGACGGTCAGGACCGCCACGTGATACTCATGCAGGACGTCTCGGGCAAGGCGGCGGTCATCGTCGACGCCGTCGTCGGGGGCCAGGACCTGGTCATCAAGAAGCTCGGGCGGTACCTGACGGGCGTGCGCGGGGTGGTCGGCGCCTCGATCCTCGGTAACGGTTCGGTGGTGCCGATTCTCGAGCTCACGGAGCTGCTGCGCGTCGAGCGCGGCGAGATGGCTATCGCACAGCAGGCGGCGGCGGCCGAGACGGCCGAGGACGTGCTCGTCGTCGACGATTCGCTCAGCGTGCGCACCGCGCTCGCGACGCTGCTCGCGGGCGAAGGCTTCCACGTGCGCACGGCAAAGGACGGCGTCGAAGCGGTCGAGGCGATCGACGCGCGCCGTCCGGCGGTGGTGCTGGTCGACCTCGAGATGCCGCGAATGAACGGGCTCGAGCTCACCGCCCACATCCGCGCGAATCCGGCGACGCGCGACCTGCCGGTGATCATGATCACCTCGCGTACCGCCGAGAAGCACCGCGCGCAGGCGCTCGCGGCCGGCGTCGACGAGTACCTCACGAAACCGTATCGCGAGAACGATCTGCTGCTGCGGTTGCGGAACATGTTGCGCAAGGCGGCGTGACGGCTCGCCCGGCGCGTCCATTCCGAACGTCGTACACAAGGAGACATCCATGTCCAAGACAAAGCTGTTGCTCTCCCTGGTTGTCCTCGCCGGGCTCGTCGGCGGGGCCCTCTATTACTACCAGCCGGCCGAAGGCAAGCCGGCGCCGGCCGCTGCGACGGCAACGCCGAGCAGCCCGACGACGTACGTCCTGACGTCGGCGCCGCGCGAAACGCCGGAGGCCGGCGAGCAGTTCTACGGTCCGATCGCGGCGTACCTGAGCCAGGTCACCGGGAAGCGGGTCGTGTACCGCCACCCCGGGACCTGGGGCCTGTACCGCACGGAGATGCTGAACGGCAACTTCGACATCATCTTCGACGGCGGCCATTTCGCCGACTACCGTGCGCGCAAGCTCGGCTATCACATCGTCGCCAAGATGCCGAAGCTGCAGGAGTTCGTCATCATCGTGCAGAAGGACGACAAGGCTGGCTCGATCGACGACCTCGCGGGGCAGACGTTCTGCACGCCGCCGCCGCCGAACCAGGGTGCGCTCATCGCGCTCTCGCGGTTCACGGACACGTCGCGCCAGCCGATCGTCGTCCCGATCACCGGCGACTTCTGGAAGGGCGTGTACGACGGCGTCGTCGAGGGCCGCTGCCGCGCGGGCGTGCTGGTGATGGGCAACCTGCAGAAGTACAACACCAACGGCGCGGTGAGGGTGCTGTACAAGACGGCGCCGCAGCCGAACCAGGCGTGGTCGGTCGGGCCGCGCGTGAGCTCCGAGGATCGCGCCAAGATCGCGGCGGCGCTGATCTCGCCGCAGGCCTCGGCGCCGACCGAGCGGCTGCGCGAGCGCTTCAACGTGGGGCCGAGCTTCGTGGAGGCCAACAACGCCGAGTACGTCGGCCTCGGCGACGTGCTGCGCAACGAGTTCGGTTTCGAGGCGATCGCATCGAACTGAACCGAGCCGGTTTGGCGGGCGTCCGGCCGGGCGCCCGACGGGCCGGGATTCGCCGGGATGCCGGCGCGCACCGCCCGCCAGCAGACGGATGCGGTGCGGGCCGGCGACCGGCGTCCTTCAGCGCGGGGCTGACCGGCGCTTCGTCCAGGGAACTTCGCCTCCCGTCGGTCGACGCTTGCAGCTCCGTAGAGCGTCGCTATGTGTTCTGAAAAGAAGTAAAAAAGGGTTGGGAAGGCATGGTGAAGCTGAGTCTTTGGCTGGGAATGCCGCCGCTCATTACGTTCCTCGCATCCCCCAGCGGAGTGCGTCTCGTCAACGCCGCGATCGTTTTCGTGCTGGCTCTGGTCGCCCTCGTCGTCGGCATCGGTCCGCGGTTCACCGGTCGGGGTTGACCCGGAAGGCCGTAGGGCGGCGCGACCACGGCTTCGCCGTCCGGCAGACGAACTCCACAGCTCTAGACGAACGCCACGGTCGCGGATCTTTGCGGCCGCAGTTTGCCGTTTTCCGCATCGCGTCCGGCGAGTGCGCTGGAATCCCGCCGTACGGAACGGTAAATTAGGCCCCTCCCGGTCCGTGCTCCCGTGTCCCGCAAGCTCTACATCAAGACCTTCGGCTGCCAGATGAACGAGTACGACTCGGCGCGCATCGCCGATCTGCTCGCGGCCGCTCACGGCTATGAGCGCACGGACGATCCGGCGGAGGCGGACCTGCTCCTCCTCAACACCTGCTCCATACGCGAAAAGGCCCAGGAGAAGGTTTTCAGCGAGCTCGGCCGCTGGCGGCCGCTCAAGCAGGCGCGGCCCGGGGTGGTGATCGGCGTCGGCGGCTGCGTCGCCAGTCAGGAGGGCGAGGCGATCGTCGCGCGCGCTCCGTACGTCGACCTGGTGTTCGGCCCGCAAACGCTTCACCGGGTCCCGGAGCTGCTCGAGACCATTAATAGGACGAAACGCCCGGCGGTCGACGTCTCGTTCCCGGAGATCGAGAAGTTCGACCGGCTCCCCGAGCCCTCGGTCGACGGTCCGTGCGCCTTCGTTTCGATCATGGAAGGCTGCAGCAAGTACTGCACGTTCTGCGTGGTGCCGTACACGCGGGGCGAGGAGTTCTCGCGCCCCTTCGACGACGTGATCGCCGAGGTGGCCGGGCTCGCCGAGCGCGGTGTGCGCGAGGTCACGCTGCTCGGGCAGAACGTGAATGCCTACCGCGGTTCGATGCACGATGGCCGCGTCGCCGATCTCGCCCTCCTCCTGCGATATCTCGCCGAGATCGACGGCATCGAGCGGATTCGCTTCACCACGTCGCACCCGGTCGAGTTCGACGACCGGCTGATCGAAGCGTACCGCGACCTGCCGAAGCTCGCGTCGCATCTGCATCTCCCGGTGCAGAGCGGCTCCGACCGGATACTGCGGCTCATGAAGCGCGGACATACCGCCGCCGAGTATCGCGAAAAGATCGATCGGCTCCGGGCGGCGCGACCCGATGTCGCCGTTACCAGCGACTTCATCGTCGGCTTTCCCGGCGAGACCGACGCCGATTTCGAAGCGACCATGCGGCTGGTGGACGATGTCGAGTTCGATGGTGCCTTCAGCTTCGTCTACAGCCCGCGCCCCGGGACGCCGGCGGCGGCACTGCCCGATGCCACGCCGGCGGCGGTCAAGCAGGAGCGCCTGGCCCGGCTGCAGGCGCGCCTCGAGGAGCTTGCGGCCCGCCGGCGTCAGCGCCTCGTCGGGACACGCCAGCGGGTCCTGGTGGAGGGCGAGGCGCGCCGGGGCGAGGGGCAGCTTTGCGGGCGCACCAGCCACAACCACATGGTCAATTTCGCCAGCTCTGACAAGGGCTTGATCGGGCAGCTGATCGATCTTGAAATCTGCGAAGCGCTGCCCCATTGCCTGCGTGGCCGGCTGGCTGCCGAGCCGGCGCCCTGCGGGGTTGCTTGATTCGGCTTACCGGTTACGGTCTACTTTTCCTGACAGCCGTTCGTCCACTCATCGAGTTGAGCGCCAAACCCAAGCGCATCGAATTCAGCCTGACTCCTGCCGATAACCGCCGGTTGGCCAGCCTGTGCGGCCAGCACGACGAGCATCTGCGCCAGATCGAGGAATATCTCGGGGTCGAAATCGCGAACCGCGGCAACGGCTTCCGCGTTACCGGCCCGGCCGACCGAACCCGCGACGCCGCACGCGTGATCCAGGCGCTCTACGACGCCACCCGCGGCGACGAGCCGCTGACGCGGGCGGGCGTGCAGCTCGCGCTGCAGCAGGCGGGCGTGCGTCCGGCGCGGGAGGAGGACGACCCCGCGGCGGCGCTGCGCACGCCCAAGCGGATCGTGCGCCCGCGCGGGCCGCGCCAGCTGAGCTACGTCCGTAACATCCTGACGCACGACATCAACTTCGGCGTGGGCCCGGCCGGCACGGGCAAGACATATCTGGCCGTCGCCTGCGCGGTCGAGGCGCTCGAATCGAACCGCGTCCAGCGGATCGTGCTGGTGCGTCCCGTCGTCGAGGCGGGAGAGCGGCTCGGTTTTCTCCCCGGAGCGCTCGAGCAGAAGATCGATCCGTACCTGCGGCCGCTGTACGACGCCCTGCACGAGATGCTCGGCTTCGAGAAGGTGCAGCGCCTGCTCGAGCGCGGCGTCATCGAGATCGCGCCGCTCGCGTACATGCGCGGACGTACGCTCAACGAGTCGTTCATCATTCTCGACGAGGCGCAGAACACGACCGCCGAGCAGATGAAGATGTTCCTCACGCGGATCGGCTTCGGCACGACCGCGGTGATCACCGGCGACGTGACGCAGATCGATCTGCGGCGCACCCAGCTCTCGGGCCTGAAGCAGGCGATCGAGATACTGCGCGACGTCGAGGGCGTGACGTTCACGCACTTCACGCCCCAGGACGTGGTGCGGCACGCGCTGGTGCAGCGGATCGTCGAAGCCTACGAGGCGCACGAGCGCGCCCGCGAGGTGGAGCGTGCCGCGCGCCGATGAGCCTCGAGGTCCGAGTCGACTACGCCTCGCGGCGGCCGGCGCCGCCGCGCGCCGCGATCACGCGCTGGGCGCGGGCCGCGTTCGGGCGGCGGCGGGGCCGCGCGCTGATCGGCGTGCGCATCGTGAACGCCTCGGAGAGCGCCGCGCTCAACGCCCGCTACCGCGGCCGCACGGGGCCGACCAACGTGCTCGCGTTTCCGTTCGAGCCGCCGCCCGGCGTGCGAGCGCACGTGCTCGGGGATCTCGTCATATGCGCGCCGGTCGTGAACCGCGAAGCGCGGGCCCAGGGCAAGACGCCGGCCGCACACTGGGCGCACATGGTCGTGCACGGCGTGCTGCATCTGCTCGGCTACGACCATCAGTCGCGTACGGAGGCGCGAGCCATGGAGCGCCGCGAGAAGGCGGTGCTGCGCCGGCTCGGCTATCCCGATCCCTACGTTCTTTCCTGACCCATGCCGTTCAACGTACCGATGATGAGCCGATCTTCCGACGATCGAAGTAGTTTGGAAGAGCAGCCTCCGCACCGATCGCTGCTCGATCGCCTGAGTCATGCACTCCTCGGCGAGCCGACCACGCGCGAGGAGCTGATTCAGATCCTGCGCGAGGCGAGCAGCCGCAACCTGATCGATCCCGATTCCCTCGACATGATCGAGGGGGTGTTCCAGGTGTCCGAAATGAAGGTGCGCGACATCATGGTGCCGCGCGCCCAGATGGACGTCGTGGACAAGAACGACCCGCCGGAGAGCTATCTTCCGATGGTCGTCGAATCCGGCCATTCGCGCTTTCCGGTGGTCGACGGCGACAAGGACAAGGTCGTCGGCATCCTTCTCGCGAAGGACCTGCTGCGCTACTTCCAGCTCGACCGGCGCAAGCGCGCCCAGTTCCGGCTCGTGGACATGCTGCGCCCGGCGGTGTTCGTCCCCGAGAGCAAGCGCCTCAACGTGCTGCTGCGCGAGTTCAAGGCCAACCGCAACCACATGGCGATCGTGGTCGACGAGTACGGCGGCGTCGCGGGACTCGTCACCATCGAGGACGTGCTCGAGCAGATCGTGGGCGAGATCGCCGACGAGTACGACATCGACGAAGACACCATGATCATGCCGCGCTCGAACGGCGAGTACGTGATCAAGGCGCTCACGCCGATCGGCGACTTCAACGAGCGGTTCGGCACGCACCTGAGCGACGAGGAGGTCGACACTATCGGCGGCCTCGTCATGACGACGCTCGGACGGCTGCCGCGCCGCGGCGACCGCGTCACCATCGACGGCTGGCAGTTCGAGGTGCTTCGGGCCGACAGCCGGCGCGTGCACCTGCTCAAGATGACGAGCGCCGCGTCCGCGCCGCAGGCGACGGCGAAGTAGCGCCGCCGCTTTGCGCCTTTCGCTCGTCCGCCGGCGCCGCACGTTCCCCCGCGATGGCGCGTCGTCGATGCCGGGCAGCAGCGTACAGGCGACGCGGGACGCTTCCGCGTTGACCGATAACCCTCTTGTTGTCCGACTGTCCGGGGCGGGCGGCGATGTCGTCGCGCTCGCGGCGGGCGCGCTCACCGTCCTCGCATTCGCCCCGTTCGCGCTCTTCCCGCTCGCGCTGCTCGCGCCGGCGGCGCTCTTCCTGAGCTGGACGGTTGCGGGCGTGCGGCGCGCCGCATGGCGGGGTTTTCTCTACGGGGTCGGGCTCTTCGGTGCGGGCGTTTCCTGGGTCTACGTGAGCCTCCACACCTACGGCAACATGCCTGCACCCCTGGCCGTGGGGGCCGTGATCCTCTTCGTCGCGGGTATGGCGTTGTATCCGGCGCTCGTCGGCGCGCTGCAGGCACGATTCGCGCGCCTCGCCACGGGAACGCGTCTTGCGCTTGCGACCCCGGCGCTCTGGACGCTCGTCGAGTGGGTGCGCGGCTGGTTTCTGACCGGCTTCCCGTGGCTCAACCTCGGCTACAGTCAGACCGATACGCCGCTCGCAGGCTTCGCGCCCTGGGTCGGCGTGTACGGCGTGAGCCTCGCGGCGGCGATGAGCGCCGGTCTGATCGCGGCTGCCGTGCTCGAACCCAAGCGGCGCTGGAAGCGTCATGCGCCGCTGCTCGTGCTGCTCTGGTGCCTGGGCTGGTTCGCCGGTCAGGTGAGCTGGGCGCAGCCGGCGGGCGCGCCGGTGAAGGTTGCGCTCGTGCAGGCCGCCGTGCCGCTCGCCATCAAGTGGCGACCCGAGTACCGCTCTGCGATCGTCGACACGTACGTGCGTCTCAGCGAAAGCGCGCCTCGGGCGGATCTCTACGTGTGGCCGGAAGCGGCGGTGCCCGGCTACTTCGATCAGGTCGCGCCGCATCTCCTGCCGCGGCTCGACCGTATCGCACAGGAGCGCAACGCCGATTTTCTCCTCGGCACCATCGAACGCGATGTCGCCGCGCGCACTTATTACAACAGCGTCTATGCGCTCGGCGGCACGCAAGGCGTCTACCGCAAGCGACACCTCGTGCCGTTCGGCGAGTACCTGCCGCTCCCCGCGGTGCTCGGATGGCTGATCGACTACCTGCACATTCCGATGTCGAACTTCAGCCCGGGCGACGGCGCCGGCAGCGTGGTGCAGGCGGCCGGCCAGCCGATCGGTGTCTCGGTGTGCTACGAAGACGCCTTCGGCGAGGAGATCATTCGGTCGCTGCCGGATGCCACATTGCTCGTGAACGTGAGCGAAGACGCCTGGTTCGGCGACTCGCTGGCGCCGCACCAGCGGCTGCAGATGGCGCGCATGCGGGCGATCGAGTCGGCGCGCCCGATGGCGAGAGCCGCCAATACCGGGCCGTCGGCGATCATCGACCATCGTGGCGCGGTGCTCGCGCGCTCGCCGCAGTTCACCCGCCAGGTGCTGACCGGCGAAGTTCTTCCGATGAGCGGCTCCACCGCGTATGCACGCTACGGCAACGCCGTGATCGTCGTGCTTCTTGTCGCGATCGTCGCGGTGCTCGGCGTCCTCGCGCATCGGCGCCGCCGTTAAAGCCCCTGATAACATTGCGAGAAATCAACCGCTTATAGTGCATCGCGCGCCCCTTTGAGTAATATCTTTCCGGGCATTGGCCGCGCACGAGGGGAGCGACTGGGGAGGGAGCGGCCGTATAGCGTCCGAGAGCAGCAGGCGCTTCACGCCGTTCCGTGCAGCCGATCGTGCACAGGAACCGTCACGGAACGCGTTTCGCGGCGGTCACCTTGCGACGGCTCGAAGCGGTGCGAACAACGCGAAGGCGTGCCGCGCCACGCTGCCCGCTTGCGTCACGCGCCCCGGAGCGATTCGCCAATGCACAGTCCTTCCCAGCCCGTTGCACTCCAGTCGAGCGATCTCCAGGCGTCCGTCGCGCACGACGTTGCCGCTCTGGTGCGGCTCTCATTGCAGTGGACCGGCAAGAGTCCTCTTCTGCTCGCACGCTCGGCGGCCGCCGCGCTCGATGCGGCGCTCGCACCGGCGGTAGTGCTCGTTCGATTCGAGGAGGATGCGGCAGGACAGGCGGTCACGGCGGTCGAAACCCGACTCTCCGGTGAAGCGGCGATCGGCGACGAGGAATGGCGCGGCCTTTTCGCGGCCCTGCTCGACACCGAGCCCGCCGACGGTGCGCTGACGCACCCGCGCCTCGCAACGAAGCTGCGCGCCCGCGTCGTTCCCATCGGAACGGCGGCGCTGGGATTCGTCGCCGTCGCGTCGCCGGATTCCCGCTTTCCGCGGGAGCGCGACGTGCTGCTGCTCGACGTCGCCGCCGCGCAGCTCTCGCTGGTGCTCGCGCAGGCGGCGGCGCGCGCAACTGCGGTGCCGTCGGAAGGGCACGATGTGCGCTCCACGCCCCGAAGCACGAAGCCGGCGCAGCTTAGACTCATCGCCGATGCACTCCCGGCGTTCATCGTCTATCTCGACAGCGATCTCGTTTATCGCTTCGTCAACCGGCCGTACGCGGAGTGGATCGGCCGCCCGCCGGCCGAGATCGTGGGGCGTCGGCTGATCGACGTGATCGGACCGGAGCGGTACGCCCGCGTGCGCGATCCCGTAGCGCGCGCGCTCGCCGGCGAGCGCGCGTGGTACGAAACGGCGGTGGACGCTCCCGGCGGTCGGCGTTTCCTGCACGGAGACTTCGTGCCCGATCGCGACGGGTCCGGTCGCGTTCGCGGCGTCTTCGCCCTGGTACAGGACGTCACCGAGCGCAAGGAGCTCGAGGAGGAGCGCATCCGCGCGCTCCAGGCGGAGCGCGAGGCGCGCGCGCAGGCCGAGCTGCTGCGCGACCTCGGAACCGATCTCAACTCGAAGCTCGATCTGCAGACGCTGTTGCAGCGCGTGATCGACGCGGCGACGGCGGCCATCGGTGCCGAATGCGGCACGTTCCTTTACAAGCCGGCGGATACGAAGGAGGGATCGTGCGAAGCCCGCGCGCTCGCGGGCGAGGTACTCGAGCTGCCCGAATCGCTGCTTCTCGATCCGGCCTGGGGCGGCGCTATCGTGCGCTGCGACGACGCCGCGCGCGATTCGCGCTGTGCTTCGCTCTTCGCCGGCGCTTCGTCGGCGCGCCCGCCGGTGCGCAGCTACCTCGCGGCACCGGTGAAGCTGCGGTCCGGGGCGCTCGTCGGCGGGCTCTTCTTCGGGCACCGCGAGGTCGGCCGGTTCGAGGCGCGCCACGAGTCGCTGATCGCCGGCATCGCCGCGCAGGCGGCGGTCGCGATCGACAACGTGCGCCTGCTCGATGCGGTGCGCGAGCACGCGCGGCGCGTCGAAGCGACCTACGACCACGCACCCGTCGGCATCGCCGAAGCCGACGCGAGCGGGCGGATTCTGCGGGTGAACGACCGCTTCTGTACGATCACCGGCTACAGCCGCGACGAGCTGCTCGCGCGCACCATCGCGGACATCACGCATCCGGAGGATCTCGCCGCCAGCGAAGCACCGTTTCGCGAGCTGCTCTCCGGCAAGCGCGACGTCTATACGATCGAGAAGCGCTACGTGCGCAAGAACGGCGACGTCGTGTGGGTGCGTCTCACAGCCTCGGCCACGCGCGACACGCAGGCGCGGCCGGAATACGCGGTCGGGGTGGTCGAGGACGTCACCGAGCGGCGCCGCGCGGACATCGTGATCGCAGGGCAGCGGCGTGCGCTCGAGCAGATGGCGCGCGGCGAGACGCTGGGCGCCGTGCTCGAGACGCTGATCGACACCTTTCAGCGGCAGTCGGGCGCGTGCGCGTACGCGTCGGTGTCCGTGCTCGATCCGTCGAGCCGGATCCTGCAGCCGCTCGCCGTGGGCGATCTGCCGCCGGCGTGGGTCGAGGCGCTGCGGCGCATCGCCGCGGCGGGCGAAGGGACGCCCGGGGCGGCAGCGCTGGTGGGCGAGTCCGCGTTCTCGGCGGACCTCGAGCACGACACCCGCTGGCCGGAATACCGGGCGGCCGCGCTGCGGGTCGGCTTTCGCGCCGCCTGGTCCCGCTGCCTGCGCGGGCGCGACGGCACGGCGCTCGGCACGCTCGACGTCGTATACACCGACCCGCGCACCCCGGGCCCGGACGAGTCGCATTTCGTCGAGCTGCTCGCCGAGACGGCGGCGGTCGCGATCGAGCGCAGCCGCAACGAGGCCGAGCTGCGCTTCCAGGCGCAGATCCTGAGCCGCGTGCACGATGCGGTGGTGATGATCGACGCCGGGGGGCGCATCGTGCAGTGGAACGAGGGCGCCGCCCGCATCTTCGGCTTCAGCGCGGAGGACGCCGTGGGACGGCACGTCTCGGCGCTTTGCGCCGTGCCCGAGGACTACCGCTGGCTCGAGGAGCACATCTTCGCGCCGCTCAAGCGTCTCGGCCGGCTCGAGATCACGGCGCCGCTCAAGCGCCGTTCGGGCGAGGTGCTGCATGCGCTGCTGTCGCTGTCGCTCCTGACCCAGGAAGACGGGCATTCGAGCACCATGGTCGCTTACGTGCTCGACATCACCGAGCGCGTGCGCGCGGAGCGCGAGCTGGCGATCCGCGTGCGCCAGCAGGAAGCCGTCGCGCGGCTGGGCCAGCGCGCGCTCGCCCGACTCGACCTGCAGACCTTTATGGACGAGACGGCGCTTGCCGTCGCGGAAACGCTCGGCGTCGAGTTTTGCAAGGTGCTCGAGCTCGATGCGGGCGGCACGGAGCTCGTGCTGCGCGCCGGCGTCGGCTGGCGTGAAGGCCTCGTGGGGGTGGCGCGCATGAGCGCCGGTCTGGACACGCAGGCGGGCTACACGCTGCGCGTGCGCGAGCCCGTGATCGTGGCCGATCTATGCGGCGAGACGCGCTTCGGCACGGCCGCGCTGCTGCGCGAGCACGGCGTCGTGAGCGGCGTCAGCGTCATCGTCCCCGGGGAGGGCGACCGCGCCTACGGCGTGATCGGTGCGCATACCACGCGCCGGCGCACGTTCTCCGCGCACGACGTCAATTTCCTGCAGGCGGTCGCGCACCTGCTCGCGGGCGCGATCCAGCGCCACCGCTTCGAGCGCGCGCTGGCAGAGGCGCGCGACGAGCTCGAACGGCGCGTCGAGGAGCGCACCGCCGAGCTTGCCCGGGCGAACCAGTCGCTGCGCGACGAAGTCGTCGAGCGCATGGGCGTCGAGAGCGCGCTGCGCGAGTCGGAGGCGCAGTACCGGATGCTCTTCGAGCGCAATCCCGTGCCGGCGTGGGTGTTCGACATCCATACGCGCCAGATCCTCGCGGCCAACGAGACCGCCGTGTGGCAGTACGGCTACACGCGCGAGGAGTTTCTGCGGATGAACATCCACGAGCTGCATCCGCCCGAAGAAGCCTCGCGCGCGCTGGACTACACCGAACAGTTCCCGCCGGAGACGGCGTACGTCGGCGTCTGGAAGCACCGCAAGCAGGATGAGACGGTGATCGACGTCGAGATCTTCGTGTACGAGGTGCTGTTTCAGGGCCGGTGGGCGCGCCTCATGCTCGCCAACGACATCACTGAGCGCCGGCGCGCGGAGCGCGAGTTCCGGCTGCTCGAGACCATCACGCGCTCCGTGAGCGAAGCGCGCGATCTCGACAGCGCGCTCTACGCGATCCTGCGCCACATCTGCGAGGCCACCGGCTGGGTCTACGGCGAGGCGTGGCTGCCGACGGCGGACGGCGAGCGGCTGCGCTGCAGCCGCGCCTGGTACTACGCGACCGAGGGGCTCGAGGGATTCCGCCATGCCGCGTGGGATTTCGAGCTGCGGCGGGGGGAGGACCTGATCGGGCGCGCGTGGGAAGCGCGCCAGCCCGTGTGGATGCCCGACATCGCGGACGATTCGTCGTTCCGCCGCGTCGGCGCCGCGCGCGCCGCGGGACTGCGGGCCGGTATCGCGTTCCCGGTAGTGGCGGAAAACGAGGTAGTGGCGCTGCTCGCATTCTTCCTGCGCGAGTCGCGCATCGAGGACGAACATCAGGTGAAGCTCGTGGCCACGATCGCGACGCAGGCGGGGCTCGCGGTGCAGCGCAAGCGCGCGGAAGAGGCGCTGCGCGAGAGCGAGGAGCGGTTCCGGCTGCTCGTCGAAGGGGCGCACGACTACGCCATCATCATGCTCGATCCGCTCGGCCGCGTCGCGAGCTGGAACAAGGGGGCCGAACGGCTCGAGGGCTACGCCGCGGATGAGATCATCGGCAAGCCGCTCGGGATCTTCTACACGCAGGAGGAGGTCGCCGCCGGAGTGCCGCAGCGGGCGCTCGAGCAGGCGCGCAACGCCGGCGTGTACGAGGGGGAGGGCTGGCGCGTGCGCAAGGACGGCAGCCGATTCTGGGCCAGCGTAACGATCACCGCGCTGCACGACGCGGACCGAGGGCTGCGCGGCTTCGTGATGGTGACGCGCGACGTCACCGAGCGCAAGCAGGCGGAAGAGCGGCTCAAGGAGAGCGAAGCGCGGCTCGCCCGCGCGCAAGAGTTCTCGCTGCTCATGGTGGCGCACGTCGGACTCGACGGCCGCTGGCTCAAGGTGCCGCAGATGCTGTGCGCGACGCTCGCCTACCGCGAGGAGGAGCTGCTCGCGCGAGGCATCGAGGACGTCACGCATCCGGACGACTTCGCGCCCGAGTGGGAGGAATGTCAGCGGCTCATCCGCGGGGAAGCGAAATCCTTCGACATCGAGAAGCGCTTCCTGCGCCGCGACGGCAAGGTGGTCTGGGTGTATCAGAACACGTCGGTCGTGCTCGACGACAACGACCGCCCGGTGCATTTCCTCACGTTCATCCGCGACATCACCCAGCGCAAGGAGGCGGAGGAGCAGCTCGAGCGCAGCCGCCTCCAGCTCTCGGAAGCGCAGCGACTCGCGCATCTCGGCAGCTGGGAGCTCGACGTCGAGAGCAGCCGCATGGAGTGGTCGGACGAGCTGTATCGCATATACGGCGTGCCGCGCGAAACGCCGATCACCTACGAGAGCTACCTCGGCTACGTGCACCCGGAGGATCGCGGGCGCGTCCAGACGACGGTGGCTCGGGCGCTCGAAACCCGCGAGCCGTTCACGCTCGAGGAGCGCGTGATCCGCGCCGACGGCGAGGTACGGCACCTCCTCAGTCACGGGGCCGTGGTGACCGGGCCGCGCGGCGAGGTCGCGCGCCTGGTCGGCGTGTGCCTCGACATCACGGAGCGCAAGCGGGCGGAGCAGCGGCTGCGCGAGTACGCCCACCGGCTCGAAAGCCTCTCGCAGCGTCTGCTCGAGGCGCAGGAGACCGAGCGGCGGCGCATCGCGCGCGAGCTCCACGACCAGATCGGTCAGGACCTTTCGGTCATCAAGATCAATCTGCAGGCGCTGAAGCGGCTGCCGGGCGCGACCTCGTTCGGCGGTCATATCGACGAGACGGTGCGCATCGTCGAGGGGGTGCTCGCGACGGCGCGCAATCTTTCGGTGGAGCTGCGGCCTTCGATGCTCGATGATCTCGGTCTCGCCGCCGCGCTGCGCTGGTATCTCGACCGGCAGGCGCAGCGTGCGGGAGTAGCCCTGCATTTCGCAGTGGATAGCTTCGACATGCGGCTCGCGCCGGCGATCGAGACCGCCTGCTTCCGCTTGGCACAGGAAGCGTTAACGAATATCCTGCGGCATGCCGAGGCACGGCACGTGCACGTGACGCTGCGTGCGCATGGGCAGGAACTGGAGATGCGCATCATGGACGACGGCAAGGGATTCGACGTGGAGGCGGCGCGCATGCGTGCGTCGCGCGGCGAGAGCTTCGGCTTGCTCGGCATGGAGGAACGCGCCCTGCTCGCCGGCGGACGCCTCGAGATCCTGTCGACTCCCGGCGAGGGAACCCGGGTCGTCGCCCGCTTTCCGCTGACACTTAGATCGGAGCAAGACGTATGAATCCGATTCGCGTGCTGCTAGCTGACGATCACAGCCTGTTCCGTGCAGGCGTGCAGGCGCTGCTGTCGAACATCGAAGGCGTCGAGGTGGTGGGCGAGGCCGACTCCGGGCGGAAGGCCATCGAGATGGTGCGCGCCTGCAGCCCGGACGTCGTGCTGATGGACATCGCGATGCCGGAGATGAACGGCCTCGAAACGACGACGCGCGTGACCAAGGAGTTCCCCGGCGTACGCGTGATCATGCTGTCGATGCACGCGGGCGAGGAGTACGTTATGCAGGCGCTGCGCGCGGGCGCCTCGGGCTACCTGCTCAAGGACGCGGCGACGTCGGAGCTGGAGCTCGCGGTGCGGGCCGTGGCGCGCGGCGAAACCTACCTCACGCCCACGATCTCGAAGCGCGTGATCGACGATTACCTCATGCGCACGACCGGTTCGCAGGGTCCGGTCGATCAGCTCACCAAGCGCCAGCGGGAGATCCTGCAGCTGATCGCCAAGGGCTATACCTCGAAGGAGATGGCCCAGATGCTGTCGTTGAGCCCGAAGACCATCGAAACGCACCGCACGCAGCTCATGAAGCAGCTCGACATCCACGACGTCGCGGGACTGGTGCGCTATGCGATTCGGGTGGGTCTCGTGACGCTCGATGCGTGAGCCCGGCCGCCTCGGTCGTTTCCCCTAAGGCCTATCCCCGTTCTGGCGCCCGCCGCGCCCTGTTAACGTTTCGCAGGCTGTGGAAATACGCGCCGCGGCGCGGCCGTTACGCCTCCGATCGCACCGCGCGGTCGGCCGTTGCCGCGAGCAGGCGATCAGGACCGTTCTACTTCGCGTTTCTGAGTGAGTCGCTCCTCGAGGTCGCGCGTCGTGCTAACGGCACGCGATTGGTGTGGGCATTGCGCTCGAGCGCACGGCGGCGCGCGTCCGTCGGGCGAAGCTTGCGCGGGAATCGCGGGCGCAAACAACATTTTCCCCGGCGCCGCCGGTTGTGCACCGCCGTCGCGTCTTCCCGGGCGGGCTCGAGGCGCTGAGGACGGCCGCGCGCGCGATCGAGTGCGCGAAGTCGGAAGAGTCATCAAGGGATGTCCGGCCGATTGGTCACTTTAGCGAGGAGCGTGGGCCGCCGGGTCGCGACGGCGGTGTCCGTGTTCGTGATCGCGGCTCCCGCGCACGCCGAACCGAGCGCCGAGTACCAGGTAAAGGCGTCCTATCTCTACAACTTCACGCAGTTCATCGAATGGCCGCAGGACGTTCTTCGGCCTGGCGCTCCCTTTCGCGCGTGCGTGGTCGGCGCGCGCCGCTTCGGTGACGCGCTCGCCGCGCTCGCGCGGGAGCGCGTCGGCGGACGGCCGATCGAGATCACGCCGCTTGAGCATCCCGAGCAGGTCCGCGGGCGCGACTGTCACATGCTGTACGTCGAGGCGCACGACGACGGCGCCGTTCCGGCGGCGCGCGGTCTGCTTACCGTCGGGGAATCGCCCGGTTTTCTCGAGCGCGGAGGCCTCATCAACCTGGTCCGCGTCGACGGACGCATCCGGTTCGCGATCAGCAAACGCGCCGCGGAGCGCGCCGGTCTTACGGTGAGCGCGCAGTTGCTGCAGCTTTCCGTCAACGCAGGAGGCGACTCGTGAGCCGCTCGCTGCGCCGCGCCTCGATCCGCTGGCGGTTGGTGGCCATCGTGTTTCTCGTGCTCGCCGTGAGTCTGCCGCTTGCT
Organism: Burkholderiales bacterium; assembly: GCA_036563785.1. GTDB lineage: Bacteria > Pseudomonadota > Gammaproteobacteria > Acidiferrobacterales > Sulfurifustaceae > JACQFZ01. The sequence continues at coordinate 13,026 of DATCLR010000218.1, read as the reverse complement.
GGCGCGGGGATGCTGCTCTACGAACGCAGCGCGTTCGAGCGCGACCTCGAGCGGCGCATGACGGTTCTCGCGGACGTCATCGGCGACAACAGCGTCGCGGCGCTCGCATTCAACGACCTGCAGGCGCTCGCCGATACCCTTGCGGCACTGCGCAACGATCCTCGCATCGTGGCGGGCGGCCTGTACGGCACGGACGGCCGCCTGCTCGCGCAGTACCGGCGCTCGGACGCCGATGCCGCGCCGCCGGCGGAGACGCCGGCACTGCGCCCGAACCGGGCGACGTTCGCGCGGGGAATGGCATCGATGCTGCGTCCCATCGAGCACAAGGGCAAGACCGCAGGGATCGTCTATCTCGTCGCCGATACCAGCGACTGGACGGAGCTCCTCGCGCGCTTCCTGGCGATGCTCGGTGCGCTCTTCGGCGCCGCGCTCGTGGTCGGGATGCTGGTGTCGATCGGGCTGCAGCGCTTCGTCACCGGGCCGATCGCCGAGCTCGCCGCGCTCATGCGCCGCATCGGCCGCACCGGCGAGGCGCAGCTGCGCGCGGTGAAGCGCAGCGACGACGAAATCGGCGTGCTGGTCGACGGCTTCAACGACATGCTCGACGAGATCGCGAAGGGCCGGGCCGAGCTCGAAGCGGCCCGCGCCGAGCTGCAGCAGCGCGTGGCGGCGCTCGATGCGGAGGTCGCCGAGCGCCGCCGGGCCGAGGCCGAGCTTCACCGTTCGCGCGACCAGCTCCGGAGCTTCATCGACAACGCGCACGTGGGCATCAACTGGCTCGCTCCCGACGGCACCATCCTCTGGGCCAACCGCTACGAGCTCGAGCTCTACGGCTATCGCCCCGAGGAATACATCGGCCGGGCGGCCGCGGCGTTTCACGAAGACCCGCGCGCCGTCGCCGACATTCTCGCCCGGCTCGCGGGCAGCGACGTCCTCGACGGCTACGAGTCCCGCGTGCGCTGCAAGGACGGGTCGCTGCGCGACGTCATCATCAACTGCAGCGTGCATCGCGAGGACGGGCGCCTGGTGCACGTGCGCTGTTTCACGCGCGACATCACCGAACGCAAGCGCGCCGAGGAACGGCTGCGCCGCAGCGAGGAGCGCTACCGCACGCTCGTCGCCGCGACCACGTCGGTCGTCTTCGGGACCAACGCGGTCGGCCGCGTGACCGAGCGGCTGCCGTCGTGGGAGGAGTACACCGGCCAGACGTGGCCCGGCTACGCCGGTGCACGCTGGGCGCGGATGGTGCACCGCGACGATCGCCGGCGGCTGTGGGCCGCGTGGGTCCGCGCCACCCGCGAGGGCCGCCTGTTCGAGGCGGAGGTGCGGATCTGGCACGCGCGCAGCGGCCGGCATCGCTACTGCCTCGCGCGCGCCGTGCCCCAGCGCCGGGCGGACGGCGAGGTGTACGAGTGGCTGGGCACGATGCTCGACATCGACGACCGCAAACGCGCGGAGGAGCAGTTCCGCAGCGCCATCGAGAGCGCGCCGAACGCAATGATCATGATCGACGAGTTGGGGCGCATCGTGCTCGTCAACCGGCGGCTCGAGACGCTCTTCGGCTACCGGCGCGAGGAGCTGCTCGGGCGCCCGATCGAGACGCTCTTGCCCGAGCGCGTGCGCCAGGTGCACCCGGCGCTGCGCGGGGAGTTCCTGCTCGCATGGCAGGACGGCGCCGGGACGGAAGTGCGCGAAATGTCGGGGCGCCACCGGAGCGGCCGCGAGATTCCGCTCGAGGTCGGCTGCAGTGCGCTGCAGACCGAGGAGGGCGTGTTCTGCCTGGCCTCGATGATCGACATCACCGAGCGGCTGCGCGCGGAGGAGGAGCGCCGGCGCTACACCGAGGAGCTGCAGCGCAGCAACCGCGAGCTCGGGCAGTTCGCCTACGTCGCGTCGCACGACCTGCAGGAGCCCCTGCGCGCGATGTCGGGATGCGTGCAGCTCCTGGCGCAGCGCTACCGCGACAAGCTCGACGCGCGCGCAAACGAGCTCATCGAGCACACCGTGAGCGGGGCGCTGCGCATGCAGGCGCTGATCAACGACCTGCTCGCGTACTCGCGCGTGAGCACGCGCGCCCGCCCGTTCGAGCCGTGCCGGCTCGAGGAGCCGCTCCGGCAGGCGCTCGCGAACCTGGAGGCGTCGCTCAAGGAAACCGGCGCGACGGTGACGTACGATCCCCTCCCCACGGCGACGGTCGATGCGACGCAGCTCACGCAGCTGTTCCAGAATCTCATCGGCAACGCGATCAAGTTTCACGCGGACCGGCCGCCGCGCGTGCACGTGAGCGTCCGCCGGCGCGGCGGCGCCTACCTCTTCGCGGTGGAGGACAACGGCATCGGCATCGAGCCGCAGTACATCGACAGGATCTTCGGCGTATTCCAGCGGCTGCATACCCGCGGCAAGTACCCCGGCAACGGCATCGGTCTCGCCATCTGCCGCAAGATCGTCGAGCGCCACAACGGGCGCATCTGGGCCGAATCGGTGCCGGGGAAGGGCTCGACCTTCTACTTCACACTCCCGGCGGGAACCGTCGTTCACAATGAAGAGCATTCCGAGCTTTACGGCAACGGCCAGCACTGACGGTGCGGGCGCTTCGTCGGCGGGGCGGTACGCGCACGTCCTGCTGGTCGAGGACAGTCCGACGGACGCGATGATGGTACGCGAGATCCTCGCGCAGGTACGCGTGCACGCGGCGCTGCACGTGGTCGACGACGGCATCGAGGCGCTGCAGTTCCTGCGGCGCGAGGAGCCGTACCGCGACGCGCCGCGCCCGGATCTGATCCTGCTCGACCTGCAGCTGCCGCGGAAGGGCGGCCAGGAGGTGCTCGGCGAAATCAAGTCGGACGAGCGGCTGCGCACGATTCCGGTGGTCGTGCTCACGAGCTCGCGGGAGGCGCGCGACATCGCCGGCGCCTATCGCGCGTGCGCGAATTCGTACGTGGCGAAGCCGGTCGACTACCAGGAATTCGCGGAAGCGGTGCGCCTGATCGAGCGGTTCTGGCTGGGGCTCGCGGTGCCGCCAGAGGAAGAGTGATGGAGCAGAAAGCGATCACGGTTCTGGTGGTCGAAGACAGTCCGACCGACGCGCTGCTGCTGCGCGAGGCGCTGCGCGACGAGCGCAGCCTCAAGATACAGACGGCGCACGCGGAAACGCTGTCGGAGGCCCTGCGCTGCCTGCAGGAGCGCCGCTTCGATCTGATCCTGCTCGACCTCGGCCTGCCGGACAGCCAGGGGCTCGAAACCTTCGCGCGCATGCACGACCACGCGCCGCAGGTTCCGATCATCGTCCTCACGGGGCTCGACGACGACGAGCTCGCGATCCAGGCGGTCAAGGAGGGGGCGCAGGACTTCCTCACCAAGGGGCGCGTGGATCGCTACTGGCTGGTGCGCAACATCCGCTACGCCCTCGAGCGGCATCAGATGTACCTCGAGATGCACGCACTGTCGCTCACCGACGGGCTCACGGGGCTCTACAACCGGCGCGGCTTCATCACGCTCGCGGAGCAGCAGCTCAAGGTGGCGCGCCATTCCCAGCGCGGGCTGATTCTCGTGTACGCGGACCTCGACCGGCTCAAGTACATCAACGACACGTTCGGACACCCGGCCGGGGACGAGGCCATCACGCGCACGGCGGAGATCCTGGAGCGGACGTTCCGCGCCTCCGACATCCTCGGGCGCATCGGGGGCGACGAATTCGCGGCGCTGGCGATCCGCGGCAGCGACGAGGCGGTGCACGCGATTCCGCAGCGGCTGCAGAAGATCCTCGCCGAGCACAATGCCGCGACGCCGCGGCCCTACCAGCTGTCGGTCAGCATCGGCGCCATGTACTTCGATCCGCGGCAGGAGCTTTCGATCGAGGACATGATGAAGAAGGCGGACGAGGCGATGTATCGCCAGAAGCGCCTGAAGCGGCGGCACTGAAAGCCCCGTGCACGGGTTGGTCGAGCCCGCTTCGAGCGGTCTGCGTCCGGGTCGCCGGCATTGCGCCGGCGGGTGATTGCGGCTAAAAGATTGCGATGTCTATCGTACGGACGAATCGGTCATGAAGTGGGTTCGGGCTTTCGTAGCGGCTGCAGCGCTCGGCGGCGCCGCCTTGGCACAGGCGGACGAGATACGCGTCGGTTACGTCGACCTGCGCCAGGTGATGATCAAGAGCCAGGCCGGGCAGCGCGCGAAGAACGAAATCGAGAAGCTGATCGCCGAGCGCCGCGCCACCCTGAAGCGCGAGGAGCAGGCGATCAGGGAAATGCAGCAGGCCTTCGAAAAGGAGAAGCTGCTGCTCTCCGAGAGCCAGAAGCAGGCCAAGCAGAAGGAGTTCGAGGAGAAGGTACGGGCGTTCCAGCAGGCGCAGCTCGAGGCGCAGCGCGAGGTCGAGCGGCACGAGCGCGAGTTCGCGCGCAAGGCGATCCCGGAAGTGCGCGAGATCATCCGCGAGATCGCGCGCGAGCAGAAGCTGACGCTCGTGTTCGAGAAGAACGAAATGCCCGTGCTCTACGCCGTCGACGGCCCCGACATCACCGACAAGGTCATCCAGCGCTTCAACGCGAAGAGCAAGGCTTCTCCCAGGAGCGGAGGCTGAGCGCGCGGCCGCTCACAGCGCGCACTGCCGTCTCGGCCGCCATCGCACTTTAAAAGAATAAGTAAGTCCAGAAAAAGGAAGGTCGAACGGCGACGGCTTGAGCTTCGCCGGCTCGCGGGCGCACCGCTGCATCCGCGTCGGCGCGCCAGCGTCCCTCCGCCGGCCGCGGGTTATCTGCTATCCGAGCGTTCGGGCCCGCGGCGGCCGCGGTCGCGACGCGTGGCGGCGGTCCGACTGCGCCGTCCACCCGACGCAGGGATGTGCCGCATGGGCGCGGATCGTCGCGTGCGCTATGCTCCGTCCAGCGCCTCTTCGAATTCCAATGAACAGCAGCGTCGTACTCCCTTCGCCGGCGCCGGCACCGCGGCTCGAGCACCCCGCGACCGGCATCGATCCTGCCCTCGCGGCGCTCGCCGAGCGCATCGGCGCGGCGCACCTGGAGCAGCGGCTGGCTCGCGAGCACGAGAACGAGCGGCGCATGCAGCGCGCCTTCGACCGCTTCTTCCATGTCGACGGTGCGCTGTCCGCTCACGCCGTGATCCGCACGAGCCTGCGTCTCGTCGGCTTGCACGGCCGCGCGCGTCGCAACGCCCGGGCGCTCGTTGTGCGCACCCATGAGGTCCCGTTGCCGGGGCTGCCGCGCGCCTTCGACGGTTACACGATCCTGCACATCAGCGATCCGCACCTCGATCTGAGCGCCGATATTCCCGCGGTCCTGATCGAGTGCGTACGTTCGCTCGACTACGATCTGTGCGTGCTCACGGGCGACTACCGCACTCAGGTCTACGGCCCGTGGGAGCCGACTCTCGAGGCGATGGCGCGGGTACGGCCGCACCTCCGAGGCCAGATCTATGCCGTGCTCGGGAACCACGACTCCATTCGCATGGTGCCGGGTCTCGAGGCGCTGGACATGCGGGTGTTGCTCAACGAGGCGGTGGAGATCCGCCGCGGCAGCGCGGTGCTGCACCTCGGCGGCATCGACGATGCGCATTTCTACCGGCTGCACGATCTCCCTCGGCTGCAGCGCGCGATTCCGCCGGATGCACCGGCCATCCTGCTGTCGCACACGCCCGAAGCATATGCGGAGGCGGAGGCCGCCGGCTTCCGCCTGATGCTCGCGGGACACACGCACGGTGGGCAGATCTGTCTGCCGGGCGGCATCCCCGTCATAACCGACGCGGATTGTCCGCGGCGCTACGCACGCGGCTCCTGGCGCTACGGGCGGCTCATCGGATACACCTCCGCAGGCTCCGGCAGCTCCATTGTCGACGTGCGGCTCAATTGCCCGCCGGAAGTGACGCTGCACCGCCTGCACGCCGTCTGAGGCGCGCGGGAGCGAAGCCGCGTCGGCGACCGGCGAACCGGCGGCAGTCGCGGCGCCTTATCGCCGGGCGGTTCGCGCCGTCCGGCCGCCTGTTTAGTACGGCTGATCCCTCAAGCGCAGCTTGAACAGCACGCGCGAGACCGCGAGCTCGAGGATCAGAAAGACGGCGACGAGCAGCACGATCTCGCTCGCGGCGAGACCGAGCGTCGTGCGCACGGCGAGCAGCGGGAACAGGCTTTCGGGAATCTGATCGAGGCCGAGCGCCTGGCTGCTCGAAGGCATACCGAGGCGCCGCTTGACGAAGCTCGACGTCAGGTCGCCGAGCATGGCGTAGAGCCCGACCACGAATCCGAGATAAGGATCGAGCCCGATCACGAGCGCCGCGAGCGGGGTGGCGCCGAGAGCGAGCGCCACGCCGCGCAGTGTTTTCGAAGGACCGAACACCGGGCGTCCGTCGAGAAAGCGCGCACCGCCGTCCAGCGGCTGGGCGAAGCGCTGCCGCAGGATCCTGTGGCCCAGGATCGGGGCGCCGTTGGCGACGCCGAGAAGCAGGAGCAGCTTCAGGTGCAGCAGCAGGAGTTCGGCCTCTGGGGTCACGGGCGGCCTCGCGCGAAGGCTCCCCGACGCGCTGTCGGACGCGCGCCGGACTCCGTCCGTATATCACGGCGCGCGCCGGCGAGACAGGCCGGCGACCATGACCCGGTTCCGGGAAATACGGTATCCTTGCGCGCCCGGTTCCCCGAGTTTTCCGCGAGTTTCGATGGACGAACGCTATTTTCCGGAGAAAGTCGAGCGAGCGGCGCAGGCCTACTGGGAGTCGCACGCCACCTTCCGCGCGGTCGAGGACCCCGCACGGCCCAAGTACTACTGCCTGTCCATGTTCCCGTACCCCTCGGGGAAGCTCCACATGGGGCACGTGCGCAACTACACCATCGGCGACGTGATCGCGCGCCAACGCCGGATGCGCGGCTTCAACGTGCTGCAGCCGATGGGTTGGGACGCCTTCGGGCTGCCGGCGGAGAACGCCGCCATCGCGAACCGGGTGCCGCCCGCGAAATGGACGTACGACAACATCGCGTACATGAAGGGGCAGCTCAAGGCGCTGGGTTTCGCGATCGACTGGTCGCGCGAGCTCGCCACGTGCCGGCCGGAGTATTACAAGTGGAACCAGTGGCTGTTCCTGCGCATGCTCGAGAAGGGGCTCGCGTACAAGACCACCGGTGTCGTCAACTGGGATCCGGTCGACCAGACGGTCCTCGCGAACGAGCAGGTGATCGACGGGCGCGGCTGGCGCACCGGCGCGCCGGTCGAGAAGCGGGAGATTCCGATGTATTACCTGCGCATCACCAAGTATGCGCAGGAGCTGCTCGACGATCTCGAGAAGCTGCCGGAGTGGCCCGAGCGCGTCCGCGCCATGCAAACCAACTGGATCGGCAGGAGCGTCGGCGTGCGCTTCGCGTTCCCCTATGAGCTCGACGGCCGGCAGGAGAAGCTCTGGGTCTTCACCACGCGCGCCGACACGATCATGGGGGTGACGTTCTGTGTCGTCGCTCCCGAGCATCCGCTCGCTGCGTACGCGGCGCGAGGCAACCCGGAGCTCGCCGCCTTCATCGAGGAGTGCAAGCGCGGCACGGTGATGGAGGCGGATCTCGCGACCATCGAGAAGAAGGGCATGCCGACCGGGCTCAGCGTGACGCACCCGCTCACCGGGGAGCCCGTGCCGGTCTGGGTCGGCAACTACGTGCTCATGAGCTACGGGGAAGGCGCGGTGATGGCGGTGCCGGGCCACGACGAGCGCGACTTCGCGTTCGCGAAGAAGTACGGGCTGCCGATCAAGCAGGTGATCGAGGTGGCGGGCCAGACGTTCTCGACCGACGCGTGGCAGGAGTGGTACGCGGACAAGACGAACGGGCGCTGCGTCAACTCGGGCAAGTACGACGGCCTGGGGCACGAAGCGGCGGTGGAGGCGATCGCGGCCGACCTCAAACGCCTCGGGCTCGGCGACAAGCACGTGCAGTGGCGGCTGCGCGACTGGGGCATCTCGCGCCAGCGCTACTGGGGCTGCCCCATACCTATTATTCACTGCGATCGCTGCGGCGACGTCCCGGTGCCGGACGATCAGCTCCCGGTGGTGCTGCCCGAGGACTGCGTCCCGGACGGCACCGGCAATCCGCTCGCCAAGCGCCCCGACTTCGTCAATACCACCTGCCCCAGGTGCGGGGCCGCCGCGCAGCGCGAGACCGACACCATGGATACCTTCGTCGACTCGTCCTGGTACTACGCGCGCTACGCCTGTCCGGACAACGACCGCGCCATGGTCGACGAGCGCGTGAAGTACTGGCTCCCGGTCGACCAGTACATCGGTGGCATCGAGCATGCGATCCTGCACCTGCTGTACTCGCGGTTCTGGACCAAGGTCATGCGCGATCTCGGGCTCGTCGAATACGACGAGCCGTTCACGCGGCTGCTGACCCAGGGCATGGTGCTGAACGACATCTACTACCGGAAGCCCGAGTCCGGCCGCATCGTGTACTACAACCCGGCAGACGTCGAAGTGAAGTACGACGACAAGGGCAACCGGGTCGGGGCGGTGCTCAAATCGGACGGCCAGCCGGTCGAGTGGGGCGGCCTCGGCACCATGTCCAAGTCGAAGAACAACGGCGTCGATCCGCAGGCGCTGATCGAGAAGTACGGCGCGGACACGGCCCGCTTCTTCGTGATCTTCACGGCCCCGCCGGAGCACACGCTCGAGTGGTCGGATTCCGGGGTCGAGGGATCGTTCCGCTTCCTCAGGCGCGTATGGAATTTTGCGCGGGAGAGCGAGCGATTTATTCAGAAAGCGCGTCGCGATGCAGCGGCGATTGAACGGCTGCTCGCAAAGGAAGGATTTCCGCCGTCGCTTGAGCGAGCGCGACGGGAGGTGCACCTAAGCCTGAAGCAGGCCAATCAGGACTTCGAGAGGCTGCAGTTCAACACGGTTGCCTCTGCGGCTATGAAGATCCTGAATGCCCTCGAACGTGCGCCCGGACCTGCTGTACCCGAACAGGACAAGGGCTACTCCGGATATGCCGACGCATATGCTCGACTGATAGAGGAGGGCCTTTCAATTCTCCTTCGTCTGCTCGCGCCGATCACGCCGCACATCGCGCACGTGCTCTGGCGCGAGCTCGGCTACGGCGAGGACGTCTCGTCGGCGAGCTGGCCCGAGCACGACGAGGCGGCGCTCGCGCAGGAGTCGATCGAGATCGTGGTGCAGGTCAACGGGAAGCTTCGGGGGCGCGTCTCGGTGCCCGCGCAGGCGGGCGAGGACGAGGTGCGCGCGCTCGCGCTTGCGGACGCGGCCGTCGCGCGCCACGTCGGCGGCAAGGCCGTGCGCAAGACCGTGTACGTGCCCGGCAAGCTGATCAACCTCGTTGTATGACCGCGGGGGGAGATGGCGCGCGCGGCGGCCGCGGCGCAGAGCGTCGTCGCCCGATGCGCGTCGCGCTTCTCGCCGTCGTCGTTCTCAATCTCAGCGCCTGCGGCTTCCACCTGCGCGGCACCGGCGGCCACGCGGTGCTTCCTCCTGCGCTCGAGAGCGTGCGCGTCGCGAGCACCGGGCCGCTCGAGTACGATCCGCTCGCCGAAGCCGTGCGCGAAGCGCTCGCCCGCGCGGGCGCCCGCGTCACCGCGGCGGAAGACGCGCCGGCCGTCGTGCTGCTCGGCGAGCAGGTCGCCACGCGCGTCGCCTCCGTTCGCGGCACGACGGGAAAGGCTGCCGAGTACCTTCTGCTCTACAGCGCGGCGTTTCGCGTCGACGGGCCGCGGCCGATCGCGCCGCAAACCGTGCGGCTGCAGCGCGATTACTCGTTCGATCCGGAACAGGTGCTCGCAAAGGAACAGCAGGAACAGGAGCTCCTCGCGAGCATGCGCCAGGAAGCGGCGCAGCAGATCGTGCGCCGCCTGGCGAGGCTGCTCGCGTCGGACGCCCGCTGAACGCTCCCTGCGTCTCCATCAATACTCGCTATTCACACGCGCCGCCGCGCGATTGACCCGCCGATCGCGTCTGCGCACGCTGCGAAGCGGGCCCCGCCCGCCGACTACCGCCCGGACGTCAGCTTCACGTTCAAGACCGCGGTGACGCAGGGCAAGCTCGCGTTCATAGGTGTCGGCGGCGAGATCGACGGCGTCGTCAAGCCGCCGCGAAGGCGGACCGCGAGTTCTACGTGATACAGGGCGAGCTCTGCACGCGCGCGCCGCTCGGGCGGCTCGGACCGCAGGAGTTCAGCGTCGAGAAGCTCCTCGCCGAGCGCCCCGAGTACTTCGTGTTCAACGGCGCGGTCGGCGCGCTCGCGAAGGAAACCACGCTCAAGGCGAAGGCCGGCGAGACAGTGCGCATCTACCTCGGCGTCGGCGGCCCGAACTTCGTCTCCTCGTTCCACGTGATCGGCGAGATCTTCGACCGCGTGTACGACCAGGCGGCGCTCACCGTGCGCCCGCAGACGGGCATCCAGACGACGCTCGTTCCGGCGGGTGGCGCCGCCGTGGTCGAGTTCAAGCTCGACGTCCCTGGGCGCTACATTCCGGTGGATCACGCCCTTTCGCGCTTCGAGCGCGGTCTCGCGGCGGTGCTCGAGGTGGCTGGGCCCGAAGACCCGGGGATATTCAAGGCGGATCACGTGGACGCGGCCGGCCCCTGAGACCGAGCCGGGCGCGCGGGGTCGGGCGGCAGCCCGGCTCCGCGCGCTTTCTTCCGCCCCGAACCGGGCGCCAGCGGGTACAATTCATGCGTGCAGCTCAGCGCCGAACAGCTTCCCGCCCACCTCAAGCGCGGCCTCGCGCCCATTTATTTTCTTTCCGGGGACGAACCGCTCGGCGCCCAGGAATGTGCGGACGCGATCCGCGCCGCCGCCGCGGCCGCCGGCTACGGCGAGCGCAAGGTGTACACCGTCGAGAGCGGGTTCGACTGGGACACGTTCTACGCGGATATGCAGGAACGCTCGCTCTTCGCCGAGCGCCGGCTGATCGAGCTGCGACTGCCGGGCGGCAAGCCCGGAGAGCAGGGCGCGAAGGTGCTCGCGGAGGTCGCCGCCGATCCGGCGCCCGATGTCGTGCTTCTCGTCACGACCGGCAAGCTCGACAAGCAGGCGCGCGCTGCGAAGTGGGTCGCGGCCCTCGAGCGCGCCGGCGTGACGATCACGCTCTACCCCGTCGACGCGCGGCAGCTGCCGGGCTGGATCGAGCGGCGCATGCGCGCCCGGGGCCTCGTCCCCGAGCCCGAGGTCGTGCAGATGCTCGCGTACTGTACCGAAGGCAATCTGCTCGCTTGCGCGCAGGAGATCGAGAAGCTCGCGATGCGCGGTCTCACCGCGGTCACCGCCGATGACATCGCCGGCGATCTCGGCGACAATGCGCGCTTCACCGTATATGCGCTCGCGGACGCGGCGCTCGCCGGCGATGCGCGGGCGGCGCTGCGCATACTGCGCGTCCTCGCGGCGGAAGGCGAGTCGCCGGTGCTCGCGCTCTGGGCGCTCGTACGGGAAGTGCGCGAGCTCGCGCGGATGGCGCAGGCGGTCGCGGGCGGACGCGGCGTCGCCCAGGTGCTCGACGACTTTCGCGTCTGGCCGCGGCGCCGCCCGCTCGTCCAGAAGGCGCTCGCGCGCCTTTCCGCGCCGGCGTGCCACGACCTCCTCCTCGCGGCGGCGCGCGCCGATAGGGTGGCGAAAGGCCGCGCGGCCGGTGACGTGTGGCTTGAGCTGGAACATCTGGTGCTCGCGATGAGCGGCGTGGCCGGCGCCTCGCCTCGCGCGAGTCGGGAGTACGCATGAGCGTCGCAACGACGGGTACGACTACGATCTCCATCGACGAATACATGCATCGCGTCGGCGTGCAGGCGCGCACTGCGGCGCGCGAAATGGCGCGGGCCGAGACGGCGGCCAAGAACGCGGCACTGCTCCAGGCGGCCGCCGAGATCGAACGGGCCATGGACCGCCTGCTCGCGGCGAACCGCGAGGACGTCGAGGCCGGGCGCGCGCAGGGCCTCGATGCGGCCTTTCTCGACCGCCTCGCGCTCGATCCGTCGCGCGTGCGGCTGATGGCCGAGGGGCTGCGGCAGATCGCTGCGCTGCCCGATCCGGTCGGCGAGATCACCGATCTGCGCTACCGCCCGAGCGGCATCCAGGTGGGGCGGATGCGCGTGCCGCTCGGCGTCATCGGAATCATCTACGAGTCGCGGCCGAACGTGACCGCGGACGCGGCCGGCCTCTGTCTCAAGTCCGGCAACGCCGCGATCCTGCGCGGCGGCAGCGAGGCGCTGCGTTCGAATCAGGCGATCGCCGAGTGCATGCACGCGGGGCTCGCGCACGCGGGCCTTCCGCGAGAGGCGGTCCAGCTCATCACCACGCCGGACCGGGCCGCCGTCGGACGGCTCATCACGATGAAAGAATACGTCGACGTCATCGTGCCGCGCGGCGGCAAGAGCCTGATCGAGCGCATCAGCCGCGAAGCGACGATTCCGGTGATCAAGCACCTGCACGGCATCTGTCACGTGTACATCGACGACCGGGCCGATATCGACAAGGCCGTGCGCATCGCCGTCAACGCGAAGTGCCAGCGCTACGCCGTGTGCAACGCCATGGAGACGCTCCTCGTGGCGCGCGGAATCGCCGAGCGCATTCTGCCGGTGCTCGGGCGGATCTACCGGGAGCGGGGGGTGGAGCTGCGCGGCTGCGAAGCCACGCGCCGCATCCTGCCGGACGTCGCGGCGGCCACGGAAGAGGACTGGGCCACCGAGTACGAGGCTCCGATCCTCGCGATACGGGTGGTCGAGGATCTGGACGCCGCGATCGAGCACATCGCGAAGTACGGGTCGCAGCACACCGACGCCATCGTGACCGAGGACTACACCCGCGCGCGCCGCTTCCTGCGCGAGGTCGACTCGAGCTCGGTGATGGTCAACGCTTCGACGCGCTTCGCCGACGGCTTCGAGTACGGGCTCGGCGCGGAGATCGGCATCTCGACCGACAAGCTGCACGCGCGCGGTCCGGTCGGCCTCGAAGGCCTGACGTCGCAGAAGTACGTGGTGCTCGGCGACGGCCACATCCGCGAATAGGAGCGAAGGCCGAGGGTGGAAAGCTCGCTCCTC
>DATCLR010000217.1:0-8250 GCA_036563785.1 Burkholderiales bacterium | reverse complement strand
GAGGAGCTCATCGCCGCGCGCCGCGCGACACGCGCACGCACCGAGAGCGGAACCTACTGGATCGCCGCCGAGCAGCTGCCGCTCTGGCGCGCGATCCGTCCCGAAAGCCGCCTCGAACCCGCCATCGAGCCGCCGGCCGAGTTCGCCACGCAGACCTGGACCGCCGATGCGGCTCTCGTCGAGCTCGCGCGTGCGCGGCTGCAAGGGCTCGGACCGGTGACGTGCGAGACGCTCGCGCGCTCGCTCGGCGTCCCGGAGTCTTCGATGCAGGCGACGCTGCTCGCGCTCGAGTCCGAAGGCTTCGTGCTGCGCGGGAGCTTCTCGTCCGCGCCGCCGGCCGGCGGAGCGCGCACGGAGAGCGCAACCGAATGGTGCGAGCGCCGGCTGCTCGCGCGCATCCATCGCTACACGGTCGAGCGCCTGCGCGCGGAGATCGAGCCGGTCACGGCGCAGGATTTCATGCGCTTCCTGTTCGAATGGCAGGGCGTCACGGTCGAGCCGCGCGCCGAAGGCCCGCAGGCGCTCGGCACGCTCATCGAGCAGCTCGAAGGCTTCGAAGCCGCCTGCCTCGCCTGGGAAGCCGACATCTTCCGGGTACGCATGGACGGCTACGATCCCGACTGGCTCGACAGCCTCTGCCGCGCCGGGCGCGTGGTCTGGACGCGGCTCACGCCGCCGAAGACGAACGGAGCGCGCGAGCGCGCCGCGGGACCGGTGCGCACGACGCCGATTGCGTTCTTCAACCGCCGCACTTTCCGCCACTGGCAGCGCGCCGCGGGCGGCGAAAGCGCACAGTCGCCGCTCAGCCACCGCGCGCAGGCCGTGGCCGACTACCTCGCGCAGTACGGCGCTTCGTTCTTCGAGGAGATCGCGCACGGCACCGGCCTTCTCAAGAGCGAGGTCGAGGAAGCGCTCGGCGAGCTGGTCGCGCTCGGCCGCGCGCAATCGGACAGCTTCGCGGGCCTGCGCGCGCTCCTGATTCCCGCCGACAAACGGCGGTCGTCCTACCGGCGCCGCCGTGCGCCCGCCGGCATCGAGGAAGCGGGACGATGGAGCCTGGTGCGGCCGCCGGCGCCTGCAGTATCGGCGGCGGCCGAGCGGGCGGCTCCCTCCGCCGCCCTCGCCCGCGTGCGTGCAAAGGCCGCGCCGACGCGCCCGCTCGACGACGAGAGCCTCGAGCACATCGCACGCACCCTGCTTCGCCGCTACGGCGTCGTGTTCCGCAAGGTCCTCACGCGCGAGGAGGACGATCTGCCTTCGTGGTTCGATCTGCTGCGCGTCTATCGCCGGCTCGAGGCGCGCGGCGAGATCCGCGGCGGCCGGTTCGTCGCGGGCTTCTCGGGCGAACAGTACGCCCTGCCCGAAGCCGTCCCCATGCTGCGCGCCGTGCGGCGCAAGCCGAAGACGGAGCAGCTCGTCTCGATCAGCGCCGCCGACCCGCTCAACCTGGTCGGCATCGTGACGCCAGGCGCGCGCGTGCCGGCACTGGCGGGCAACCGCGTGCTCTACCGCGACGGGATTCCGATCGCCGTGCAGATCGGCGGCAAGGCCGAGTTCCTGATCGAAGTGCCGGAGCAGGAAGCGTGGAACGCGCGCAACGCCCTCATTCGCGGCGCGCCCGCCGCGAGCACCGCGGCGCATTGACGTCGGTGTATTCGCACGTCCGGGATCGACAAAGACGAACCCCGACTGTCATTGCGAGCGCAGCGAAGCGATCTCGCAACGACCGGCCTGAGCGCTACAAAAGGATTCCGGAACCGCTCTTTCCCGGATTTCCGAGATTGCTTCGTCGCGCTGCGCGCTCCTCGCAATGACAGCCGGAGGCCGGCGCTCTTGCGAGCCAAACCCAGGCCGTCATTGCGAGCGCAGCGAAGCAATCCCGCAATGCCGGCGTTACCGGAAGGCTCCAGCAGCTTGCGAAATTGCTCGTCGCGGGCGCGATCGTCCATTCAAATGCTTCGGCCCGGAGCGTATGGATTGCGACGGAGCGCTCAGAACCCGAAGTACACGCCGACGCCGACGTACTCGATGTCGGTATCGAAAAACTGCCCGAACGGCGACGGGCCGTTGTAGTACTCGGCCATCAGGCGCACGCGCCGCCGTCCCGGATCGGCCTGCCCGAGCTCGATGCCGACTTTCGCGCTCACAGCCACGTCCCAGTCGAGCTCCTCGCTGCTTCGCAGATGGATGCCGCCGATCATGCGGCCCAGGTCCCAGCGAAAGCGCTGGCCGCGGTACTCGGCGCCAAGCTCGGCGTAGCCCGGCTCGAGCTCCTCCGGATCGCGGTGAATCATGTAGCCGAGGCCGCCGTACACGCGCCAGCGGTCCCATTCGTGCGAGAGCATCGCGTCGACGGCCTCGAAGCTCAGGTTGATGCGCTGGATGTTCGGCTGCCCGAGCAGGAACTCGTCGCCGAGGTGCGAGCTCTGGTGGTACAGCCGGAAGCGCGCCGAGTAGGAGCCGCGCCGATGCGTCAGCACGAAACCCACGTTGTAGTCGGCGTTGATGAGATCGCTCGACGGCGCGTCCAGATTGAACTGCGCGAAGAGGCCGCCCGTGAAGTTGAGCTGCCACCCGTCGCCCGGCCGGACGCCGGGCCAGCGCCACAAGCCGAAGTTCTCGCCGTAGCCGACAGACGCTCCCGTGATGTGCCCGGTCGGCGTGTCCGCCTCGATGAAGCTGATGAAGAACTGCGGCTGCTTTGGGTCGGCGACGAGCGGCCGGAAGAGATCGCCGACCGGGAAGATGATCGGCACGTCGCCGCCCGGCTTGCCGCCGCCCGACACGATGACCCGCACCTGATGGAGCGCATCGATCGGCGCGAGCGCGCGCTCCGCGGCTTCCCGTCGCTCCGGATCGTCGACGTAGAGCACGATGGTCGCGATGCCCTGCCGCACCTCGACCTCGTACGTGCCACGCGGCCAGCCGAGGTCGCGCTCGAGCACGGCCGAGATGTAGCCCTGCCAATAGTCGTCGTCCGGACCGCGATCGGCGCTTCGGGCGGCGGGTGCCGCCGCGAGCGACAGCACCGCCAGGAGCAGCGCCGCGCAGCGGCGCACGCGGCGCCAGGAGACGAACGGCTGTGATCCGAGAACGCGCACGGGCCGGGCATTCTAGCGAAAGCCCGCCGCCGATGCGCGCCGCTAGTCGATCGTCGCCACCGACTGGCGCGACCCGTCGCCGTTCGGCGACAGCTCGGCCGGCATACTGATGACGCGCACGAAACGCTCGGGCGTGAGGTACTTGCGCAGCACCTCGAGCACGTCTTCGCAGGTGTAGCGCGCGATGCGCTCGGGGTAGTCCTTCACCCAGGCCAGGTCGCCGCCCATGTAGTCGAGATCCCCGAGCAGATCGAGCCAGAAGCCGGGCGTGCCCGCCGCGCCGCGGAAGTCGAGCGCCGCCTGCTCGCGGGCGATCGCCAGCTCCTGCTCGGTCGGCCCGGTGCGCACGAACTCCTCGGTCACCCGCTGCACGATGTCGGCGGCGGCTTCGGCCTGCTGCGGATCGACCACGAACGACACCCGGAACCGGCCGTTGCCCCGGTAGGCGGTGTTCGCGAACGAATGCGCCCGGATCGAGTACGCGAGGCCGCGGCGCGCGCGGACCTCCTCGAGCAGCCGGCTCGTGAGCACGCGCCCGGCGAGGTCGAGCACCTGCCAGTCGCGCACGTCCTCCCAGTCCGGGCCGCGCCAGCCGAGATACACCATGGCCTTCGGCGTCGCGGTATCGACCTTCACGAGCTCCACGTACGGTCCCGGCGCCGCGCTGATCGCGCGGATATGCGCGTTCGCGCCCGCCACTTCCGGCCGCGGGGGCAGCGACCCGAGATACTTCGCGGCGAGCGCGAGCGCCTGCTCGTGGCCGATGTCGCCGACGATCGCGACCTCGATCGGCGCGCTCGCGAGCATGCCGTCGAGCCAGGCCTGAGCGTCGGCGAGCGTGATGCGCCGCACGTCCGCCGGCGACAGCGCCCGGAAGCGCGGATCGTTGTTCGTGAGCAGCGCATCCACGCGGCGGTTGAGGCGCGCCGACACGCTCCCTTCCGTATTCACCTCGCGCACCATCGCCTGACGGCGCCAGCGCTCGAAGGCGGCGGGCTCGATGCGCGCGCGCGTGAGCAGCAGATGCGCGAGCCGGAAGCCGTCCTCGAGATCCCGCAGCCGCCCCTCGATGTTGAGCTCGAGCGCGCTCGGCGTGTCGCGTCCGTGGACCCGCACCTGCCTGGTCTTCATGATGCGGCGGATGTCGATGGACGACAGCCGGTCGGTCGCCGGCGTCTCGAACGGCAGCGCCGCCGCCTCGGTGATGCCGACGTTCTCCGGCGTCTCGTTGATGCGGCCGCCCGCGAGCGTGATGCGCACGCTCACGTGCTCTTTCTTGTAACGCATCGGCCGCACGTGCAGGCGCACGCCGTTCGCGAACGACACGGAGAGCACGCCGAGCTCGCCGTTCAGCGTGTGCCCGACCGTGGAGCCCGGCTTGGGATCCACGGCGAGGAGCTGCCGCGGCCACGCCTTCTCGACGTGCCGCGCCACCGGCTGCGACTCGACCGCGCGCACGATCGCGAGCACCTCGTCCGCCGTCGGCGGGCGCCCGTCGCCGCCGCGCGGCAGCGTGACCGCGATGGTGCGCCGCGCCGGGGCGAAGCGCGCGCGAAACGCCGCCTCGACCTCGGCGCGCGTGATCGTCGCGAGCAGCCGCTCGCCGAGCACGTGCGCCTGCGCGGCGCTGACCGGACGGCCGTTCCGATCGAGCGCGGCGTCCATGAGGTCGAGCCAGTGCTCGGCGCCCGCGTCCGCCCGCTCGAGCGCGTCGCGCTCGAGCCGCGCGAGCAGCACTTCGCGGGCGTGCCGGAACTCGTCCTCGCTGAAGCCGTAGTCGCGGGCGCGCTTGAGCTCGGCCACGAGCTCGCGCAGCACCGGCTCCCACTGCCGCGGCCCGCCCTTCGCGCGCGCCTCGACCAGGGTCTTGCCGTACATGGTTTCGGCGTTGGTCCAGGCCGTCGTGAAGGGCGCCTCGCCGCGCAGCACGCGGTCGTGGAGCCGCGCGTTCACGAGCGCCCCCGCGAGGCTCTGGACCAGCCACTGCCGATAGCCGCGCACCGTCGCGAAATCGCGCGGCGGCTCGAGATAGGCGATGTTCACCTCCGAGGCGACGAGGCCCCACTCGGTGATGACCTCGGCGCGGTCGGCGGTGTACGGCCGGATGCCGGGCGCATGGTTCGCCGGCGCCGGGCCGGCGGCTTTCCAGTCGCCGAAGTGCTTGCGCACGAGCGCATCGAGCATCGCCGGATCCACGTCGCCCGCGACGAGCAGCGTGGTGTTGTCCGGCCGGTACCACTTTTCGTAGTAGGCGCGCAGCTGCTCGGCCGTCGCGTTCGCGACCACGCGCTCGTCGCCGATCGGCATGCGCTCGATGAAGCGCGAGCCGGGAGCGAGCGCCGCGAGCAGGCGGTTGAAGGCGCGCGTGGCCGCGTTGTTGCGGGCGCGGCGCTCGGCCTGGACCACGGCGCGCTCGCGCGCCACCTCCTCGGGATCGAGCGTCAGCCGATACGCGACGTCGGCGAAATAGAGCAGGCTCAGGTCGAGCAGCGCCGGATCGTTCGGAATCGTGAGCTTGTAGACCGTGTCGAGGAAGCTCGTGGTCGCGTTCTGGTGCGCACCGAACGTGAGCCCCGCCGCCTCGAAACGCTTGATCAGCGTGCCGGGCGGAAAGTTGGCGCTGCCGTTGAACGCGAGGTGCTCGAGCAGGTGCGCGAGCCCGCGCTGCTCCTCGGTTTCGTTGAGGGAGCCCGTGCCGACGCGCAGCCAGAGCGTGATCTTGCCCTCGGGCGGCACGCCGGGCCGCACCCAGTAGCGCATGCCGTTCGGCAGGCTACGGTAGGCGATGCTGTCGTCGATCGGCAGAGGCGCGTCGAGCGCGAGGTCGTCCGCGGCGGCGGAGACGTCCCTCGGCCCGGTCTCGGCAGCGGGATCGCCGGCTGCGAGGACCGCGAGCGGCGCGGCCAGGACGAGACACAGCAGCAGATGAATGCAGCGCAACAGCAAACGGGTTCCCTCTGCGCTCAGGCACGCGCGTCGAGCGGCGCTCGACACGAGGCCGGTTCGAAAGATGTGGCTGGAACGCCGATGCGCCGGCCGCGCCGGCCGGCAAAGCCCGCTTGCTGTTCTTAGTTCCCTGTGCGTAAGGGAAAACCCCTACACGCCCCTACAAATCTAGCGGCTGGGGAAAAGCGGGTCCAGCACCAGAACGGCACGACCGACGGGGTGCGAGCAGGGTCCGATGAAGTGGGCGGGGCCAGGCGATGCACCGGCGGAGGCGCGATGCCGGGACGACCCGGGAGCGGCGCGGCCGCCAGCTTTCCGACAACTTAAAGAGAGAGTCGTGTGGGCCCCGGGCAGCGCTCGGCCAGCGTTGCGAGATTGCTTCGCTTCGCTCGCAATGACAGGCAAGGTTAAGGCGACGACCGACCCCCGGCTGTCACCGCGGAGGAGCGAGAGGAGCGACGAGGCAATTCGAGAGGCAGGGCTTAGGCGACGGCTGAACCCGGTTGTCGTTGCGAGGAGCGCGAAGCGCGACGAAGCAATCTCGAAAACCAGAGGAGAAGCTCTTCTCAGTGAAAGTCCCGCGACCGGGTCACGAGCCGCCCGAGCAGGTCCGAGCGGTCCGTGAGGCGACGGGCGACCACGTGCAGCACCTCGCCCTCCCGCTGGACCTCTCCCTCGACCACGAGCAGCCGCGCCTGCACCACCTCGCGCCGGTAGCGCGCGACGAGGCTCGGCCAGACGATGACGTTGGTGTTGCCGGTCTCGTCCTCGAGCGTGAGGAAGACGACGCCGTTCGCCGAGCCCGGATGCTGGCGGCACACCACGATGCCGCCCGTGCGGGCGAAGCGCCCGTGGGGAAGCGCGCCGATTTCCCGCGCAGAGAACCAGCCGTGCTGCGCGAAGCGCTCGCGCAGGAGCGCGAGCGGGTGGCGCCCGAGCGTGAGCCCGACGTGCGCGTAGTCGGCGACGATGTCCTCCGCCTCGGTCGGCTTCCTTAATAAAGGGATCGCCTCGGGGATCGGGGCATTCGCAAGGAGCGGCCGCGCCGGCTCGACGCCGGCGACCGCCCAGCGGGCGCGGTGGCGATGGCCGGCGAGGCTCTTCAGCGCACCGGCCGCGGCAAGCGCCGAGCGGTCGCGCTGATCGAGCGCCGCGCGTCGCACGAGATCGGCGACATCCGCGAACGGCGCGTTCGAGCGCGCGGTGACGATGCGCTCCGCGCCCGCGCGGCTCAACCCCTTCACCAGCCGCAGGCCGAGGCGGACCGCGAGCTTCGGAGAGCTCGATGCTGCCTCTTCATTCCCGGCGCGTCCTCCACTGAAGTCGCCGAAGTCGCGATCTGCCGGATCCCGTCCAAGACCGTCATTGCGGGCGAAGCGAGGCAATCTCATAGCGTCGGCACCGGGTTCCACCGCCGAATCCACGGGCTCGAGCGTGCAGTCCCACTCGCTCGCGCACACGTCCACCGGCCGCACCTCGACGCCGTGGCGGCGCGCGTCCTGCACGAGCTGCGAGGGGTGGTAGAACCCCATCGGCTGACTATTAATAAGAGCGGCCAGGAACGCCGCCGGCTCGTAGCACTTGAGCCACGCGGACACGTACGCGAGGAGCGCGAAGCTCGCGGAGTGCGACTCCGGAAAGCCGTACTCGCCGAAGCCGAGAATCTGCCGGTAGATCTGGCGGGCGTACTCCTCGGAATAGCCCTTCGCGCGCATGCCGTCGATGAGCCGCTTCTCGTACGGCTCGAGCCCGCCGCGGCGGTGCCACGCGGCCATCGCGCGCCGCAGCCCGTCGGCCTCGCCGGCCGTGAACCCCGCCGCGACCATCGCGAGCTTGATCACCTGCTCCTGGAAGATCGGCACCCCGAGCGTGCGCTCGAGCACCTCCCGCACCTCCTCGGACGGATAGCTCACCGGCTCCAGGCCCTGCCGCCGGCGCAGGTAGGGATGCACCATGTTGCCCTGGATCGGCCCCGGCCGGACGATCGCGATCTCGATCACGAGGTCGTAGAAGCAGCGCGGCTTCAGCCGCGGCAGCATCGACATCTGCGCGCGCGACTCTATCTGGAACACGCCGATCGTGTCGGCGCGGCTGATCATCTCGTACACCTTGGGATCCTCCGCCGGCACGGTCGCCGGCGTGAGCTTCCGTCCGCGGTGCTTCTCGATCAGATCGAACGCCTTGTGGAGCACCGTGAGCATGC
>DATCLR010000210.1:0-8426 GCA_036563785.1 Burkholderiales bacterium | reverse complement strand
CACGAACACGAGCACCGCGAGCGCCAGCGTGAAGAAGTAGAAGTGGCGGAAGTCCTCGAGCGAGAACGGCGCCCAGCCGAGGATCTCCGCGACCGGCCGCACGTAGATGAAGATGCCGTCGGACCCGCCGGCGATCTTCGTGTCGTGGAACACGAAGTACACCATCTGCGCGAACGCGAGCGTCACCATGATGAAGTAGATGCCCTTCGTGCGCAGCACGAAAAACCCGATCACGAACGCGCTCGCCGCGGCGACGAGCACCGAGGCCGGCAGCGTCAGCCACAGGCTCGCCCGTTCGTATTCGGGCGCGAGCAGCACCACCGCGTACGCGGCGATGCCGAAGTAGGCCGCGTGACCGAAGCTCACGAGCCCGGTGAAGCCGACCAGCAGATCGAGGCTCATGGCGAAGATCGCGAGGATCATGATCTTCGCCACCAGCTCGACGTAGAACGGCGAACCGAACAGCGGAAAGAGCGCCAGCCCCGCGAGGGCGGCGAGCAGGATCGACGAGAGCAGTCGCGGCGTGCGCAGCATGTCAGGCGCGCTTGAACAGACCCTCCGGGCGCCAGAGCAGGATCGCCGCCATCAGGAGGTACACGGCGATGCCGGCGAGCTCGGGAAACAGCACCTTGCCGAAGGTGTCCGCGAAGCCGATGAGGAGCGCCGCGACGAGTGCGCCCCAGACGGAGCCGATGCCGCCGATCACCACCACCACGAACGAGATGATGAGCACCTGATTGCCCATGCCCGGAAACACCGAGGAGACCGGCGCGGCGAGCATGCCGGCGAAGGCGGCGAGGGCGACCCCGAGCGCGAACACCAGGCGATAGATCAGGTTGATGTTGATGCCGAGCGCCTGGGTCATCTCGCGGTTGGTGTTGCCGGCGCGAATCATCATGCCGACGCGCGTGCGCTGGATCAGCACGTACATGCCGGCGGCGAGGAGCAGGCACACGCCCGACATGAACAGCCGGTAGATCGGGTAGCTCAGGGTCTCGGTGAGCGGAATGGAGAAGTTGAGGAACGCGGGCACCGGCACGCCGTGCACGTCGTCGCCGACGATGATGCTCCGTATCTCCTCGAAGATGAGGATCAGGCCGTAGGTCAGCAGCACCTGCTCCAGATGCTCGCGGTGGTACAGGCGGCTGAACAGCAGCCATTCGAGCACGATCCCGAGCACCACGCTCAGTGCGATGCCGACCGCCATCGCGAGGAACAGGTTGCCGAGCAGACCGGAGAGCGTGAACGCCATGTAGGCGCCGATCATGTAGAAGCTGCCATGGGCGAGATTGATGATGCCCATGATGCCGAAGATCAGCGTTAGGCCGCTCGCCACCAGGAAGAGCAGCAGGCCGTACTGCACGCTGTTCAGCACCTGGATGAGGAGCGAACCGAGATCCATGATCGTTCTCTAAAAACATCCCCTGCTCGCCCGTCGGGGCGGGGAGGGCGAGCAGGGGACTGCGGATGCTGCTCGTATCGTCGACGCTTCGAACGACGGCGCAGAACCTTACCGCCGTTGCCGGCCGCGGTCTACATCTTGCAGCCGCGCCCCGGATCCTCGAGCGCCTTGACGGCGATGCCGACCACCTTGTTGTCGCCGTTCTGGACCACCCGGGCGTACATGTCCTGGATCGGGTTGTGCGACTTCGACACGCGCCACTGACCGCGCGGGCTGTCGATGACGGCGTTCTTCATCGCCTTGATCATCCCCTCGGTGTTGCGCACGTCACCGTTGACCGCCTCGAGCCCGATACGCAGGAGCTGCGCCGCGTCGTAGCCCTGCACCGCGTAGACGTCGGCCACGGCGCCGTACTTCTTCTGGTAGGCCTCCTGGAACTTCTTGTTGCGCGGCGTATCGAGGCTCTCGGCGTAGTGCAGGGCGGTGCGCACGCCCTCGGCCGCGGCACCCTGCGCCTCGAGCGTGCCGTCGGTGAGGAAGCCGGTGCCGTAGAGCGGAATCTTGTCCTTGAGCCCCGCCGCGGCATAGTCCTTGACGAACTTGACCGCGCCGCCGCCCGCGAAGAACACGAACACGGCGTCCGGCTTGAGCGCGGCGATCTCGGTCAGGTACGGCTGGAACTCGACGTTCGGGAACGGCAGGGTCATCTCCTTGATGATCTTGCCGCCCGCCTCGGTGAACGCTTCCTTGAAGCCGTCCGCCATCTGCTGGCCGGCGGCGTACTTCCAGGTGAGCGTCACCGCGGTCTTGTGATTGTCCGCGGCCATGACCTTCCCGGTGGCGTAGCCCGCCTGCCAGTTGCTGAACGAGGTGCGGAAGATGTTTGGCGCGCACAGCGGCCCCGTGATCTCGTCCGCGCCGGCGTTCGGGTTCAGCATGATGGTCTTGGTGCCGCGCACCACCTTGGCCATGCCGATGGCGACGCCCGAATGCACGGTGCCGACGAGCACGTCCACCTGGTCGCGCTTCAGCAGGCGGTTGGCGTTCTCGGGCGCCTTGGCCGGATCGGATTCGTCGTCGACCACGGCGTACTCGACCTCGAGCCCCGCGAGCTTGCCGCCCGCCTCCTCCACGGCGAGCTTGAACCCGTTGGTGATGGCGTTGCCGAGGGCCGCGTAGGTACCCGTGTACGGCAGCATCAGACCGACCTTGATCTTCTTCGGCTGCGCCACCGCGGCCGCGCCCGGCAGCAGCAGGCCGGCGACAGCGATCGCCGCCGCGGCCGCGGCGGCGCGGCGCACGAACCGGCGCCGGGGGGTTGCGGTCTCGTTGCTCATACCGATCGTTCCTCCTCTGTTGGTTAAGTTGAGGGTACGGCCCGTCCCGCGCGACCGGCTCGCACGGCGCGCTCGCGCGGCTTCATTGTCGTAGTCTCAGGACGTCGTCGCCGCCTCGGCAGTGCGGCTCGCCTGCTGCATCGCCCGCAGCTTGAAGCGCTGGATC
Organism: Burkholderiales bacterium; assembly: GCA_036563785.1. Lineage (GTDB taxonomy): Bacteria > Pseudomonadota > Gammaproteobacteria > Acidiferrobacterales > Sulfurifustaceae > JACQFZ01. Next base: position 5,521 of record DATCLR010000210.1, on the reverse strand, counting down.
TTGCCCGTCGCGGTCTTCGGCAGCTCGTCGATGAACTCGATCCATCGCGGGTACTTGAAGGGAGCGAGGCGAGACTTCACGTGCTGCTTGAGCGCATCGGCGAGCTCGGGGGAGGGGCTGTAGCCGGGCTTGAGCACGACGTAGGCGAGGGGCTTGATCAGCCGCTCTTCGTCCTCTTTGCCGATCACCGCCGCCTCGAGCACGGCCTCGTGCGTGATCAGCGCCGACTCGACCTCGACCGGCGATACGTACTGGCCGCTCACCTTGAGCATGTCGTCGCTGCGGCCGGCGTAGACGTAGTAGCCGTCGGGCGTGAGCGTGTACTTGTCGCCGCTGCGGGTCCACGGCCCCTGGAACGTGCTGCGCGACCGTTCGCGGTTGTTCCAGTACATGATCGCGCTCGTCGGCCCCGAGATCTGCAGCTCGCCGGTCTCGCCCGGCGGCAGCGGCCGGCCCTCGTCGTCGACGATGCGAAGCTGATAGCCCGGCACCGGCTTGCCGGTGGTGCCGTAGCGAACGTCGTCGGGGCGGTTCGAGAGGAAGATGTGGAGCATCTCCGTGGAGCCGATGCCGTCGAGAATGTCGACGCCGAAGCGCTGCGACCAGCGCTTGCCGATGTCCTCGGGCAGCGCTTCACCCGCCGACGTGCAGCGGCGCAGCTTCACCTCCTCGCGCGTCGGAAGGTCGGGGCTCGCGAGGAGCGCCGCATAGAGCGTCGGCACGCCGTAGAAGATGGTGGGCTGGTACTTGCGCAGGTACGCGCAAACCGACGCCGGGGTCGGGCGCTCGTGGAGCAGCACCGTCGTGGCGCCGACCGACATCGGGAACGTGAGCGCGTTGCCGAGCCCGTAGGCGAAGAAGAGCTTCGCCGCCGAGAAGACGACGTCGTCCTCGCGGATGCCGAGGATCGGGCGTGCGTAGAGCTCGGCCGTCAGGATCAGGTGCGAGTGCAGGTGCACCGTGCCCTTCGGCGCGCCGGTCGAGCCCGACGAATAGAGCCAGAAGCACATGTCGTCGGCGCAGGTCGCGACCGGGTCGAAGTGCGGGCTCGCCTTCGCGAGCAGGTCCGACATGAGCAGGTGCCCCTGCGCGTCCTTGCCGGAGACGATCACGTGCCGCAGGTACGGCAGGTTCTTGAGGATCGGCGCGAACGTCGGCAGCAGCGGCTCCGACACCACGAGCGCCCGCGCGCGGCTGTCCCGGAGCATGTACTCGAAGTCCTTCGCGGTGAGCAGCGTGTTCACCGGGACCGGAACCACGCCCGCCTTGATCGCGCCGAGAAACGCCGTCGGGAAATCGATGGTGTCGAGCAGGCAGAGCATGATGCGCTGCTCCTGCTGCACACCCAGGCCGGTGATCGCGTTCGCGAACCGGTTCACGCGCTCGGCCAGCGCCGCGTAGGTGTGCGCGCCGTTGACGTCGTGGTAGGCGACCTTGCCGCCGCGGCCGGCGCGGAGATTGCGCTCGATGAGATCGTGCGCGGCGTTGTAGACGCGGGGTATGTCGACGATCGGCGGGCTCGTACGGTGATCGGAGGTGCTGAGGGAGGGCTGAGAAGTCGTCATACGTTTCCTCCTCCGTTTCGTCCGCGCGCCGGGTCGTCAGGCAGCGCGGGTGAATTCGATGGCGCCCTGCGGCAGCAGGTAGAGCACGAGCGCTTTACCGTTGCTCACGGTGGGGTAGTGGGCGCTGTCCGGACTATAAACCAGCCACCCGGCATCGTGTCCATCGAATTTCGCGCCGGGGTTCAGCGGCATGATCATGTCGATCTCGCCGTTCGGGTGGCGGTGGTGCGGCCCTTTGATGTCGTTCATTTCGACGACGTCGACGCTGAAGCCCGCGAGCTCCGGGCTCGGCTTGAGCACCCGGCCGTAGCGGATGCCGTCGGCCTCGCGGTTGCACATCCAGCCGGCCGCGATCGCTGCGCGGCAGGCATCGAACACCTGGCGGAAGGTTTCGCTGTCGGCCGGGAAGCGGCGGTTGAGTTCGTCTTCGAGATTCTTGTCGAGCGGCTTGTCGCGTACCTGCTCGATGATGGGGCCCAGCAGGCGCTGGAACTCTTCGATCGTCATGCTCGGTCCTCCTCCGGCGTTCCAAAGGCAAGGGGAACGCTTATTCCGCCGCTTATTGAGCGGTCATGCATTATAGTGCTTGCAGTCTATTCGAATATGCATTATCGTTCAATATGCTTCTCGCGAGCCCGAGTCAGGCGGCCGCAGCGCGTTCTGGATGATTCGGCAGCACAAAACTTTATAGGGATTTGCTCAAAAGAACATGAAGGAACAAGCAGCGTCGGCCGTGCTGGAATCGGGGCGAGTCCCGAACGACGAGGAGTTCTTGCGCGCGCTCGGGAAACGGATCCGCGAGATCCGCGAGCAGCGCGGAATGGCGCGGAAGGTGCTCGCGCGGCAGGCGGACGTCTCGGAGCGCTACCTGGCGCAGCTCGAGGCGGGCGAGGGCAACGTATCGATCGTGCTGCTGCGGCACATCGCGCTCGCGCTCGGCGTGCCGCTCGCCGAGGTGCTGAGCGAGAGCCCGCAGTCGACCGAGCACCGCCTGATCCGCCGCTTCCTCGAGCAGCTGCCCGAGCACCGGCTGGAGGAAACGATCTTCCGGCTGATGCGCGACATGGGCACGCTCGAGAGCGCGCGCCGGCGCCGGGTGGCGCTGATCGGCCTGCGCGGGGCGGGCAAGTCGACGCTCGGCCCCATGCTCGCCGCCCACACGGGCGTGCCGTTCATCGAGCTGGACCGCGAGATCGAGCGGGAAGCCGGGCTGTCGTTGAGCGAGGTGTTCATGCTCTACGGCCAGGCGGGATATCGACGGCTCGAGCGACGGTGCCTCGAGCGCGTGATCCGCGAGTACGAGCGGGCGGTGATCTCGGTCGGCGGCGGCATCGTGTCGGAGCCGGACACGTACAACATGCTGCTCGCGTCCTGCTTCACGGTCTGGCTCAAGGCGCGTCCCGAGGAGCACATGGCGCGCGTTGCGGCGCAGGGCGACTTCCGACCGATGCAGGACAACGCCGAGGCGATGGAGGACCTGCGCCGCATCCTCTCCGCGCGCGAGCCGTTGTACGCCAAGGCGGACGTCACCGTCGATACCTCCGGCACGACGCCGGAGGAGGCTTTTTCGAGATTGCGTCAGGCCGTCGCGGCCTGAGCCGGAACCATTGCAGGAGGACTACCGTGGCCGAAGCTGCTCTGAGAGCCGAAACCGAAACGTCGGGCATCGTCGACTACCAGACGCATCCCGACCGCTACATCCACTGGCGGCTGTCGTTCGACGGGCCGGTGGCGACGCTGTCGATGGACGTGAACGAGGACCGCGGGCTGCGGCCGGGCTACAAGCTCAAGCTCAACTCCTACGATCTCGGCGTCGACATCGAGCTCTACGACGCGCTGCAGCGCATCCGCTTCGAGCATCCGGAGGTGCGCGCGGTCGTCATCACGAGCGCGAAGGAGCGGATTTTCTGCTCCGGCGCGAACATCTTCATGCTCGGCCAGTCCTCGCACGCGTGGAAGGTGAACTTCTGCAAGTTCACGAACGAGACGCGCAACGGTATCGAGGACGCGAGCCGCTACTCCGGCATCAAGTTCCTCGCCGCATGCAACGGCACTACCGCGGGCGGCGGCTACGAGCTCGCGCTCGCGTGCGACGAGATCGTGCTGATCGACGACCGCTCCTCCGCGGTGAGCCTCCCGGAGGTGCCGCTCCTCGGCGTGCTGCCGGGCACGGGCGGCCTCACGCGCCTCACCGACAAGCGCCGCGTGCGCCGCGACCACGCGGACATCTTCGCGACCACGGTGGAGGGCGTGCGGGGCGCCCGCGCGAAGGAGTGGCGCCTCGTGGACGAGGTGGTGAAACCGGCCCAGTTCAACGAGTACGTCAAGCGCCGCGCACAGGAGCTCGCCGCCCTGAGCGACCGGCCGCAGGGCGAGAAGGGCGTGACGCTCACGCCGCTCGCGCGCGTCATCGACGACGCCGGCTATCACTATCAGTTCGTGGACGTGCAGTTCGATCGCGCCGCGCGCCGGGCGACGATCACCGTCAAGGCGCCCGCGGCGGACGGTCCGAGCGAGATTAAGGACATCGTCGGCGCCGGTGCCTCCTGGTGGCCGCTGCAGGTAGCGCGCGAGCTGGACGACGCCGTGCTGATGCTGCGCACCAACGAGCTCACGCTCGGAACCTGGGTGCTCAAGACCTCGGGCGACATCGACCGCGTGCTCGCCGTCGATGCGGTGCTCGCACGGCACAAGGACCACTGGTTCGTCCGTGAAGTGATCGGCATGTGGCGGCGCACGCTCGCGCGTCTCGACGTGTCCTCGCGCACCATGTTCGCGCTGATCGAGCCCGGTTCCTGCTTCGCCGGGACGCTCTTCGAGCTCGCGCTCGCGGCGGATCGCAGCTACATGCTCGCCACCGACGATGCGGCGGCGGGGCCCGCAATCGCGCTGTCCGAGATGAATTTCGGCGCCTATCCGGCCGTGAACCAACAAACTCGCCTCGCGGCGCGGTTCTACGGCGAGCGCGAACCGATCGCGCAGGCTGAAGCGGCGAAGGGCCGCCGCCTGGCGGCCGCGGAGGCGCTCGGGCTCGGGCTCGTCACCGTGACGCCCGACGAGCTCGACTGGAGCGACGAGATCCGGCTCGCGCTCGAGGAGCGGGCGAGCCTCTCGCCCGACGCGCTGACCGGCATGGAGGCGAACCTGCGCTTCGGCGGCGCCGAGACCATGGAGAGCAAGATCTTCGGGCGGCTCTCGGCGTGGCAGAACTGGATCTTCAACCGCCCGAACGCCGTCGGGGAAGCCGGTGCGCTCCGCGTCTTCGGTACCGGCAACAAGGCGAAATTCAACTGGGAGCGCGTCTAGTCCGACCCGACGGGGGCACGGCTTCGCCGGCGCTCCCGTCGGCGTTCTCCCGCGCGGCGTAACGAATTCCAGGAGTCAGCGATGAGCATCAATTACAGCGAGAAGATCCCGAACAACGTCGATCTGGCGAGCGACAAGACGCTGCAGCGTGCGCTCGAGCACTGGCAGCCCTCGTTCCTCGGCTGGTGGCGCGACATGGGGCCGGTGGGCTCGGCCAACTACGAGGTGTACCTGCGCACCGCGGTGAGCGTCGAGCCGAGCGGTTGGGCGCACTTCGGTTTCGTCAAGATGCCGGAGTACCGCTGGGGCATCTTCCTGAATCCGCCCGAGCCCGATCGCCGCATCGGCTTCGGCGAGCACAAGGGCGAGCCGGTATGGCAGGAGGTGCCGGGCGAGTACCGCAGCAACCTGCGGCGAATCATCGTCACCCAGGGCGATACCGAGCCGGCCTCGGTGGAGCAGCAGCGCCACCTGGGCATGACAGCGCCGTCGCTCTACGACCTGCGCAACCTGTTCCAGGTGAACGTGGAGGAGGGCCGCCATCTCTGGGCCATGGTGTACCTGCTGCACCGCTACTTCGGCCGCGACGGGCGCGAAGAGGCCGAAGCGCTGCTCGAGCGCCGTTCCGGCGACCGCGACAACCCGCGCAT
>DATCLR010000209.1:0-4008 GCA_036563785.1 Burkholderiales bacterium | reverse complement strand
GCATTTCGACCAGCCTGCCGTTCGAGGTGCAGTGGGAGCTCGTGCGCTCGATCCGCGGTTTCGAACGCGCGGTGCTGATCCGACCGGGCTACGCGATCGAGTACGACTATTTCGACCCGCGCGATCTCAAGCCGAGCCTGGAGACGAAGCAGGTCCGCGGCCTCTTCTTCGCCGGCCAGATCAACGGTACCACCGGTTACGAGGAGGCCGCGGCGCAGGGTCTGGTGGCGGGCATCAACGCCGCGCGCTACGTGCGCGAGCAGGAGCCCTGGTGGCCGCGGCGCGACCAGGCGTACATGGGCGTGCTGATCGACGATCTCACGACGCGCGGCACCACGGAGCCTTATCGTATGTTCACATCGCGCGCCGAGCACCGGCTGCTCCTGCGCGAGGACAATGCCGACCTGCGGCTCACGCCGATCGGCCGCGAGCTCGGTCTCGTGGACGATGCGCGCTGGCGTCGCTTCTGCGAGAAGCGCGACGCGATCGCGCGCGAGCAGGAGCGGCTCGAGCGCGTGCGCCTGCGTCCTTCGACGGTGAGCGACGCCGAGGCCGTCGCCGCGCTCGGTGCGCCGCTCTCGCGCGAGGCAACGCTCGCCGAGCTGCTCGCGCGTCCGGAGGTGCGCTACGCCGCGCTGATGCGGCTTCCCGGCGCCGGGCCGGGCGTGGCGGACCCCGAGGTCGCACAGCAGCTCGAGATCCAGGCGAAGTACGCGGGCTACATCGAACGCGCGCACGCCGAGATCGAGGCGCAACGGCGCCACGAGGAGACCCCGCTGCCGCCGGATCTCGATTACCAGCAGGTGCACGGGCTTTCGGTCGAGGTGCGCCAGAAGCTCGCGGCGCACCGTCCGGTCACGCTCGGGCAGGCGGCGCGCGTGCCCGGCGTGACGCCGGCCGCGGTCTCGCTGCTCCTGGTTCACCTGAAGCGCCGCCGCGCCTGAGCGGCCGCGCCGCCCATGATCCCCGGCACGCAGACCGAACGCGAGAAGCTCGATCGCCGATTGCAGCAAGGGCTGGCTGCGCTGCACCTCGAGCTGCCCGAAGGAACGCGCGCGCGGCTCCTGCAGTTCCTCGAGCTCCTCGCGCACTGGAACCGCGCCTACAACCTCACCGCCGTGCGCGACATCGAGCAAATGCTGCCGCGGCACCTCCTCGACAGCCTGGCGGTGCTCCCGTACGTGCGCGGTACGCGCGTCATCGACATCGGCACCGGTGCGGGCCTGCCGGGGATTCCCTTGGCGCTGGCGCTCCCCGCCGCCCGGTTCGTGCTGCTCGACAGCAACGCCAAGAAGGTGCGTTTCGTGCGCCAGGCCCTGCACGAGCTCGGCATTCACAATGCCGAAGCGGTGCACTGCGCCGCCGAGCGGTATCGCCCGCCGGCGCCGTTCGATACGGTCATTGCTCGTGCGCTCGCCGCCATTCCTGATATGCTGACGAGCTGTCGCCACCTGTGCGCGCCGGGCGGCGCCGTGCTCGCCATGAAGGGCGTGTACCCTCAGGAGGAGATCGCCGGCGTCGGCCCCGGGTTCCGCGTGCGCGACGTGGTGCGCCTCACAGTGCCGGGTCTGGACGCGGCGCGCCACCTGGTGATCCTCGAACCGGTTTCGGAGCAAGAGCAGGGCGCGTGATGGGCCGGATCATCGCGATAGCCAATCAGAAGGGCGGAGTCGGCAAGACCACCACGAGCATCAATCTCGCCGCCTCGCTCGCGAAGACGCGCCGGCGGGTGCTGCTCGTCGACCTCGATCCCCAGGGCAATGCGACGATGGGCAGCGGCGTCAACAAGCAGACGCTCCAGGCGAGCACCTACACGGTGCTGCTCGGCGAGGACAGCATCGAACGCGCCACGATCCCGGTGGAGAGCGGCTACGACCTCGTGCCGGCGAACGCGAGCCTCTCCGGCGCCGAGGTCGAGCTGATCGAGGTCGAAGGCCGCGAACGCCGGCTGCGCGCGGCCCTCGCGCCGATGCGGGAGAAGTACGACTACCTGTTCATCGACTGCCCGCCGGCGCTCAATCTGCTGACGGTGAACGCGCTCGTCGCCGCGAACTCGGTGCTCATCCCTATGCAATGCGAGTACTACGCGCTCGAGGGGCTTTCGGCGCTCCTCACCACCATCCGGCGCGTGCGCGAGTCGCTCAATCCCCTGCTGGAGGTCGAAGGGCTGCTCAGGACCATGTACGATCCGCGCAATCGCCTCGACAATGAAGTTTCGGCGCAATTGAAGCAGCACTTCGGCGACAAGCTCTACCGTACCATCATTCCGCGCAACGTGCGCCTCGCGGAAGCGCCGAGCTACGGCAAGGCCGTAATCACCTACGACCTGCAGTCGAAGGGCGCGCAGGCGTACCTTGCGCTCGCCGGGGAAATCCTGCGGCGCGAGGAGGAGGCGGCGGCGTGATGACCAAGCGTCCGCGCCTCGGCCGCGGGCTCGACGCGCTGCTCGGCGTCGACAGTCTTCCGACCGGCGAGAAGGAGGAGCTCAAGCAGCTCCCGATCGACCTGCTGCAGCGCGGCAAATACCAGCCGCGAACGCGCATGGACCAGGCGGCGCTCGAGGAGCTCGCCGCCTCGATCAAGGCCCAAGGCGTAGTGCAGCCGATCGTCGTCCGGCCGCTCCCGAGCGGCAACTACGAGATCATCGCGGGCGAGCGCCGCTGGCGCGCGGCCCAGCTCGCCGGCCTCGAGACGGTGCCGGCGGTCATACGCCGGGTCCCGGACGAAGCCGCGATCGCGATCGCGCTCATCGAGAACATCCAGCGCGAGAATCTGAACCCGGTCGAGGAGGCGGCGGCGCTGCAGCGGCTGATCGACGAGTTCGGCATGACGCACCAGCGGGTTGCGGAGGCGGTCGGACGCTCACGCGCCGCCGTGACCAATCTGCTGCGCCTGCTCTCCCTGAGCCCGGAACTGCGGCAGATGCTGGAGGACGGCCGCCTGGACATGGGGCACGCGCGCGCGTTGCTCGCGCTGGAAGGCCCCCTGCAGGTGCAGGCAGCCCGGGAAGTGGTGGAGCGGCAGCTCTCCGTGCGTGAGACCGAGGAGCTGGTCCGCCGCATGCTCGAGCGCCCCGGCGGCCGCAAGTCCAGGCGCACCCTCGATCCGGACATCCGCGCGCTCCAGGACCGGCTGGCGGAGAAGCTCGGCGCTAAAGTGCGCGTTTCCCACGGGCGCGGCGGCAAGGGGCACGTGACGATCTACTACCACAGTCTCGACGAGCTCGACGGCATCCTGCAGCGGATCGGCTGACTGGCGGCCGCTTCCGCGGCCGGCTATATAAGGAAAGTCATGGCGCGGATGCTCCGGAAAATCATCGGCTCGGCGATGCTCGCGGCGGTGCTCGCGTCGCCCGCGGCGATCGCGACCGAAACCGCGAGCCTGGAGGCGCTGCGTGCGGCGGCGGCGAGCGGCGACGCGGACGCGCAGTACGAGCTCGGCATCCTCTACGAGTTCGGGTATCACCTCCCCGATCACAAGGTCCATGCATACGCCTGGTATGCGCGCGCCGCCGCACAAGGCCACGCCTCCGCGGCCCGACGGCTGGACCGCCTGCAGCCCGAGCTTTCCCCGACCGAGATCGAGCGCGCCCGGGCTCTCTCCCGCTCGCTCCCCGCTGCCGCCGGCGGCTGAGCGCACGAACGGCGCCGCCTGCGGTTCTTCCGCTTTCGCCTGCAAACGCGCGCTTCGTCGGCGAACGCGCGCCGAACGCGCGCTTTCTGTCGTTGACCCTCGGGGGTGGGGTCTTTATACTGCGCGCCGCAAAAAATCGCGCTTCCCCTCGTGCTGTCGGCGGCCCGATGCCGGCGCGAGTGCGCCGTATTGATCGCGGCGAGCGGCGGCGGTAAGCCAGACCATCTGACCCGGGCCGGGGACCGGTTTAGCTCAGGACGCATTACCAAGACTGCCTGATCGGCACTCCAAGCGTGGGATCGCCTGGAATCGCTCCGTTCGGGCGCAGGCATATTGAGGCAGGGCCGGCGAATCCGGCTTCTGCGAGTGTTGAGC
>DATCLR010000204.1:0-9174 GCA_036563785.1 Burkholderiales bacterium | reverse complement strand
GCGCCGAGCGAGAGCGGGCCGTTCGACCAGCGCAGCGCCGCCGTGATCACGTCACCCTCGTCCTCTCCCGAGCTTTCGGTAGCGTTCGGAAGGATACCGGACGTCGAATAGGCGACACGCGCGCTGAAACCGCCGCCGAACGAGCCGTCCCACATAATCACGTTCGGGGTTCGCGTGTTGTTGGCGATCTTGTCGAACGGAGTACCCGCACCGACCTGCGAGAACACCGACCCGGTCACGCGCGTCTGCAGCGAGCCGGAGGGCAGGCTCTCGTAAGCGAACATCTCGTTGTAGTGCAGGTCCCAGCGGCCGATGGTCAGCCTGCCGAAGCCGCCTTCGAGGCCGACGCCGGTGTTACCGGTCGCGCCGAAGCTGGTGCCGGCACTGGGGCCGGTAGGGATGTTAGCATCCGGGTTGAAGCGATTGTCGATCCGGAACCAGGCGCTCAGGCCGCCGCCCAGATCCTCCTTGCCCGAGAACACGAGGCTCGAGGACTGGTCGGACACGCGCAGCTCCGAATCCATACCGTCGATTTCATAGCTCTCGAAACCGACCGCCAGTCGGCCCGAGATCGTTACCTCCGCCATCGCGGCCGGCGCGATCAAGCACGCACCGATCGCGGCTGCGAGTACCTTCTTCTGCATTGAATGGTCTCCTGTTGTTACCTGTTATTAGCTGACTCGGACAGAACCAAGGCCTATAGGCAGTGCTCGAACCCCTGGCTCTATCCCCCTACGTTTACTGCTCGTTACGTCTGCCAGCTGATTACAGGCGAGTTCGCCTGTGACCACATGTATAGCACGCAAATTTGCGCAGTTGCAACTTTTTCTTCAAATCTACAACACGAGAACAAGCGATGTTGCGTGCATGCAACACACGCGACGGACGAGCGATCAGTTACTTCAGATGGAAGGTAAAAATTGGCACGTTCGACGAACGGAGGGCGCGCGAGAGGTGGGCCGCGTCGCTACCCGCAGCGTCGAGAGACGTGCGATCGAAAATCTGGAGAGCGGAATCAGGCAAGGCGCGGACGCAATATTGTCGTTGGTGTTTGTTCTTGAGGCTGCCTGATCTTCGCTGGCACCGAAAGGACGGCACTGCAGCGCGTCAAGAGACCCACCGCTCGCTGTGATTCCGGACCAGCGCGGAAAGCGCGCGTGGTCAGGAATGGAGAAGCGGCGAAATAGCGGGGCGCTCGGATGAAGCCGGCGTCACCGCCGGTTCTTGCGAAAGGGTATGGGGAAAAGAAACCGGCCCCACATGGGGCCGGTTTCATTTATGGCTGGAGGGCTAGGATTACTCGGCACATCCATGTGCCTCGCCCTTCGGGCCGACGGCGTTTCGCGCCGTTGTTCGGGATCGCTCCCGGCGATCCTCGTCGAACCCAAGGGTTCTCATCCCTAATCCTGGCCATACAAATGAAAAGCGGCCCCGCGAGGGGGCCGCTTTTCATTTATGGCTGGGGGACTAGGATTCGAACCTAGGTTAACGGAGTCAGAGTCCGCTGTCCTACCGCTAGACGATCCCCCAATAAGGTCTCCGCTCGGATCAAAGGCGAAGGCCGCCTTCCGGCGGCCTTCTAATTTTACAAGCCTCGTTCCCGAGTCACTAGCGCTTCGAGTACTGCGGCCGCTTGCGGGCCTTGTGCAGGCCGTACTTCTTGCGCTCCACGGCGCGGGCGTCGCGGGTGACGAAGCCCGCCTTGCGCAGCGCCGGCCGCAGGTTCGGGTCGTACGCGATGAGCGCGCGGGTGATGCCGTGGCGGATGGCGCCGGCCTGGCCGCTCGGCCCGCCGCCCTTCACGTTCACGTACACGTCGAAGCGATCGAGCATGTCGAGCGTCGCGAACGGCTGCTTCACGATCATGCGCGACGTCTCGCGCCCGAAATACTGATCGAGCGGGCGGTTGTTGACGATGATCTCGCCGTTGCCGCGGCGGAGGAAAACACGCGCCGTCGAGGTCTTGCGGCGCCCGGTCCCGTAGTAGGTTTGCGTGGTCTCTGCCATGGATGCTCGGTGTCTAGATCTGCAGCGGCTTCGGCGCCTGCGCGGCGTGCTTGTGCTCGGGTCCCGCGTAAACCTTGAGCTTGCGGAACATCTGCCGGCCGAGCGGATTCTTCGGAAGCATGCCCCGCACGGCGTGCTCGATGATGCGCTCCGGATGCTTCGCCTGCAGCTCGGCGAACGTCGCCCGCTTCAAGCCGCTCTGGTACCCGGAATACCGGTAGTAGTACTTGCTGCGGGGCTTGTCGCCGGTCACCCGCACCTTCGCGGCGTTCACGACGATGACGTAATCGCCGGTATCCATGTTCGGCGTGTACTCCGGCTTGTGCTTGCCGCGGAGCCGACGCGCGACCTCGGCCGCGACGCGCCCGAGGACCTTGTCCGCGGCGTCGATCACGAACCACTGACGCTTGATGGTGTCGGGTTTGGCGACGAAGGTTTTCATCTGGAAAACAGCGGCTTTGAGAAGGCCGCGCATGGTACACAAAGACCGGCACGGGGGACAAGGGGCGGACCGCGGGAACGTCACCCGGCACAAAAAAATGGCGTGGCCTTTGGGGCCACGCCCGAACCACCACTAGGAGGATGGAGGAGCTTGAACCGGCGCCCGGTCGGGAACGCCGGAAGAACTCGCCACTGACATGAGCGTAGCAAAGAGTTCGCGTTTTTCACGTCGCCGGGGAGCGCGCGCGAATGCGAACATAAGTTATTGATCCAGCGCTACTTCCTGTCCAGGAGGAGCCGCTCGACCACCTCTCCCTGCCCCAGGTGCCGGTCGATGATCTCGTCGATGTCCTCGCGGTCGACGTAGGTGTACCAGACGGCCTCCGGGTACACGACCACGACCGGCCCCAGCTCGCAGCGGTCGAGACAGCCGGAATTGTTGATCCGCACCTTCCCGGGCCCCGCGAGGCCGAGCGCCTTGACCCGCGCCTTGGCGTAATCCCGCATCTCCTGGGCGCGATGGTTCGCGCAGCACGGGCGGCCGTCCTCGCGCTTGTTGGTGCAGAAGAAAACGTGGTGGCGATAGTACGACATGGGCATCGACCCGCGGCGGTGTGCGGCGCAGAAGACCGGCTCTCATTGTACGCCTGTCGCGGGCCGGTTTTCCGTTTCGACGACGGCGTCGCTCGCGTGAATCGCGCCGCCGTGCGAACGAGCGGCCCGACGCGTTGGCACCGCCCGAGACGGAGCGCTATGCTCGCGGCATGGAACGCGAGCTCTCTCCACTCGACAAGCTCATCGGAGCCTTCGACCAGGCGCTGCGCGTCGTGTTCGGGGGCCCTCCCGTCGCCGAGCGGCCGAATCCGGCCGCGGCGCTGATCGAAGCGCCGCTCGACGAACGCGAGCGCGACCACGCCGGACGCCTCATGCGCATCAATCACACCGGCGAGATCTGCGCGCAGGCGCTTTATCAGGGCCAGGCGCTGACCGCGCGCGATCCGGCGGTGCGCGAGCGGCTGCAGCAGTCGGCGCGCGAGGAGAACGATCACCTCGCCTGGACGGCCGAGCGCGTGCAGGAGCTCGGCGGCCGGCTGAGCTACCTGAATCCGTTCTGGTACGCGGGCGCGCTCGCGATCGGCGTCGCCGCGGGCCTCGCCGGCGACCGCTGGAGCCTCGGCTTCCTCGCGGAAACCGAGCGCCAGGTGGTCGAGCACCTGAACGGGCATCTCGCGCGCCTCCCGGCGCAGGATCGCAGGAGCCTCGCGATCGTCGAGCAGATGGCGCGCGACGAGGCGTCGCACGCGACGGTCGCGATCGAGTCCGGCGCGGCGGAGCTGCCGGCGCCGATCAAGGCGCTGATGCGCCTGAGCGCGAAAGTGATGACGACGACGACCTACTGGATCTGACGTTCGCGCGCGGCCTCGCGCGGCCGATTCCCGTCGCGCCGGGACGAAGCCCGGCCGCGCGCGAAACGAACGATGACGAGCACCGCGAGCACGGCGAAGAGCGCGAACCAGACGAGCGCCCACTCCGGGATCGAGAGCCCCAGGAAGCGCCACTGCACCTCGCTGCACTCGCCCGCCCCCTGAAAGATCGCCGGCAGCGCGCGCGAGAGCGGGAAGGTATCGAGCAGGTACCAGAGATCGGCGCCGCAGCTCGAAACCTTCGGCGGAAAGCGCTGCAGCCACGCGTGCCACGCGGCGACCGCCCCGCCCCCCACCGCGAGAACCGCGACGAGGCCGCTGTAGACCGCGGTGCCGGCCGCGGCCGGTCCGTGCAGCGCGCCGACCAGCGCCACGAGCCCGATCCCGATGAACGCATAGCGCTGCAGGATGCACATCGGGCAGGGCTCGAGCGCCTGCGCGTGCTGGAGATAGAGCGCGAAGCCGATAAGCGCCGCGCAGGCGAGGAACATCCCCGCGAACACCCGGCGCGGCGTCACGCCGAACGGAAGACCTCCACTCACGCGGTCGCCCCGAACACCGCGTCGCGCACCGCTTCCCACGTCTCGCGCCCGAAGGCGCGCCGGATCACGAGCGGCAGCGCCACCGAGCCGACCGACAGCAGCCGGTCGTGGAAGGCGCGCAGCGAGAACGTTTCGTCCTTCTGCCGCAAATGGTCCCGCAGCGCGTTGATGAGCGCCCAGCCGGTCGCGTAGCCGAGCGGGACCGTGGCCGCGCGCGTGTACCAGGCGAGATCGGCCTCGGCCTGCGGGCGCGGAAAGCCGAGCGCCCGCACCATGCGATCGGCGGCGTCGGACAGCGCGAGACCGCGGGTCTGCAGCTCCACGTCGAGCATGACGCGCAGCGCCCGCCACAGCCGGTCGCGCAGCAGCAGCACCCGGCTTTCCGGGCGATCGAGGAAACCCTGCTCGACCATGAGCTGCTCCGAGTAGAGCGCCCAGCCTTCGTAGAGCGTCGCCGAGGCGTTCAGGAGCCGCGGGAGCGAGCGCGCCGCGGAGTTGCGATTCGCGGTCGCGAACTGCAGGTGGTGCCCGGGATACGCCTCGTGCACGCACGTGTGCATGAGGCCGATCTCGTCGTGCTCGGCGAGCTGTGCCTCGTCGAGCGGCGGCGTCACGTAGTAGCGCCCGACCTGCTCGGGGTCCTCGGGCGAAGGCTCGCAATGGGCGGCAAACGGAATCTCGTGGCGCAAGAAGACCGGCGTTTCCACCACCTCGAGGCGCTCGTTCGCCGGCACGGAGACGAGATCGCGCTCGATCACGAACGCGCGCGCCGCGCGCATGCGCTCGGTGTAGACCGCGAGCAGCCGCTCGGCCGGCGGGTGCCGCCGCTGGATCTCGCGCACCGCGCGCACCACGTCGCGATGCCCGAAAAGGTCCTCGCAGGCGGCTTCGAGCTCCGCGCGCGTGCGCTCGTAGAGCCGTGCGCCGAACGCGTGCAGCGCGTCGGCCGGCACGTCGAGGAAGTGCCGCAGGCGCAGCAGCCGGTCGAAATACTCCTTGCCGCACGCGAAATCGCCGGCCGCCGCCGGGCACACCTCGCGCTCGAGGAAGTCCGCGAAGTCGGAAAGCGCGCGCGCCGCCCGCTGCACGGGCGCGGCGAGCCGGTCCGCGCGCGGGAGCGACGCGATCCGCGGATGCGCCCCGAGGCCGTTCACGAACTCCGCGCCGCGGCGCGCGGCCGTTGCCGTCGACGAGGCCCAGGGCCCGGGCACGGCGGCCGCCTTCGCGCGAAGCGCGGTCTTCGCGGCCTCGAGGTGCGCCGGGATCGCTTCGAGCCGGGAACCGAGCGCGTGCTCCGGATCGTCGACCGGGCGGATCGTGAGCTGATAGATCGCCGACACGGGGAGCCAGCGCCGCGGATCGGGCCGCTGCGGCTCCAGGTCGAGCAGGTACTGGTTCTCGAGCTGAACCGCGCCGTGCAGCAGCAGGTAATCGACCCAGCGGTCGGGGTCGAGCGCGCCGGCATCGATCTCCTCAAGCGCCACGCGCAGCTCGTCGTTGAGGCAGATGAGGGCACCCCGCGCTTCCTCGGTGCAGGGCGTGAGCAGATGCGCATACCCGGGCACGCCCACTTCCACCGCCCGCTCGGGGTGGAACCGCAGCCACGACCGGTAATAGGTCGCGACCAGATCGTCGAACTGCCGGGCGGTGTCGATGGCCTGGCTCACGGCGCTTCCAGAATCTCGAAATCGTGGGTAATGACCGCGGTCTTGCCGAGCATGATCGAGGCGGAGCAGTACTTGGTCGCGGACAGCTCGATCGCGCGGCCGACCTTGTGCGGGTCGAGCCCGCGCCCGGTGACCTTGAAGTGCACGTGGATGCGGGTGAAGACCTTGGGGTCCGTCGGCGCGCGCTCGGCGTCGATCTCGGCCACGCAGTCCGTCACGTCCTGGCGCTGGCGGCGGAGGATGTGCACGACGTCGAACGCCGTGCAGCCGCCCATCCCGATCAGCACCACCTCCATCGGCCGCGATCCCTTGTTCTGGCCGCCGGCTTCGGGCGCCCCGTCCATGGGGATGTCGTGCCCGCTGTCCGCGCGCCCGACGAAGCTCACGCCGCCGGTCCACCGAATGGTCGCCTTCATTTCGCAGGGTCCCGAAGTTTCGCCCAGTATATTCGACGCCCGGGGCGGGCCGAACTGCGGCGAGCCCGGTGGAGAGCGCGAGCGGACGGTGGGAGCCTCCCTAAGGGCGCGGGGTTACGCGCACCGATCCGCGGGCGTGGGCGGCGAACCGCAGGGGACAATACGCAGGAAAATAAGTGCGGGCAGCGGGGCGGCTCAGCGGCGCTGGATCCGGAACAGCTCGGCGAGGCGCGCCCCGGGGTCCGGCGCGCGCATGAACGCTTCGCCGACGAGGAACGCGTTCACGCCGTGCGCCCGCATCCGGTCGACGTCCTCCGGGCTCAGGATGCCGCTCTCCGTGACGACGATGCGATCGGACGGCACCCGCGGCAGCAGCCCGAGCGTGGTCTCGAGCGCGGTCTCGAAGGTGCGCAGGTTGCGGTTGTTGATGCCGATGAGCGGCGTGCCGAGCGGCAGCGCCCGCTCGAGCTCCTCGGCCGTGTGCACCTCGACCAGCACGTCCATCCCGAGGTCGCCCGCGAGCAGCGCGAGCTCGCGCAGCGCCGTGTCCCCGAGGATCGCGACGATGAGCAGGATGCAGTCGGCGCCGAGCGCGCGCGCTTCGTACACCTGATAGGCGTCGATGGTGAAGTCCTTGCGGAGCACGGGCAGCCCGCATGCCGCGCGCGCCTCCTGCAGGTGCGCGTCCGCGCCCTGGAAGAAGTCGACGTCGGTGAGCACCGAGAGGCAGCTCGCGCCGTGGCGCTCGTAGTCGCGCGCGATGTCCGCCGGACGGAAATCCGGGCGCAACACGCCCTTGCTCGGCGACGCCTTCTTGATCTCGGCGATGACGCCGGGGCGCCCCGCCGCGATATGCGCGCGCAGCGCCCCCGCGAAGTCGCGCGGCGCGGGTGCCGCCTCGGCCCGGCGCGAAAGCTCGGACAGCGGCAGCCGCTCGGCGCGCTCGCGCAGCTCCTCGCTCTTGCGCGCGACGATGCGCTTGAGGATGTCGGGCGCTCCGGTGCTCATGCGCGGGTCATGCCGGGACTGCAGCCGACGGAATGGTCGGCCGCGCGCGATGCGGCATCCCGCGGGGCACGACGTCCCCTGCGACCGCCGTCATGACTCATTTCGCCAGCCGGCGGGTGCAGGCGATGAACTGCTCGAGCTTCTCGCGCGCCGCACCGCTCGCGACCGCCTCGCGCGCGAGGCGCACGCCTTCGGCAATCGACCCCGCGATGTCGGCGGCGTAGAGCGCCGTGCCCGCATTGAGGAGCACGATATCGCGCTCCGGTCCCGGACGGTTGGCGAGCACGGCGAGCACCTTCTCTTTCGACTCCTCGGCGCTCGCGACCTTGAGCGCGTTCCCTTCGTACACCGGCAGGTCGAACTGCTCGGGATGGATGTTGTACTCGCGCACCTCGCCGTTGATGAGCTCGCCGACCATGGTTTCGCCCGCGAGCGACACCTCGTCGATGCCGCTCATGCCGTAGACCACGAGCACGTGGCGGCTGCCGAGGCGCTGCAGCACGCGCACCTGGATGCCGACGAGGTCCGGGTGGAACACCCCGAGGAGCTGGTTCGCGGCGCCCGCCGGGTTCGTGAGCGGCCCGAGGATGTTGAAGATCGTCCGCACCCCGAGCTCCTTGCGCACCGGGGCGGCGTGCTTCATCGCCGTGTGGTGATTCGGCGCGAACATGAAGCCTACGCCGGTCTCGGCGATGCATTCGGCCACCTGCTCGGGCCCGAGATCGATGCTCGCGCCGAGCGCCTCGAGCACGTCGGCCGCGCCCGAGCGGCTCGAGACGCTGCGCCCGCCGTGCTTGGCGACCCGCGCGCCCGCCGCGGCGGCGACGAACGTCGCGGTGGTCGAGATATTGAACGTGTGCGCGCCGTCGCCGCCGGTGCCGACGATGTCGAGCAGCTTGTCCTTGTCGGGCACCTCGACCTTGGTCGCGAACTCGCGCATCACCTGCGCCGCGGCGGTGATCTCGCCGATCGTCTCCTTCTTCACGCGCAGGCCGATGATGATCGCGCCGATCAGCACCGGCGACAGCTCGCCGCTCATGATCGAGCGCATCAGCCCGAGCATCTCGTCGTGGAAGATCTCGCGATGCTCGATGACCCGCTGCAGGGCTTCTTGCGGAGTGATTTTCATAGGAAGTCTCCCGTCATGGCGGGAAGGGACGACGGATGCGCCGCTTCCCGATTCTCCGGCTTCGAAACGAAAGCGGTCAAGGCGAACGCCGTGCGGCGCGCACGGGCGCGGCGACGCCGCAATACACGAACCACAGGAGGCGCGCCGCGCCGACGAGCGCGAGCGAGCCCGCCGCGAGCGTCCAGAGCCGCGGCGCGAGCAGCGGCACGAGCACGCCGGCGACCACGCCGCCGAGCGTCATCTGCAGGAACGCCTGCACGGCGGAAGCGAGCCCGCGGCGCCTCGGCATGCAGTCGAGCGCGATCAGGCTCAGGTTCGGCAGCGTGAGCGACATGCCGGCCGCATAGAGCGCGACCGGACCGACCGTGTTCCAGAGCGCCGGCGCGAGCACGAGCGCGCTCGCGAGATCGGCCGCGACGGCGGTGAGCATGATCACGAAGCCCACCTTCACCGCGTACTCGTGGGTGTAGCGCCCGGCGAGGCGGCGATATACAGGAAGAGCCCCGCGAAGCTCAGCGCGAAGCTCAGCACCACCAGCAT
>DATCLR010000201.1:0-2790 GCA_036563785.1 Burkholderiales bacterium | reverse complement strand
GGACAGGAGGGTATCGCGTGGATGAGCATCAATGGCGCGTCCACGATCCTCTCCGAAGCCGCGAACGGCAAGGCGCCCGAGGAAGGCTTCTTCGGTTCGGTGTCGCTCGGCTATCTCGCGAACACCGGCAACACCGACAGCGCCAGCCTCAACGCCAAGACCTCGCTCGGCTACGTATCGCTCCCCTGGCGCCACGCGCTGATGCTGCGCGCGCTCACCGGCTCCACCAACGACCAGACGACCGCGCGCGAATACGAGGTCGCGGCCCAGACCGACTACATCTTCGGGGACAGGCACTACATCTTCGGGGCCGTCAACTACAACACGAATCGTTTCGCCGGCTACGACAACCGCTTTTCGGAAGTGGTCGGCTACGGCCGGCGCGTCATCGCGACGCCGCGGCACACGCTCGATCTGCAGCTCGGTCTCGGCGGCCGCCAGACGGAGTTCGTCGACGGGACGCGGGAGGACGAGGGCATCGTGCAGTTCACCGGGGCCTACACCTGGGAGTTCAGCAAGCACGCCAACTTCTCCCAGCGCCTGCGCATCGAAGACGGCTCGACGAACACCTTCACGGAAAGCACGACGGCGCTCACCGCCAACCTCACCGGGGACCTCGCGCTGTCGCTGTCCTTCACTGCGAGACGCAACAGCAACGTACCCGCCGGCGCCGTGAGTACCGATACGGCGACGCTGGTTTCGATCATCTACGGCTTCTGAAGCGCCGGGGAATCGCGGGACACGTCTCCCGGCCCGGGCGCCCGACGTCGTATGATCGGACGCATGACGGATGTCCACACCCGCGCCTACGTGGCGCTCATGGAGCGCGACCCGGACGCCAAGTGCGCCGCCGCGTGTGCGCTGCGGGCGGACTGGGAAGCCGGGCGTATCTCCGGCCCGATCGGTGAGCCGGGGCCCGTCGAAGCCGTACCGGTGCCGGGACGGCCGGCGCGGCCGCAGCTCGTGCCGCCGCGCGCCGTCGAGCGCCGGCGCGGCTCGACCGCGGCCGGGCGCGCGGCGCTCATCCATGCGCTCGCGCACATCGAGTTCAATGCCGTGAACCTCGCGCTCGATGCGGTTTACCGCTTTCGCGGTCTGCCGCACGAATACTACCGCGACTGGCTGCGGGTCGCGGCGGAAGAGGCGTACCACTTCACGCTCCTGCGCGATCACCTGCGCGCGCAGGGCTACGACTACGGAAGCTTCACGGCGCACGACGGTCTGTGGGAGATGGCGGTCAAGACGGCCCATGACCCGCTGGTGCGCATGGCGCTGGTGCCGCGCATCCTGGAGGCGCGCGGCCTCGACGCGTCGCCCGCGCTGATCGCGAAGCTCACCGGCTGGGGCGACGCCCGGGCCGCCGACATCATGCGCATCATCCAGCGCGACGAAGTCGAGCACGTGCGCATCGGCAACCGCTGGTACGTCTGGCTTTGCGAACGCGCGGGCCTGGATCCGGTCGCGACGTTCCGGCGTCTGTACAGGGAATACAACGCCCCCCGACTGCGGCCGCCTTTCGCGGCCGCCGCCCGGCGCGCCGCCGGGTTCACGGAAGCGGACCTGGCGTTGCTCGAGGAGCTCGCCGCTCAGCACTGAGCGCGGGCGTCCGTTGCCTCGCGGCGGGTGGGCTCGCCGTCGGGGGCGCGAGAGAAAGCCCGGGCGCGGTGCGGAACGCGTACCGCGCGCGTCCGAGTGGAAGCGAGGGCCATGAAGGAGCAGGGAACGCTCAAGCTGGCCGGCGTACGGCTCGCGCTCGCGCGGCCGGCCGGTGCAGCTTTCACTCTTCGTGCCCGCCTCGCGGGGTCGGCGGCAGTGGCGGCTTTCGCGCTCCTCTATGCCGCTCAGGCGACGGAACGCATGCTGTGGCTGCTCGAAGCCGCACTCGGAGCCGCGGTCCTTGCGCTGTGGCTCGAGCGGCGGTTGCTCGCGAGCGTCGCTGCGCTCGCGGCTTTGCTGCCGCAGCTGGCGTGGGACATCGGCTTCGTGGCCCAGCTGCTCGGCGGCGCCGATCCGTTCGGGCTCGCCGCACCTGCCTTTCTACCCGACGTGCCCCGGTCCGCCCGCGCGGCGGCGCTCGCGCACTTCGGCTTTCCCGCGTTGCTCCTCTGGGTGCTCGCGCGGCTCGGCTACGATGCGCGCGCCCTGCGGGTGCAGACGCTGTTCGCGTGGTCGGTGCTGGCGCTGAGCTACGGTCTGGCCGAAGCCGGGGTGTCGGGTCTGCCCGGGTCGCTCGGCGTCGGGGACAATATCGTCCGCGCGTGGCTCCCCGGGCCGCTCTGGCTGCTGGCCGTCATGCTCGCCTATCCGCTGCTCGTATACGTCCCTGCGCACTTCCTGCTGCGGGCGGTCTTCGGACAGCCGGCCGCCCGCGACCGCCCGGGCGGAGCGGACGCGGGCCGTCGCATCGGTCACGCCCGACGGCGTGCGGCCGCCGTCTTGCGTTTCGCGCTCTTGCGCCGACGCCGGTAGTCGCGCGCGTATTCGCGCCGCGCCGCCTTCGCCTTGCGCCGTGCCTCCTGCGTCGTGCGCGCGATCTTCCCGCGCGCCGTCGGTTTCGGCTTGTCGCCCGCTCCCTGAGCCGCCTGCGGGTCGGAAGGTCCCTTCCAGCCCTTCGGCACCCACTTGTCGCCTTCCTTCTTGTACTCGTGCTTGAGAGCGGCGTACGCGACGCGGTGCGCGCGGCCGCCCTCGCCGTAGGTCTTCACGGCGCTGTCGTGCGCCTTCTTCCAGAGCCGCTGCGCGTGCTTGTCGGAACGCTGGATGGTGCTCGGGATGGGGACCTCTCTGGTC
>DATCLR010000197.1:0-3897 GCA_036563785.1 Burkholderiales bacterium | reverse complement strand
AGCCGGCGCCCGCGCGCCGGCGGACTGGACCGGCCCGGCACGCGGCCGGGCCGGCCTCGGGAGCGGCTCAGATGTAGCCGAGCTCGCGCAGGAAGTTCTTCAGCATCTCGACCGCCTTGGCCGCTTCCTTGCTGCGGGCGGCTTCCTTCTCCCAGATCTTCTGGGCGACCTGGGCGAGGTGCTTCTGCAGATCGTCGGGCAGCACGTTCACCTTCACGCCGAGCTCCTTCTGCGCCTTCGCGAGCGTGATCGTCTCCTTGTACTCGTACTCGTTGGTGCGCAGCCAGAACTGCTCCTCCAGCGTGTCGATCACCGTCTTGCGCACGTCGGGCGGGAGCTTGTCGAGCGCCTTCATGTTGATGATGAACGCGTCGGTGCCGGCGATGTTGAGCGCCGGGCGCACGTGGTACTTCGCGACCTCGTAGAGGCTCATGCTCATCGCCCCCTGCACCGCGCCCCAGTGCACGGCGTCGATCACGCCCTGCGACAGCGCCGGGTAGATCTCCGGACCCGGGATCATCGAAGCGGCGGCGCCGGCCTCCGTAAGGAACACCTGCAGCGCGCCGGAGGAGCGAATCTTGAGCTTGCGGAAGTCCTCGAACGACTTGATCGGGTGCTTCGACACCATCTCGGTCGGGTAGACCTTGTCGGTCGAGTAATAGACCCCGAACTTCGCGACTTCGTCGCGCAGCATCTGCTCGAAGCCGAGCTGCTTGTGGAAGTACGCCGCCTCCCAGACGTTGCGGAACGCGAACGGCAGACCCGAAGCGATGCCGGCGAGCGACACCTGATCGATGATGTAAGCGGGCGAGATCGTTCCCATCTCGATCACGCCGCGGCGCACCGCATTGAACGTCTCCTTGGCGCCGAAGAGCGCACCCGCCTCGTGCGGCTCGAGCACGAGCCGGCCGTTGGTGCGCTTCTCGAGCTTGTCCTTCAGAAGGAGCAGGCTGTCCTTGTAGGAGCTGCTCGCGGCCGGCCAATGCGACTGCACGCGCCAGCGGATGACGTCTTTGCCGCCCTGAGCGAAGCCCGCGGCCGGCGTCAGGAGCAGCGCGGCGAGCGCGGCAACGGCGACGACCCGCGCCTTGATGACTGCTGCGGAAAATTTCATCACTGTCTCCTCGGTTGGTTTTCTGTGGCGCAACCGTGATACGAGCGCGTCAACCTGTCAAGAGACGTGGGTTTCGCATCGTGGAATGTCGTGCAGCGGCGGTCGCGAGCGGTGGATGCGCGAGCATCGTTCGCTGCTCCTCGCGCCTCGCCTGCCTGCGCGCCGAGGCGCGCCTCTCAGGAAGGAAGCGTATCGGTTCGCGGCCGCGGGTAACGGCGAGCGGATGGCGCGCTCATTCGCGATAGGCGAGCGGTACCGCCGCGGCGGGGGTGAGCACGCGGAACGTCAGCGTCTCCTGGAGATAGAGCCGCACGATGCTCGCCGTGTGATCGAGGTAGCCGATGGAGAAGTCCTGCCCGACGGTGAGCTCGAAGTCGCCGCCGCGCAGGCTCAGTACGACCGCACCGTCCACCCCGGGCGCCCACACGATCGGACCGTCGAGCAGGCGCCGCACGTGCTCGATGACGGGATAGCCGCCCTTCGTAGTTTTCGTAAGGCCCGTATAGCAGCGCGGACCGAGCGCGATGCCGTACGGTCCGTCGATACCGGCGGTGCGAATCCTGTTGGTCGCCTCGGCCACCACTTCGGGATAGCTCTCGTACTGCTCGCTGATGGTGAGCCGGCTGTCGCCGGCGCACTCGGCGACGCCGCGCACGCCGCCCGCCGCATAGCCGTGGAACACGAGCCGGTCCTCGGCCAGCGCCGCCGCGCGCGCCGCGTAACGCACGGGATCGAGATCCGCGTCTTTGGCACCGCGGGCCGCCGCCTCGAGCTCCTCGCGCGACAGCTCGAACGGCACACGAAACTCCACGAGCGGCTGGATCCGGCGGACGCGCCCTTCCACACCCTCCCCCGGCGCCTCCACGAGGCGTTCGATGCGCCCCAGATTCACCGCCGAGGCGGTCCAGCCGAGCGGGCCCGTGAAATCGACCAGCTTGCGCGCAGCGAGCATCAGCTTGAGCGTACGGCGCGCCTCCTCCTCGATGAGCCTCCACACCTCTGCGGGGATCGGCGCGAGCTCGCGCAGCAGCGCGTTCATCGACGCACCTCCGCGCGCAGGCTGCCGATCCCGAGCGCGCCGTCGGCGCCGCCCGGCCTGCCCGCGTCCGCGGCTTCGAGCTCCTCCTCGCGCTCGAGGACGGACTTGTCGATGAAGAGGTAGTTGCGCAGATGCTCGTCGAATCTGGAATCGCGCCGGCGCAGCCACTCGAGCACCATGGCCGCGTGCTCTTTCTCCTCGTCGCGGTTGTGCGCGAGAATGGCGCGCAGCTCCTCGTCCTGCGTCGCGTCGATGCGCTGGTCGTACCAGTCGATCGCCTCGAGCTCTTCCATGATCGAGACGATCGCGCGGTGGCGATCCTTCGTTTCGGGCTTCAGCTCGTCGGGGTTCTCGTGGAATGTCGCGCTCGATTCGGCCATCGCTCCCTCTCAGCCGCTGCGGTGACGGGCCGATGTTACACGAGGCGTTCGCGGGCCGAGTTCCGGGCATTCACGTACCGCGCGCGGAGCCGGATAGCCACGGCGCGAGTGCAGGGAAAGGACGAGGCGCCATGATGAGATCGAAACACGCGGCTCCGTCTTCGAAACGTGCCTGATCGCCGTCCGGCGCGCCGGCTGCGCTGCTTCCGCTTTCGGATCCGCCGCACGTCGCGCTTATTCCGCAAGCCTACGAGCCTGCGGAGAGCTCGCCGACACCCCGGCACGGGGAACATCGCCGGCGCGATTAGCGGCTCCCCGTGTGCGCGGCAACCGCCCGCCGCGCTTCCTCACCACGCCCCGAAGATGTACCCGCGCCTGCGCGCCGTGCCCGTGAGGCTCGCGACGGTCGCGTTGGATATGGTGATGCGCGTCCGGCGCCGCGCCAGCCACTCGAGCAGACGTTCGTCCATCTCCGCGCGCACGGCCGCGTAGCCCGGATCGCGCCCGAGATCGCGCTGCTCGGCCGGATCGTTCCAGAGGTCGAAGAGCTGCGGCGGGAAGCCGACGTAGCGGATGTACTTCCACCGCGCCGTGCGCACCATGAACGCACGCGCCGCATCCGGCGCCACGCCGAGATACGTGCGCGCCGGACGCCACGCGTAGTCCATCTCCGAGAACACCGCGTCGCGCCAGCCCGACGGCGACTCCCCGCGCAGCCACGGCACCAGCGAGCGCCCCTCGAGCACATGCTCGAGGTCCGCGCCGCCGGCGAGCTCGACGAACGTCGCCGCTAGGTCGATGGACTCGACCAGCGCATCGCAGACGAGGCCGCGCGCGCCTCCCGGCAGGCGCACGATCATGGGAATCCGCAGCGCCTCCTCGTACATGATTTCCTTCTCGCCGAGCCAGTGATCGCCGAGAAAGTCGCCGTGGTCGCTGGTGAACACCACGATCGTGTTGTCCGCCAGGCCCTGCTCCTCGAGGAACGCGAACAGGCGCCCCAGGTGATCGTCGATCTGCGTCGTGAGACCCATGTAGGTCGGCAGCACCCGATTTCGCACTTCGTCGCGCGTGAAGTTGACGCTCTCCTCGTGGCGGCGAAAGGCCTCCACCACGGGATGGGCGCCCTGGCGCTCGGCCTCGCTGCGATTCGGCGGAACCACGTCGTTTGCGGTATAGAGTTCGTGATACGGCGCCGGCGCCATGTACGGCCAGTGCGGTTTGATGTAGGAGAGGTGCAGGCACCAGGGCCGATCGCGTCCCGCCTCCCGGATGAAATCCATGGCGCGACGGGTCATGTACGCGGTTTCCGAGTGCTCCTCGGGAACGCGCGCGGGCAGGTGGGCGTTGCGCATGTACCACCC
>DATCLR010000015.1:0-7634 GCA_036563785.1 Burkholderiales bacterium | reverse complement strand
GCACGTCGAACACTGTCTCTTTCATCTTCCTCCGTCTCGGGGTGCCCGCTGGTAACCGCCCGGTCCGACCAACACCACTCCCCGCAGCTCGAGTTGCAACAGAATGGAGGAAACGGTATCGGGCGTCAATCCGCTGCGCTCGACCAACGCATCGACCGACATCGGCTCGTAGCCGAGATTGTCGAGCACCGCACGTTCATCCGGCGTCAGCGTCTCGTCCGGCGCCGATGCCGCAAGACGCGCATCGGCTGAGACCGCGGCGAGCGGCCCGAGTTCTTCGAGCACGTCCGCGGCCGTTTCCACGAGCTTCGCGCCCTGGCGTATCAGCCGATGACAGCCGCGGGCGAGGGGCGAGTGAATCGAGCCCGGCAGTGCGAACACCTCGCGACCCTGCTCGGCCGCGAGCCGCGCCGTGATGAGCGAACCGCTCTGCTCGGCCGCCTCGACGACCAGCACGCCGAGACTCAAGCCGCTGATGAGACGGTTGCGAATCGGGAAGTGCGCCGGGCGCGGCGGGGTGCCAATGGGAAACTCCGAGACGAGCGCGCCGCGCTCGGCGATGGCGCGCGCGAGCTCGCGGTTGCCCGGCGGGTACACGCAATCGAGCCCCGTGCCTGCGACCGCGATCGTCGTACCGCCCGCCTCCAGCGCGGCACGGTGCGCCGCCGCATCGATGCCGAGGGCAAGACCGCTCGTAATCGCGAGGCCCGCGTCGCAAAGCGCACGCGCGAACGCGGCGGCGTCATAGCGCCCCAGCGGGGTCGGATTGCGGCTTCCGACGATCGCAAGCTGCGGTCGGGCGAGGACATCGCGCCGCCCTTCGACGTAGAGCACGAGCGGCGGGTCGGCGATCTCGCGCAGGAGCGGCGGGTAGTCGGGATCGAGCCACGTGACGAGGTGGTGCGCGGGTTCCTCGAGCCAGGCGAGGTCGCGCGCCCATTCGGCCGCGCGGGGGCCGGCCGCGAGGGCCTGCGCCGCCTCGCGGGCGTCGAGGCGCCGGCCCGCCTCGGCGGCCGTGTCCGCGATCGCCGCCTCGACGTCGTCCTGCGGCGCAGCAAACAGCGCCGCGATGCTCCCGAAGCGATCGAGCAGTCCGTGGGCGATGCGCCCGGGCAGGCCCGGCAGGCGGGCGAGCGTCAGCCAGAGCGGAGAATGTGCGGCCTGCGGCATGCGCGCATGATCGACCGATGCGCGCGTCGGCTGAAGGGCACTACCGGGCCGGTTGCGCGCAACGCCGCGCCTTACGGGGTAACGACCGAATCGAGCAGATTGATCGGGCGCGTGGCGTTCAGAATGATGCCGTACGCGACCTTGTCGAACGTTCTAAACACGAGCAGCAGGCCGGCTTCCTCCTCCGGCAGCTCGTAACGGCCGCGCGTCACCGGATCGCGGTGCTTGCCCTGCCGGTACATGACGCGCAGCACGTGCCCTTCCTCGATGCCGTCCCGGGCGCCGAGGCTGATGGTTACCACCGTATGCGTGCCGATCTCGGCTACAGAGTTCAGCGCCGCAATGATGTATCCCCTCACCGCCTTCTCCGGGGCCCGCGGGAAGTAGTAGGGCAGCACCGCGTTGCGCGGCGCAGCCAGCAGTCGGTCCGCCGGCAAGATTTCCTGCTTCGCCGATGTCACGACGAGCTTGGCCGGATCGCCTTTCGCGATCAGCTGCGCGTCGCCCAGGTAGACCGCCTCGTACGCGAGCACTTCGCCCGTTTCGGGATGCTTGAGCGCTCCGCCCGGGCGAAAAATCTGGAAATACTCGGCTTCGGAGTCGTCGAGGCCGCGCGCGTAGAACTCGCTGTGCGTGCCGAGCGCGATACGGTTGTCGAGCCCGACGGTCACATAGCCCGCGTCCTCGAGCTCGTCCTCGTCCACGACCCTCGGTTCGGTGAGAAACGGCGCGATAGCGTCGGGTGTGATCGTCGGAATGGCCTGCTCGATGGGTTCGCTGTGAACGCGCGGGAGGAGCTTCGCCGCTCCGCCCGCAGAGGGCGCCGCGGCGCTCGCGCTGCCGGCGCTCGAATCGGCCACCCGGCTCGCCCCGCTCGCCTCGCCCGGACTCAGCTTCTCGCTGCGCAGAAGCGTGAGCGCGGGCTCGCCGTCGACGTAACGCAGCACGATGACGTCGCCCGGGTAGATGAGGTGCGGATTCTTGATGGCCTCGTTGATCTTCCACACCCGCGGCCAGTGCCAGGGACTTTGCAGAAACCGCGCGGCGATGTCCCAGAGCGTGTCCCCGCGCACCACGGTATAGCGCTCCGGGCGGTCCGGGCGCAGCTGCACGTCGTCGGCCGCGACGAGGCCCGCGTGGAGCCCGATCAGTGTAATAATAAGTACGCGGAGGAAACGCCGGGGCCGGACGCAGGGCACGGGCCGATAGCTCCCTTGTTGGTATAATCTGGCTTCAGTGTAGTTCACGCCGTCACGAACGCAAAACGCGGACGGCGGTCAAAAGCGATTGTATTTCAGTGGCCTCGATCCGCATTATTCAACCTGTTTAGAACTACCGTCGCCATGCTGAGGCAGATCCTGCATTACCCCGACCCGCGGCTGCGGCGCAAGGCGGAACCCGTGACCGCCATAACCGACGAGACACGCGCGCTGATCGCCGACATGGCGGAGACCATGTACAACGCTCCCGGGATCGGCCTGGCGGCGACCCAGATCGGTGTTACGCAGCGAATCGTCGTAATCGACCTGTCCGAGGAGCGCAATCAGCTTCAGGTATTCATCAACCCCGAAATCCTTTCGGCCGAAGGGCAGCAGATCATGGAGGAAGGCTGCCTGTCGGTTCCCGGCATCTTCGAGCCGGTCGCGCGTGCCAGCCAGGTGAAGGTGCGCGCGCTCGACGCCGAAGGGCGGCCGTTCGAGCTCGAAGCCACCGGGTTGCTCGCCACCTGCATCCAGCACGAGATTGATCACCTCGACGGCAAGGTGTTCGTGGATCGCCTGTCGCGCCTCAAGCAGCAGCGCATCCGCAAGAAGCTCGAGAAGCACCAGCGCCTGGCGATGTAGCCGCGGGACACGGGCGGCAGGACGCAGCAGGTAGAGCGGATCGAAGTCTCGTGTCCTGCCCTTGGTTCCCGGGATGAAGCTCGTTTTCGCCGGCACGCCCGCCTTCGCCGTACCCACGCTCGCGGCGTTGCACCGCGCCGGTCATTCGATTCTCACCGTATATACGCAGCCCGACCGTCCCGCGGGTCGCGGGCGGCGCCTCACGCCGAGCCCGGTGAAGGAATACGCGCTCGAGCACGGACTTCCGCTACGGCAGCCTGCGCGCCTGACGGGCGAGGAAGTAGCGCTCGGTGAGCTCGCTCCCGATGTCATGGTCGTCGTGGCCTACGGCCTCCTGCTGCCGCCCGCCGTCCTCGAGCGCCCGCGCCACGGCTGCCTGAACGTGCACGCTTCGCTCCTCCCGCGCTGGCGCGGCGCCGCGCCGATCGCGCGCGCGATCGAAGCGGGCGATACGGAAACCGGCGTGACGATCATGCAGATGGACCGCGGCCTCGATACGGGCCCCATTCTGCTGCAGCGCCGCATTCCGCTTCGCGACGACGACACGACGGCATCGCTCGAGCCCCGTCTTGCCGCCCTCGGCGCCGAGGCGATGCTCGAAGCGCTCGAGCGCCTCACGCAGGGCACGCTCGAGCCGCGCGCGCAGGACCCGGCGCATGCCTGCTACGCCCCGAAGCTCGACAAGGCCGAAGCGCCGATCGACTGGGCGCAGCCCGCCGTCGTACTGCACCGCAAGATTCGCGCGCTGAATCCGTGGCCGGTCGCGACGACGCGCTGGAGCGAGCGCGTGCTCCGCCTCTGGAACGTCGGCCCCCTCGAGCCGTGGCCGGCGCGCGATGCCGTGCCGGGCACCGTGCTCGCCGCCGACGCGCGCGGACTGCACGTACAAACCGGCGACGGCGTGCTTACCGTCAGCGTGCTGCAGGCGCCCGGCGGACGCGCGCTGCCCGCGGCCGAGTTCCTGCGGGGCGTCAGACTGCGGCCGGGTGACCGGCTGGTTTGAATCATGCGTACGCCGGCGAACGACGGTGCTGCGTTCGCACGCGCCATGGCGGCGCAGGTGATCGCGCGCGTGGCTGCCGGGCGCTACCTCGACGCGGCGCTCGACGAGCTGTGGCGCAACCGGCCCGAGGCCGCCTCCGAACGCTCCCTGATTCAGGAGCTCTGCTACGGGACGCTGCGCTGGTATCCGCAGCTCGCTGCGATCGCGAGACTCTTTCTCGCGCGGCCGCTGAAGGCGAGGGATGCGGACGTGCACGCGTTGCTGCTGCTCGGGCTTTATCAGCTTCGGCACATGCGCGTGCCGCCGCATGCCGCCGTCGATACGACAGTGGAGGCGGCCGCCCAGCTCGGCAAGCGCTGGGCGAAAGGCGTGATCAACGCCTGCCTGCGTGCCGCGCTGCGCGACCCGCAGCGCATCGACGACGCGCTCGCCGCTTCGCCCGAGGCACGCTACGGCCACCCCGCATGGCTCATCGACAGGCTGCGAAGCGAGTATCCGGACGCCTGGGAGCGGATACTGGCGGCGAACAACGCCCGCCCGCCGATGACGCTTCGCGTGAATCTCGCGCGCATCGGGCGCACCGAGTATCGAGAACGCCTGGCGGCCGCCGGCCTGTCCGCGCAGGCGCACGCGCTCGTCGAAAGCGCGCTCGTGCTCGACGCGCCGGTGCCCGTGGAGCAGCTTCCCGGATTCGACGAGGGCCTGGTTTCGGTGCAGGATGCCGCAGCGCAGCTCGCGGCAATCTGGCTCTCGGCGCAACCCGGCGAGCGCGTGCTCGACGCGTGCGCCGCGCCCGGCGGCAAGGCGGCGCACATCCTGGAACGCACGCCGGGTCTCGCCGGCCTCACCGCGATCGATATCGACGCCGCCCGGCTCGAGCGCGTGCGGGACACGCTGGCGCGGCTGGGCCTCGATGCACGGCTCGTCCTGGCCGACGCCGCGAACCCGGACGACTGGTGGGACGGCGTGCCGTTCGACCGCGTCCTGCTCGACGTCCCGTGCTCGGCGACCGGTGTGATCCGGCGCCACCCGGATATCAAGGTGCGGCGCCATCCGGAAGACCTCGCGAAGCTCGCCGAAACCCAGGCGCGGCTGCTGGACGGCGTGTGGCCCTGCTTGGCGCCGGGGGGTAAGCTCTTGTACGTCACTTGCTCGCTGCTGAGCGAGGAAAACCGGCTCCAGGTGGAGCGCTTTCTTGCGCGACACCCGGACGCCGCTGCCGAGCCGCTCGCGGCGGATGCCCCGGCGACCGGGCGGCAGATCCTCCCGGGGGAGGACGAGATGGACGGCTTTTTCTATGCCTGCTTGCGCAAGGTTTGAGCGGCGTCCGCTCGTGCTGCGTTGCGCCGCCGGTGCGCTCGCCGCTCTGCTCGCCACCGCCGCCCTCGCCGCGGGCTTCAAAGTAAGCTCGGTGGAGCTGCGCGCCGCGGGGCAGACGCTGTACCTGAAGGGCAACCTCGAGCTCGCCCTCACGCCGAAGGTGGAAGAAGCGGTCACCAAAGGCATCCCGATCGAGCTCGCAATCGACGTGCGCCTGTACCGCGAACGTGCTCTCATCTGGGACGAGCAGGTGGCGAGCTGGCGGCTGCGCCGCCAGCTGCGCTATCACGCGCTTTCGGGCCAGTACCTGATCAGCGGCGCGGGTACCGAGCTCCTCGCACGCGAGAGCGCCAGCTCGCTGCCCGAGGCGCTCGCCGAGCTCGGCGCGCTCGACGACGTGGCGCTGCCGCTCGAAGCGCCCATCGATGACGTGGCCGAGCATCACGCCGCAGTGCGCGTCGCCCTGGACATCGAAGCGCTGCCATCGCTCCTGCGGCCCGTGGCCTACACTTCGCGCGACTGGGACCTGAACAGCGGCTGGACGACGTGGAAGATACAACGCTGAAGAGACATCTCATCGGCATCGTGCCGCTCGCGGTGCTGTCGGCGCTGCTCGTCGCGTCGCTGTTCATGATGAGCGCCGCGGCGCAGAACTCGGCGATGTTCGGGCGCATGTATTCGGTGCTGCTCGTCGTCAACATTCTCGGCATCGCGACGCTGCTCACGCTGATCCTGTTCAATCTGCTGCAGCTCGTGCGGCAGTACCGCGCGCGCGTGATGGGTTCGCGGCTCACGCTGCGGCTGCTCGGAATGTTCGTCGCGCTCGCGGTGGCGCCGGTCGCCGTCGTGTTCTTTTTCTCCATCCAGACGCTCAACCGCGGCATCGACAACTGGTTCGACGTCAAGATCGAGCAGGCCCTCGACGACGCGCTCATGCTCGGGCGCACTTCTCTCGACGCCATCAAGCAGGACTTGCTGAAGAGCGCGCAGGAGATGGCGATCGAGCTCGAGGCGCACTCCGAGCGCACCGTGCTGCCGGCGCTCAACTACCTCCGCGAGGTCCACGGCGTGACGGAGCTCACGCTGTTCTCGCAGGACGGCCGCATCATCGCGGCGAGCAGCCAGGAAGGGCCCGAGAGCGGTTCGCTCCTGCCCGACCGGCCGAGTGACACGATTCTCGCGCGCATCCGCCAGGGGAGGTCGTACGCGAACATCGACGCCTCCGACCGCGCGGGACTGCGCATGCGCGTGGTGGTGCCGGTGTACTCGCGCGACGTCGGCGCGCCGTTGCGCATCCTGCAGGTGCTGCAGGCCCTGCCGTCGCGTTATGCCAAGCTCGGTGAGAGCGTGCAGACGGCCTACGCGGAGTACGAGAAGCTCGTGTACCTGCGCGGCCCGCTCAAGTTCAGCTTCACGCTGACGCTCTCCCTGGTGGCGCTCCTCACGCTGCTCATCGCGGTCTGGGCCGCGATCTTTTCCGCGCGTCGCGTGGTCGCGCCGATCCGCGAGCTGGCCGCCGGCACCCGCGCGGTCGCCCTCGGCGACTACCGCAAGCGCATACCGGTGCCGAGTCACGACGAGATCGGCATTCTGGTCGAATCGTTCAACGAAATGACGCGCCAGATCGCGCGTGCGCAGTCGGAGACGAAGCGCAGCCAGCGCGAGGCGGAGCTGCAGCGCACCTATCTCGAGACGATTCTCACGCACCTCTCCTCGGGCGTGCTCTCGTTCGACGGCCGCCAGCAGCTGCGCACGTACAACGCCGCCGCGGCCGCGATACTCGGCGTCGACCTGGCGGCCGCGAGCGGTCAGCCGGTCGATTGGCTCGGACAGACGCATCCGCACCTCGCGCCGCTGACCGAGGCGATCGGACGGGCGCTGCGCGCGGGGGAGCGCGAATGGCACGCCGAGGTCACGCTCGCGGTGGACGGTATCGGGCGCCGCACGCTGATGCTCCGGGGCACGCTGCTGCCGAGCCTCAAGGGACGCTACGGCGGCTGCGTCGTGGTCTTCGACGATGTCACCAACCTCATTCAGGCGCAGCGCGCCGCCGCCTGGGGCGAAGTGGCGCGGCGCATGGCGCACGAGATCAAAAACCCGCTCACGCCGATACAGCTCTCTGCGGAGCGCATCCGCCACAAGTACATGCGGCTACTGCCCGAGGAAGAGCGGCCGACGCTCGATCGCGCAACGCACACCATCGTCGAGCAGGTCGAAGCACTGAAGGCGCTCGTGAACGCATTCGCCGACTATGCGCGTCCGGCGCAGGCGGCGCCGCGGCCGCTCAATCTCAACCA
>DATCLR010000166.1:0-15889 GCA_036563785.1 Burkholderiales bacterium | reverse complement strand
AGACCACGCTGGTCGACCGGCTGCTGCAGCAGTCGGGCACGCTCGACGCGCGCAAGGACATGGGTACGTGCATTCTCGACTCGAACGCGCTCGAGCGCGAGCGCGGCATCACCATCCTCGCCAAGAACACCGCGATCCGCTGGCGCGGCTACCGCATCAACATCGTCGACACGCCGGGCCACGCCGACTTCGGCGGCGAGGTCGAACGGGTGCTGTCCATGGTCGACTCGGTGCTGCTGCTGGTCGACGCCGTCGACGGACCGATGCCGCAGACGCGCTTCGTCACGCGCAAGGCGTTCGCGCACGGGCTGAAGCCGATCGTCGTGATCAACAAAATCGACCGCCCGGGCGCGCGGCCGAACTGGGTGCTCGATCAGACTTTCGATCTTTTCGACCGCCTCGGCGCAACCGAAGCGCAGCTCGATTTCCCGGTCGTCTATGCCTCCGCGCTGCACGGCTACGCGGGCCTTTCCCCGGACGTCCGCGGCGGCGACATGACGCCCCTGTTCGAGACCATCGTCGCGCACGTGCCGCCGCCCGACGTCGATCCCGACGGCCCGTTCCAGATGCAGGTGTCGAGCCTCGACTACTCGAGCTACGTCGGCGCGATCCTGATCGGACGCATCAAGCGCGGCCGCGTGCGGCCGAATCAGGCGGTCACGGTCGTGGACGCCCACGGCGGCACGCGCTCGGCGCGCGTCCTGCAGGTGCTCGGCTTCCTCGGTCTGGAGCGCTTCGAGGTGCAGGAGGCGCAGGCCGGCGACATCGTCGCGCTCACCGGCATCGAGGCGCCGCGGATCTCCGACACGCTCTGCGATCCCGAGCACGTCGAGCCGCTGCCGCCGCTCAGCGTGGACGAGCCGACCGTCAGCATGACGTTCGAGGTGAACACCTCGCCCTTCGCCGGCCGGGACGGGAAGTTCGTGACGTCACGCAACCTCAAGGAACGGCTCGAGCGGGAGCTGATCCACAACGTCGCCCTGAGCGTCGAGCCGACCGGCTCGCCCGACAAGTTCAAGGTGTCCGGGCGCGGCGAGCTCCATCTCTCAATCCTCATCGAGAACATGCGCCGCGAAGGCTACGAGCTCGCCGTCTCCCGGCCGCAGGTGATATTGAAGGACGTCGGCGGCGAGAAGCACGAGCCGTTCGAGCTCCTCACGGTCGACGTCGAGGAACGCCACCAGGGCGCCGTGATGGAGAAGCTCGGCGCGCGCAAAGGCGACCTTCTCGACATGCAGTCGGACGGCAGGGGGCGCGTGCGCTTCGAATACCTGATCCCGGCGCGCGGGCTTATCGGGTTCCAGACCGAGTTCCTCACGACCACCGCCGGCACCGGGTTGATGCACCACGTCTTCGACCACTACGGGCCGATGAAGAAGGGCGAGATCAAGAGCCGCACGAACGGCGTGCTGGTCTCGAATGCGACGGGGCGGAGCGTCGCCTACGCGCTCTTCGGGCTGCAGGAGCGCGGACGCCTCTTCATCGGGCCGGGCGAGGAGGTCTACGAAGGCATGATCGTCGGCATCCACTCGCGCGACAACGATCTCGTGGTGAATCCTCTGCGCGAGAAGAAGCTGACCAACATCCGCGCGGCGGGCTCGGACGAGAACATTCTCCTTACGCCGCCGATCCGTCTCACGCTCGAGCAGGCGCTCGAGTTCATCGAGGACGACGAGCTGGTCGAGGTGACCCCGACCGCCATCCGCCTGCGCAAGCGCTTTCTCAAGGAGTCGGACCGGCGCCGTGCCGGGCGCGAAGCGGCCGCAAGCTGACCGCGCTCTCCGGTGCGCCGTGCGGGCGCGGGCGAAGCGTCTTACAGGTCGAGCCCCAGTGCGCGCAGCGTGTCCTGATCGAGCGTGCCGGTGGCATTCAACCCTTCGGCCTTCTGGAACTGCGTCACCGCCGCCCGGGTTTCCGCGTCCCAACGGCCGTCCACCTCGCCGATGGTGTAGCCTTCGCCCTTGAGCTTTTCCTCGACTCTGCGCACCATGTCGCTGTCCTGCTCGGGAGCCGCGGGCGCCGAATGCGCTTCCGGCGTCTGTCCCTTGGGCCCCTCTTCGGGAAGACCGGTCGCCTGCGCCGCTGCGACGATCGCCGCCGAGACGATGCTTCCTAGCAACGAGCTCGCGAGTTTCATGCGTGAACCTCCGTTGTTTCCGCCGCCACCATAGGACGCGCCGCCGGCCGGATACATAGGGTGAACGCCGGGCAACGAAGCGGCGCCGCCGCACCGGCGCCATTGGCTCCGTTCGACAGCGGGAATGACGGGCGAGCCGGGCCCGCGGAGCAGTCGAAGGAGAAGCGCGACACGCCGCCTTCCAGGGCACGAACCATGAGCACGACGAGTACACAACCGCAGCGCAAAGCGCAGTACGAAGCCGGCAAGCTCGCCAAGCGCCTGCGCCGTCTGGTCGGCCAGGCGATCGAAGACTTCGCGATGATCGAAGCGGGGGACCGCGTCATGGTGTGCCTGTCGGGCGGCAAGGACAGCCACGCGCTTCTAGACATCCTCCTCGCGCTGCGGGCCAAGGCGCCGGTGCCGTTCGAGCTCGTCGCCTACAATCTTGATCAGCGGCAGCCGGGCTTCCCCGAGCACGTGCTGCCCGAGTATCTCGCCCGCCGCGGGGTGCCGTTTCGCGTCGAGGCGCGCGACACCTACAGCGTCGTCCGGCGCGTCATCCCGGAAGGAAAGACCATGTGCAGCCTCTGCTCGCGGCTGCGGCGCGGCAACATCTACCGCGCCGCGACCGAGCTCGGCTGCAACAAGATCGCGCTCGGGCACCATCGCGACGACATACTCGAGACGTTCTTTCTCAACATGTTCTACGGCAGCCGCCTGAAGGCGATGCCGCCGAAGCTCCTGAGCGACGACGGGCGGCACGTCGTCATCCGGCCGCTCGCCTACTGCAGCGAAGAGGATCTCGCGGAGTACGCTCGCCTCAGGGGGTTCCCGATCATTCCCTGCAATCTCTGCGGCACGCAGCCGAACCTGCAGCGCCAGGCGATCAAGGAGATGTTGAAGCAGTGGGAGCGCAGGTTTCCGGGGCGGATCGAGAACATCTTCCGGGCGCTGCAGAACGTCACGCCCTCACACCTCGCCGACCGGCGGCTCTTCGACTTCAGGGGCTTGCGGCCGGGATCTGCCGCGATGCCCGGTGAAACCGAAACGGCGGCGGAAAGCATCGACTTCTTCTGACGCCGGGTATCGCTCGTTCGCTCGGGGCCGCGGCCCGGATCTCGGTAGAGCCCGCCGCGCGGGCTCTGCAGCGGCCGATCCTCAGCAGGGCGGGATGTCGTCCGGCGTATCGATATCGCGATGTATGCCCGGATCGTCGACCGGCAGCAGCCGCATGTGCGCCGCGTCGCGTTGCAGAATCCGCCGCGCTCCTTCGTCCCCCGAGAGCGCGATGAGATCGCGGTAATACGTCCGGGTGAACCCGACCGGATGGCCGCGTCGGCCGGCATGGACCGGCGCCGCCAGCGCCGCGCCCGAACGCAGCGCGTCGGCAACCGCCGCGATCGTGGCAGGTTTCACGTACGGCATGTCGGCGAGCGCCACCACCCAGCCGTCGGCGTCGGCGGTCGCACGCACGCCGCACGCGAGGCTCGCGCCCATGCCCTCCCGGGCGTCCGGGCAGCAGCAAACCTCAAGGCCCGCCGACCGCATGACCTCGGCGAGCTCGGCGTCGTCCGGCGCGAGCACCGCCACCGCGCGATCGACCGCGGCGGCCAGCGCGGCCGCGCTGCGCTTCCCGATGGTACCGCCGCCGGGAAGCGCATGCAGGAGCTTGCGCCCGCCGAAGCGTCGGGACTCGCCGGCCGCGAGGAGGACACCGGCTATCGAAGGCATGTCGCGGTTGCGTCCGTTCAGATGCCGAGCACCGACGGCAGCCACAGCGAGAGCGCGGGCACCGCGGCGAGCAGGATCACACGGATGATATCAGCGAGTATGAACGGGACCACGCCGAGGGAAAGCTCCGCCAGACGCAGATCGCTGCTGAGCGCCTGGATCACGAAGAGATTCATGCCGATCGGCGGGGTGATGAGGCCGATCTCGGCCACGGTGACCAGCAGCACCCCGAACCAGACCGGGTCGAGGCCGAGCTGCGTGATGATCGCGAACGCCGGCGTCACGGTGAGAAGAATCATCGACAGGCTGTCCATGAAGCAGCCGAGCACGATGTAGAACACGATGATGAGCGCGATCACCGTGCCCGCCGAAAGGCCGGACTCGCCTACCCAGGTGACCAGCGTGCCCGGCAGCTCCGTGGCTTCGATGAAGAGATTGAAGAGCGCGGCGCCGATCAGGATCAGGAACACCATGCCGGTGAGCTGCGCCGTTTCCGCGAGCCCGGAGAGGAGCGCTTCGCGGCTCAAACGTCCCTTGGCCGCCGTGATGAGAAGCGCCCCTCCGGCGCCCACGGCCGCCGCTTCGGTCGGCGAGAAGATGCCGGTGTAGATCCCCCCGATGACGAGGCCGATGAGGAGCAGCGCGTCCCAGGTGCCGGCGAGCGCGCGGGCGCGCTCGCCCCACGGGAGGCGGCGATCGGCCGGGCCGAGCTCGGGGCGCAGCCTGACCTGGATCATGATCGCGGCGAGGTAGAGCAGCGTCGCAATCAACCCGGGAACCATCGCCGCCGCGAAGAGCGCGCCGATCGACTGCTCCGTGAGCAGCGCGTACAGGACGAGGATGATCGACGGCGGAATCATCACCCCGAGCGTCCCGCCGGCGGCCACGGTCGCGCCCGCGAAGCGCGGCGAGTAGCCGCGGCGCCGCATCTCGGGCAGCGCCACCTTGCCGATGGTGGCGCACGTCGCGAGCGACGAGCCGCAGATCGCACCGAACACCGCGCAGGCGCCGACGGTCGCCATCGCGATGCCGCCTCGCCGGTGGCCTAACAGCGCGTGCACGCCGTTGTATAGGCTGCGCGACAGCCCCGAATGCGTCGCGAACACGCCCATGAAAATGAAGAGCGGGACGACCGAGAGGCTGTACGGAAACACCGCCTGGAACGGAAGCGACGACATCAGGTAGGCGGCCGACTGCCAGTCGAGCAGCGCCGCCGAGCCCACGGTGCCGACCACGCCCATCGCGACCGCGACCGGCACCCGCAGCGCGGCGAGCACGAGCACCGCCGCGAACCCGAGCAGTCCCAGGAGCGCGCCGCTCATACGGTCCGTTGCGCGCGCCGGTGCTCGAGCGCGTCGCGCAGGAACGCCGCGACGGCCGCCACCCCGGCGAGCGCGGTGCCCGAGAGCAGGAACGCCCAGTACCAGATTATCGGGATGCCGAGGTCCTGCGACACGTCGCCGTACCGCCACTGCTCGAGGGCGCGCTGCGAGGAGAGGTAGAGCACCGCCGCCATCAGCGCGATGCTGAGCACGGCGCCGAGCGCATCGAGCCGGAGTCTCGCCCCGCGGCCGAGGCGCTGCGACAGGAGATCGACCGTGACGTGCGCGCGCGCCGTGAAGGCGTAGGGGATCGACCAGAAGGCGGCCGCCATGACGCAAAGCTGCGTGAGGTCGATGACACCGACGATCGCGCCGCCGAGCAGGCGGCGCCAGACGATGTCGCCGGCGACGAGCCCGACCGCGATGACGAGCGAGCCGGTGCCGATGAGTGCGAGCAGGCGGGTCGTGCGCTCGATCGCGCGCAGCACCCGCTCGAGCGCGCCCACGGGGCGCGCCGCTTGCGCTTCGGTATCCGGCATCGGCGGTGCGCCGCCCCGGTGTTACTGTCCGAGCAGCTCCAGCGCCCGACGATAGAGCGCGTGCGGGTCCTTGACGCCCTCGGCCTTGAGGCTTTCGAGGTACTTATCGATCATCGGCTGCAGCTGCTTCTTCCACTGCGCGCGCGTCGCGGCGTCGATCGCGATCACGTCCTGGCCGCGCCGTTTCGCGTCCTCGAAGCCCCGCGCCTCCCATTTGTCCCACCACGGGCCGAACTTCGGGATCAGATTGTCGCCGGACATGTCGTCGATCACCCGGCGCACGTCCTCGGGCAGGCTCTCGTACTTGCGCTTGTTCATGACGACGTAGAAAGCCGCCGTGTAGGCGTCGGCGTCGGTGTGGTACTTCACCTGCTCGTTCAGCTTGATCGCGCCGACGAGGTCCCAGGTCGTGACGAGCCCGTCGAGAACGCCGCGCTGCAGGCCCTCGTAGATCTGCGCAGGCGGCATGCCGACCGGCGAGGCGCCGAGGTACTCGAGCATCGCGGAGATCGCCGGGCTCGGCGTGCGCATGCGCAGCCCGCGCAGGTCCTCGAGACGGCGGATCGGGCGATCCTTGGTGTGGAACAGGCCGCCGTGGTGCGTGAACAGCGCGAGCACCTTGAAGTCGTCGTACTCGTTCCCCAGCGCGCCCTCCTTGTAGAGCTGCCACAGCACGCGCGAGCCGTCGCGCGCATCCGCGACCATGAAGGGCAGCTCGATAATCGAGCTCGCCGGGAAGCGTCCGCGCGGAATGCCGCGCAGACCGAGCGCGATATCGATGACGCCCGCACGCACCTGGTCCGCCTGCCGGGCGGCATCGCCGTAGGCGGTGTTGACCGCGTAGATCTCGGCCTTCACCCGACCTCCGGTGCGCTCCTCGAGCTCCTTCGCCCAGGGCCCGAGGAAATCCGTTTGGAAGCCGTGCGTCGGCGGCAGGTAGTGGCTGATCTTGAGAGTGATCGGCGCCTGCGCCGCCGCCGGCCCGGTGATCCCGAGCAGCAGCACCGCGGCCGCGATGCTTTTCCAGAAGGTCTTGGCAATGTTCTTCATGGTTGCAGCCTCGTTTGCGTGCGGACGCTCCCGATTGGGACAGTGGCCGCCATTCTACCGGTGCCCGCCCGAGCCGCAACCGCGCCCGCCCGGCGGCGACGCCCGACGCGGATGATGCCGTCGGAGAAACGACGCCCTCCCGCGGCCGCGGGAGGGCGAACGAGGGATGGACAGGCGACTAGATCTCGATCGGAAGCCGGCGCACGCGCTTTCCGGTGAGCGCGAAGAGCGCGTTGCACACCGCCGGCGCGATCGGCGGCGTGCCCGGTTCCCCGACGCCGCCCGGGCTTTCGGTGCTCGGCACCAGATGCACCTCGACGGCGGGCATCTCGTTCATCCGCAGCACCGGGTAGTCGTGGAAGTTGGACTGCTCGACCTGTCCGTTCCTGAACGTAATGCGCCCGTACAGCGCCGCGGAGAGCCCGTACACGATGCCGCTTTCCATCTGCGCCGCCACCGTGTCCGGGTTCACCGTCGTTCCGACGTCGGCGGCGCACACCACGCGGTGCACGCGCGGCTTGCCGTTCTCGAGCGATACCTCGGCGACCTGCGCGATGAAGCTGCCGAACGACTCCGCGACCGCGATGCCACGCGCCCGCCCCGCGGGCGGTTTCGTGCCCCAGCCGGCCTTCTCGGCCGCGAGCTCGAGCACCCGCCGGTGCCGCGGGTGCTTCGCGAGGAGCGCGCGACGGAACTCGAACGGGTCTTTGCCGGCCGCGTGCGCGAGCTCGTCGATGAACGACTCGACGAAGAACGCGTTCTGCGAGCTGCCGACCGAGCGCCAGAACCACGTGCGTACGCCGGGCGAGTACCTGATCCATTCGACGGCGATGTTCGGAATCGCGTACGGCAAGTTCTCGAGCCCCTCGACCGAGGTCGCGTCCACGCCGTCCTTGCGGATCAGCGCGGCTTCCGCGCCGGTGCCGACCGCGAGCGATTCGCAGACGACGGTCGCCGCGAGCGCCACCGGATTGCCGTCGGCGTCGAGGCCGCCGGTGAAGCGGCACAACGACATCGGCCGGTAGTGATACGCGCGCATGTCGTCCTCGCGCGTGTACACGACTTTGACCGGCGCGCCGGCAGCCTCGGAAAGCTGCACTGCCTCGAGAACGAAGTCCTGCGCGAAGCGCCGCCCGAAGCCGCCGCCGAGAAAGGTGGTGTGCACCTCGATCTGCTCCGGCTTGAGGCTGCGCATCTTCGAGACGACGAACTGATTCACGCCCGGCGCCTGCGTCGGCGCCCAGATCTCGACCCCGTCCGGCTTCACCCAGGCCACACAGTTCATCGGCTCCATGGTCGCGTGCGCGAGGTACGGCACCTCGTACACCGCCTCGATCGTCCGGGCCGGAGACGCCGCATCGGGGTCGCCTTCCTTGCGCGCGACGAGCGCACCCTGTCGCGAAGCGGCGAGCGCCTGCATGTCCTTGCGCATCGATTCCGTCGAGAGCGTCTCGTTCCCGCCCTGCCAGCGAATCGTGAGCGCATCGCGTCCCGTCTTCGCGGCCCAGAAGTCGTCCGCGATGACCGCCACGCCGGCGGCGACGCCGTTGTGCACCGGCACCACCCGCTTCACGCCCCGGACGGCGAGCGCCCTGGCGGCGTCGAAGCTCTCGACGGTCGCACCGACCACCGGCGCGCGCGCCACGACCGCAGTGAGCATGCCCGGCACTTTGACGTCGATGCCGAACCGCGCGCTGCCGTCGGTCTTCGCCGGCGTGTCCCGCCGCCGTGTCGGCTTGCCGAGCAGCTTGAAGCGGTCCGGCTCCTTGAGCGGGACGTCCTTCGGCACCGGTATCGTCGCCGCCCTGGCCGCGAGGTCGCCGTACGTCGCCCGGCGGCCCTCCGGCCCCAGGACGACGCCGTTCTCCGTTCGCAGCGCGGCCGCGTCGACCTTCCACATGTCCGCCGCGGCCGCTATCAGCATCGCCCGCGCAGCGGCACCCGCGCGGCGCAGCGGCTCGTAGGCGGATCGAATGGACGTCGAGCCGCCCGTCGCCTGCGCACCGAGGAACGGATTCGCGTAAACCGGCGAAGCGACCGCCTGCTCGATGCGTACGCTCGGCCAGTCGACGTCGAGCTCCTCGGCGATGAGCATCGGAATCGCCGTGTACACGCCCTGCCCCATCTCGGACTTGTCGGCGATGAGCGTAACGACGTTGTCGGGCGTGATCCGGATCCAGGCGTTCGGCTCGAACGCCTTCGCGGCCGGTGCGGCGTGCACCACGCGCGTCGCACCGGGCAGCACGACGCCGATCGCGAACCCGCCGCCCGCGACCGCCGCGACCTTGAGGAACGTGCGGCGGCTATGATCGATGATCGTTGCCGTTTCCATGGTCAGCCTCTCCTGATGCCGGCCGCGCGGCGGATAGCCGCCCGGATCCGGTTGTAGGTGCCGCAGCGGCAGATGTTGCCGGACATCGCCTGATCGATTTCGGCATCCGACGGCCGCTTGGTCCGCTCGAGCAGAGCCGCGGCGCTCATGATCTGCCCCGACTGGCAGTAGCCGCACTGCGGCACGTCGATCTCGCGCCATGCCTGCTGCAGCGCTCTGCCGACGGGAGTGCTGCCGATCCCCTCGATGGTGCGCACCTTCTTGCCGGCGACCGCCGACAGCGGCGTGATGCACGAGCGCGTCGCCACGCCGTCGACGTGCACCGTGCAGGCGCCGCATTGGGCGATGCCGCAGCCGAACTTGGTGCCGGTGAGGCCCAAGTGATCGCGCAGCACCCACAAGAGCGGGGTGTCGGACGGTGCATCGACGCGCACCGCCGTCCCGTTGACCGTAAGCTGGGTCATGACTTCGTCTCCTTATGTTCCCTGTGGCCCGTGCCGACAGCCACGACCGGCACACGACCGCACTCTCGCATGGATACCAAAGGAAAGCCGCCGAAGCGTCGCGCGGCGGATCCTGACCGGTTGCCGCTCTTCTGACGGGCGGCTTTTCGGAGCTACTCGGCCCGCACGCCTGCGCGACGCGACCGTCGCCGACCGGTCGTCCGTCCCGCCCTAGAAGCGGTAACCCGCCTGCACGCCGACGAAGTAATTGCGCTCGGGCGCCGGCTCGTAGTACCGATCGTTGTTCGCGTTCACGATCACGGATCCGATGTAGCGGCGATCGAACAAATTGTCGATGCGCACGAATCCCGCGAGCAGGAGCCGTCCCAGCTCCTGCTCGAAGCCGGCGCGCCAGTTAACGACGGTATAGCGGTCGGCGGCCTCGGAGTTGAGATCGTTGACGTAGATGCGGTCGGTCCAGCGCGCCTCGATGGCGGTATGTAATCCGTAACGCGGGTAGCGCCACATCAGCTCGCCGTAGGCGGTCGCCCGCGGAACGCCGGGAATCTTGTTTCCGGCGGGAATGGTCACGGGAGCACATGGTGCTTGTCCGACGCAGGTTTCGAACGGTTCCGCATACTCGGCATCGATATACGCGAGCGCCGCGTATGCGCTGAAGCCGGCCGGGAGGATCGTCGCGAGCGCCAGTTCGGCGCCCCAGCGCTCCGTGCGTCCGGCGTTCTGGTATGTGGTGCGGCCGCCGATGTTGTTCGCGACGACGATCTCGTTCTCGGTATCGATGTGGAACAGCGCGAGATTGAGCCAGGTGTTCCGGCTCACGAACGACTTGAGGCCGACTTCGTAGTTGCTGCTCTTGCTCGGCTGGAGATCGAAGTT
The DNA here is from genome assembly GCA_036563785.1 of Burkholderiales bacterium. Classification (GTDB taxonomy): domain Bacteria; phylum Pseudomonadota; class Gammaproteobacteria; order Acidiferrobacterales; family Sulfurifustaceae; genus JACQFZ01. The sequence continues at coordinate 5,456 of DATCLR010000166.1, read as the reverse complement.
CAACCCCGGCGATTGATCCGGGCGATAGGCGAGCTCCGTGAACGTCGGCGTCTCGAAGCCCCGGCCCGCATTGGCGTAGACGTTCACGTTCGGGCTCACTTGATAGACCACGCCGGCGACCGGATTCGTGGAGCGGAACGTGATCGAGCCGCTATCGTCCGGATTCGCCCCTTGGATGAAGTGATCGTCCGACGTGAACCGCACCCGGCTGTGGCGCACGCCGAGGATGCCGCGCCAGCGGGGCGCGAACAGCCATTCGGCCTGCACGTACTCGTCGATGTTGTAGACGCGATCGTCCTCGTCGCGCCGCAAGTCACCTGTCACGCCGTTGTTGTTCACGAAGCCGCGCCGGCGCTCCTCCTGGTTGTCGTACGCGATGCCGGCAGTCACGGTGAACGGATCGTCGCGCAGGCGTCCCCGATAAGTGATACGCGCGTCTACACCGCCGAACTCCCGGTCGAGATCGACCACGCCGCCCGAGCTCAGCAAATCGCCACCGGGGAAACCCAGAAACTGCAGCACCCGCCGATCGCCGATGTAACCAAGGAGGCGCAACGAGGCACGTTCGCCGAACCGGTTCTCGTAGATCAATCCCTGCTGATCGTGTCGGACGCTCTTACGGGTGTCGAAAGTTGTCGCACTCGGTGCCGCGGCTCTGCGATTGGTCGCCAGGTCCTCACGTCTTAAGCCCCCAGGGTCCTGACTGTCCGGCTGATGCAGCCCCGTCGCCACGAACGTGAGTGAGGCGCCGTCGCCGAGGTCGTAAGTGAACTTGCTGTTGTACTGATCGCGGCGGGCGGCGCTGTGGTCGCGGTAACCGTCGGTCGAGAACCGCGAGACGTGCCCGAGGAAACCGAAGGATCCGGCGGTATCGCCGAACGCGAAGCCGAACTTGCTGGTGTCGTAGCTGCCGCCGCCGACGTCCGCCTCGAACGTCGGATCGAGCGGCGGATCCTCGGTGTACACCGCGATGACGCCGCCCGACGAGTTTCCGTAGAGCGCCGAGAACGGACCGCGCAGGACTTCGATGCGCTGCGCCGTGCCGAGATCCGCGGTCGCCGCCTGCCCCTGGCCGTCGGGGCTCGTGAGCGGAATGTCGTCGACGAAGAGCCGCACGCCGCGCACACCGAACGTGGAGCGCGCCCCGAAGCCGCGCGATGAGATCTGCAGATCCTGAGCGTAGTTCTGACGGTTCTGGGCGACGATGCCGGGGACCCGGATCAGCGTTTCCGAGAGGTTCACCTGCGGCTGCGCGGACTGGATCTGCGGGCCCTCGATCACGTCGACCGACGCCGGGACATCGAAGCTCGATTGCGCCTCGCGGGTCGGCGTGATGACGATCGGCGGCAGGCGCACCTCGCCGTCCCGCGCGGCCGCTTCGTCCGGCTCCGATGCGGACTCGGTCTCGGCCGCAGTACAAACGCCGCCGGCAGCGAACAGCAACGCGGCAGCCATGCCGAGGCGGCGCCCCCGAACGCTCATGGCACACCTCCTCCTCTTGCCTTCGTCGAACACGAAGCGAGCTTCATAGCTGTCGTCGAGCCGATCGCAGCTAGTCTACCGCGATCGACGGCACCCGCAGTCCACTCCCCTGCGAATCGTGGGGCCACTCGCAAAGCACAAAAAAATGGCGGGGCATTGCCCCGCCATTCGACGATCCTATACTTATGCCTCAGCGCGTCTGCCCGGCCGGCTCTTCTTCCTGCATCCCGCCGGGCTGCTGACCCTGCTCCGGCTTCTCCGCCGCGCCGGCGGCTGTGCCGGCCCCGGGCTGACCCGCCTCACCGCGGCTCACGGCGCCCTGCCCTTCGATGTTCAGCTCCGCCAGCGTTTCCTGATCGAGCTCGCCGGTCGGCTGAAGGCCCTTCGCCTGCTGGAAGTTCTTCACCGCCGATTGCGTCTTCGGGCCCCATTTCCCGTCGACCGGTCCCGCGTTGAAGCCCTGGTCGTTCAGCGTCTGCTGCACCTGGCGCACGACCTCGTCCCGGCTCGACGGCATACCCTGGGCCTGTCCGCCCGACTGCACGCTCTGTCCTTGCTGCGGCGGTGACGGCGGCGTCTGCTCCTGCGCGCCCTGTCCCCAGGCCAGGGAGCCGAGCGAGCACGACATGACGCCGGCGATCACGATGTAACGGAACTTCATGTGACGACCTCCTTGTGTCGAGTACGACGATTGTCTCCTCGGTCAGGTTCGACTCCGGTGCTTTCCGGGCGGTTCGGATAATGGGGGAATGCCCGCGTCGTTCGCCGACGACAGAACGGCCGCGGCGCGCGCGTTGCGCCGAACTTCGACCGGCCCGTCGAGTCGAACGTTGACCTTCAGGCGAACGCAAAGGATTGCATATGCGCCGACGCATGTACTTTCTGCTTCCGGACGTGAAGCGGGCGCGCACCGTATTCAAGGAACTGCTGCTCGCACGCATCGATGCGAGGCACATCCATGTGCTCGCGAAGGAAGGGACGCCGCTTCGGGATCTTCCCGAAGCCACGGTGCTGCAGAAGAGCGACGCCGTGCACGGCGCCGGGCTCGGCTTGCTCGCCGGAGCGGTCACCGGCGCGGTCGCGGGCGGACTGATTCTGCTCTTCCCGCCGACGGAGCTCGGGATGAGCCTCGGCATCGTGCTGATCATGGCCGTGCTCGGCGCGATCATGGGCGTGTGAGTCGCGGGCATCATCGGCTCGAGCACGCCGAATACCCATCTCGAAGCGTTCGCCGACGAGATCGCGCACGGCAAGGTGCTCCTGATCGTCGACGTGCCGCGCGATCGCATCGTAGAGATATCGCGGCTGGTTCGCCGTCATCCCGAGGCTGATGCGCGCGGTATCGATCCGACCGTTCCCTCGCCCTTCCCCTGACCGCCTCGCGCGTCCCCGCCCGGCGGCCCGGGTGTTATGCTCGGGGGCGTGGATCACCTCGCCGCACGAACCCCTGCCGCACCCGCTGCTGAAGCGGTCGTAGTCACCTGGGACTCGCCCGCGACCCGCAAGGCGGCTGTCGCGCTGGCGGCGACACTGGCGCTCCCGTTTCGCGAGCCGGGCTGCCGCGATGCGGCGCTCGTACTCGTGCAGACCGCCGACGGCCTCGAGCTGCACGACGCCGCGAGCAGCGCGCGGCTGCGCGTCGACTACACGGCCGCGGAGCTGCGCCGCTTTCGCGCCGGCACCGGGCGCGATCCGTTTCGCCGCGCCCTGGGCCCCGGAGAACGGCGCGTGATCGACGCCACCGCAGGCCTCGGCCGCGACGCCGTGCACGCCGTCATGCTGGGCCACGAAGTCGTGGCCATCGAGCGCAACCCGATCGTTTCGGCCCTCGCGCACGATGGTCTCGTGCGGGCGCGCGCCGCCGGACGGCTTCCGCCCGGCAATCCCGAGTGGCACACGGGCGACGCGCGCGAGCTCATTCCCGCGCTCGCGGCGGCGGACACGATCTACCTCGACCCGCTGTTCCCGCCGAAGCGCAAGAAATCCGCGGCAACGCGCAAGGAGATGCGTCTGCTGCGGCTGCTCGCCGGGCCGGGGGGAAACGATATCGAGCTGCTCGAAGTGGCGCGGGCCTGTGCACGCGAGCGCGTCGTCGTCAAGCGCCCGCTCGACGCGCCGCCGCTCGCGCCCGGCCGCATCGCCGCCTATCCGGGGAAGCTCGTGCGCTACGATCTGTATCGCGCGGGCGGGTGATATGGCTCCGATTCCCGAACCGCTCTTCTACCATTCCGCGGCGGCCGCCGAGGGCGACCTCGTGCTCGTGGGACCGGAAGCGCATCACGTCTCCGTGCAGCGCCTGCGGCGCGGCGACGCGATCGCGCTTTTCGACGGCCGCGGAACCCTAGCCCGCGGACGCATCGCCGCCCTCGGCCGCACCGAGGTGCGCGTGGAAATCGCACGGCGCGAGCACGCGCCGCCTCCCGCGCCGCGCATCGACCTCTACAGCGCGATCCCGAAGGGCGACCGTCAGGCGGTGCTGCTCGAGATGGCGACGCAGCTCGGCATTTCGCGGTTCGTTCCCGTGCGCTGGCAGCGCAGCGTGGTCGAGGCGGGCGAGCGCGCGCGCGAGCGCTGGCTCCGGGTCTGCATCGAGGCCTGCAAGCAGAGCCGGCGCGCGTACGTGCCGGAGCTGTCGCCGCCGGTCGGGCTCGAGGAGGCGATCGCGGGCGCGCGCGCCGAGGGCGCTCGGCTGGTGCTCGCCCATCCTTCCGAGGATGCCGTGCCGCTCGGCAGCCTCGATGTCGAGCGTACCGCGCGCTACGCGCTCTTCATCGGACCCGAAGGCGGCCTGGTCGACGACGAGGTGAAGCGGCTGCGTGACTGCGGCGCGGCAATCGTGCGCTTGAGCGACGCCATATTGCGTATCGAGGCCGCGGCCGTGGCGCTGATCGCCTCTCTATGCACGCTGAGCGACCGCGGCAAGACGCCCGAGGCCGGGCAGGCCTGACCTCGGCGCGCATCGTCCCGTTCATTCCGGCGAGGGGACCATCAACCCCGCGCCCAGCAGTCCGAGGATGTCCGCGCCCGCGGTGCGGGCGTACGCCGCCATGCTGCGTCCCGCGCGAAAGACGTCGAGCTGGTTCTCGAGGAGGAGCGTCGCGAACCCGTGCACGACGGACCATGCGAGCAGCAGCCGCGGCGCGAGATCGGCATCCGCGGGCCCGTACTCGCGCTGGAACGCCGCCATCGCCTGACGCAGCTCGTCGAACGCCGCCTGGCCGGCCGACTTCAGCTCGGGGTTCTCGCGATCGAGCCGGTCGCTCCGGAACATGAGCTGGAAGTGCGCGCGGTTCGCGACCGCGAAATCGAGGTAGGCCTGCCCGACGGCGCGCAGCTGCGCCGCCGCGGCCGGCGAAGCCTCGGCGCGGTAGCGCCGCATCAGCGCCACCATGCGCTCGAAACCGATCGCGGCGAACGCGGAGAGCAGGCCGCGCACGTCGCCGAAGTGGTGCGCAGGCGCAGCGTGCGACACGCCTGCGCGCCGCGCGCATTCCCGCAGCGTGAAGTGCTCCACCCCCTGCTCGAGGAGCAACGCTTCCGCCGCCGCGAGCAGGGCTTCGCGCAGCGCGCCGTGATGGTAGGTCTCGCCGGCCCGCGGGCGGCGCGCCGGCGCCTTCGGGACTCGTCGGTTGCGTCGTGCCATGGGAACGATTTTATCTTGACATCGTCAAGTTTGCCACCTACGCTATCTTGACAATGTCAAAAACGCAGCTGCCCACAATCGTTGCGCGTTCCAACCCACGGAGAAGCCAACCATGATGCTCGATGCCGCCCTTGCCTACCTGCACCATCTCGCCGCGTTCACCATCGTCGCCGTACTGGTCGCCGAATGGGCCCTGGTCCGACCCGGCCTCGCGGCACCGCACGTCGCGCGGCTGTTCCGGATCGATCTCACGTACGGCATCGCGGCCGTGGTCCTGCTCGCCGCCGGATTCGCGCGGGTGTATCTCGGCGGAAAAGGGGCGGGCTTCTAT
>DATCLR010000154.1:0-12032 GCA_036563785.1 Burkholderiales bacterium | reverse complement strand
CTACGGTCCGAACGGACGGCGGTCGAAGGTGGTAGGGCTGGTGGACGCGCCCGAGCAGCGCTTCGTGTTCGCGCTCTACGACGCCGGCGAGATCTGGGTGGCGGACCTGCGGCGCCGCGCCGAACCGGAAATTCGCAGGTTCCGCGGCGTCGGGCTGCAGCCTTACGACGGCACCGTGACGCCCGACGGGCGCTACTACATCGCCGGTCTCTTCGGCGAGGACGGGCTCGCGCTGCTCGACCTCTGGGATCTCGATGCCGGTGTACGCCGCATTCTCCCCGACTACGGCCGGGGGCAACAGAAGCTGCCGGTGTACAAGATGCCGCACCTCGACTACTGGGCGATGGCCGGCGACACCGCATTCGTGCCGGCGGTCGGACGCAACGAGGTGCTCGTCATCGACATGCGCACGTGGCGCGAAGCCGGGCGCATCGCGGTCGCCGGACAGCCCGTGTTCGTGATCGCGCGTCCCGACGGCCGCCAGGTGTGGGTCAACTTCGCGCCGCCGCACAACGACACCGTGCAGGTCATCGATGCGCGCACGCGCGAAGTCGTGAAGACCTTGAAGCCCGGGAGGGCGGTGCTGCACATGGAATTCTCGCCGCGCGGAGAGGTCGTCTGGCTCTCGGCGCGCGACGACGGGCGCGTGCTGGTGTACGACACCGCGACGTTCTCGCCGGTCGCAGCGCTCGACGCGGACGCGCCGAGCGGCATCTTCTTCAGCGCACGCGCGCATCGGATCGGGCAATGAGCGCCGCGACCGAAACTTCGATCTACAGCCCCCTCGAGCGCCGGCTGCTCGACGACTATCAGCACAGCTTTCCAATGACCGCGCGCCCGTACGCGGACATCGCCCGAGAGTGCGGCGTCTCGGAGGCCGAAGTGGTCGCGGCGTTCGAGCGCCTCATCGCGAAGGGCGCGATCAGCCGTATCGGCGCGGTGCTCCGGCCGCGCGCGCTCGGGGCGAGCACGCTCGCCGCGATGACCGTGCCGCCCGAGCGGCTCGAGGAGGTCGCGGCGGCCGTGAGCGCGCACCCCGGCGTCAATCACAACTACGAGCGCGAGCACGAGCTCAATCTCTGGTTCGTCATGACGGCGCCGGACGAAGCCGCGCTCGAGGCGGCGCTCGCCGACATCGAGGCGCGCACGGGCCTCGCGGTGCACCGGCTGCCGATGATCGAGGATTACCACGTCGACCTCGGGTTCAGACTCGAATGGACATAACCGCCGTATTCGCTGCGCCGCCGCGCGTTTCGCCGTTCGACGGTGCCGACCGGCTGCTGCTCGATGCGCTGCGCGACGGCTTGCCGCTCACGGAACGGCCGTACGCGGACGTCGGCGCGCCGATCGGCATGAGCGAGGAGGAGGTGATCGAGCGCCTGAGCCGGCTCAAACTGGTCGGCGTGATCCGCCGCTTCGGCGTGGTCGTGCGCCATCACGAAGTCGGTTACCGCGCCAACGCGATGGTGGTGTGGGACGTGCCGGACGACGAGGCGGCGGTCTACGGGCAGCGGATCGCCGCGTTTCCGTTCGTAACGCTCTGCTACCGCCGGGAACGGAGCCTTCCCGTGTGGCCGTACAACCTCTATTGCATGATCCACGGGCGCGATCGGGCCAGGGTGGAGGCGCGCATCGCGCAGTTGATCGAGCAATGCGGCCTCGGCGCCTTTCCGCACGCGGTGCTCTTCAGCCGGCGGCGCTTCAAGCAGTGCGGCGCCAGTTACGGCCGAACGGTGCGGTCGAAGCGGGACGCGAGCGCAGGAACCGGGGCGCCGCCGGGCCGGAGAGGCAGCCAGCATGAGCGCGACTGAGCGGGTAGAGCCGGTGGGCGGCCTTTCCCAGCGGGACTCGTCAGGCAGCGGCCGCGGCGCAGCCGGGGCGGCACTCGATGCCGTTGATCGTGCGATCGTGAACCGGCTGCAAGGCGGGTTTCCGGTAAGCGAACGACCGTATGCGGAGGCGGCGGAGCGCCTCGGCCTCACCGAGGAACAGCTTCTCGCGCGCATCGAGCGGCTGCTCGCCGAAGGCGTCCTCAGCCGCTTCGGGCCGATGTACCACGCGGAACGGCTCGGCGGCGCGCTCACGCTCTGCGCGATGCGCGTGTCGCCGGAGCGCTTCGAGGAGGTCGCGGCGGCGGTGAACGCGTTTCCCGAGGTGGCGCACAACTATGCGCGCGAGCACGCGTTCAACATGTGGTTCGTGCTCGCGACCGAGACGCCGGAGCGCGTCGGGGAGGTGATTCGCGAGATCGAGCAGGCGACCGGCTGCCGCGTCTACAACCTCCCGAAGCTCGAAGAGTTCTACATCGGTCTCAGGTTCGAAGCATGAGCATAGACGCCGTCGACCGCGCGATCATTGCCGCCACGCAGGCGGGGCTGCCGCTCGTGCCGCGCCCGTACCACGCGGTGGCCGCGCAGCTCGGCCTTCCGGCGGCCGAGGTGATGCGCCGGATCGAGCGTATGCTCGCCGACGGCGTCATCCGCCGTATCGGGGCGGTGCCGAACCACTATGCGCTCGGCTACCGCGCTAACGGCATGAGCGTGTGGGACGTGCCGGATGCCAAGGTGCGGGCGCTCGGCCGGACGATCGGCGCGCTCGATTTCGTGAGCCATTGCTACCACCGGCCGCGGCTCCTGCCCGAATGGCCGTACAACCTCTTCGCCATGGTGCATGGGCGCAGCCGCGAGGAGGTGGAGGCGAAGGTGGCGGAGATCGCGCGGCTCATCGGCGAGGACGACCGCGGGCACGCCGTGCTCTACAGCACGCGCATACTGAAGAAAACCGGACTCCGGCTCGCCGGATGACGAGCAGGGTCGCCGGAACGATGCGCGCCGGGCACGCGGCGTCTGTCGAAAAGAAGCGGACGGTGCGGCTCGAAACGCGCGGCGTCGGGACGACCGAGAGGTGAGGGCGAAGGCGGCATGTTCCGGATCACACAGTACATGCAGGAGCTGCGGCAACCGACGCCGCTCGAGCCGAAACGCCGGCCGCGGGGGCCCGTGGTCATCTGGAACCTGGTGCGCCGCTGCAATCTCACCTGCAAGCACTGCTACTCGATCTCGGCCGACAGGGATTTCCCCGGCGAGCTCTCGACCGAGGAGGTGTACCGGGTCCTGGACGATCTCAGGCGGTTCGGCGTTCCGGCGCTGATCCTCTCGGGCGGCGAACCGCTGCTGCGCCCGGACATCTACGACATCTCGCGCCGCGCCAAGAAGATGGGTTTCTACGTCGGGCTCTCCACGAACGGCACGCTGATCGACGAGAGCAGCATCGATCGCATCGCGGCGGTCGGCTACGACTACGTCGGCATCTCGATCGACGGTATGCGCGCCACGCACGACCGCTTCCGGCGGCGCGCCGGCGCCTACGATGCGTCGCTGCGCGGCCTGCGTCTGTGCCGTGCGCGGGGGATCAAGGTGGGGCTGCGCTACACCATGACGCAGGACAACGCCCACGACCTGCCGGCGCTGCTCGCGCTCATGGAGCGCGAGGGCGTCGAGAAGTTCTACTTCTCGCACTTGAACTACGCGGGACGCGGCAACGTCAACCGCAAGGACGACGCCATGCTGCAGACGACCCGCGCGGCGATGGATCTCCTGTTCGAGACCTGCTGGGAGTATCTCGAGCGCGGGGAGCCGCACGAGTTCGTGACCGGCAACAACGGCGCCGACGGCGTCTACCTGCTGCTCTGGGTGCGCCGGCGCTTCCCGGAGCGCGCGGCGCACATCGAGGCGAAGCTCCGGCAATGGGGCGGGAACGCGTCCGGGCTCAACGTCGCCAACATCGACAACCTCGGCAACGTGCATCCGGACACGATGTGGTGGCACTACACGCTCGGGAACGTGCGCACGCGTCCGTTCTCGGAGATCTGGACGGACACGTCCGATCCGCTGATGGCCGGGCTGAAGAGGCAGCCGCGCCCGGTGACCGGACGCTGCGGCGCCTGCCGGTACCTCGCGATCTGCGGCGGCAACACACGGGTGCGGGCGCAGCAGCTCACGGGCGATCCGTGGGCCGAGGATCCGGCCTGCTACCTGACGGACGAGGAGATCGGCGTCGAGCCCGGGCGCGCGCGGCTCGCCGTCACGCCGTACAGCCGCCGCCCGCGATGATCGAGCATGGATGAGCGCCGATGAGGAAACGTGAACGCGAGCGCGCAAGAGCGCGCGCCCGGGCTCTGCGGCGTGCGGCGTCCGGGCGTGCGGCGCCGTGCCCCGGTGCGCATGGGTGGCTGCTGCTTCTCACGCTTGCGTCCGTTCCCGCGTTCGCAGGGCCGACGCCTGAGGCCATCTATGCGGAGCACTGCGCATCCTGTCACGGGGCCGAGCGGCTCGGCGGCATGGGCCCGGCTTTGCTGCCCGAGAATCTCGGGCGCTTGAAGCGCGAGGAGGCGGCGCGCGTCATCGCGGAGGGGCGCGCCGCCACCCAGATGCCGGGCTTCGGCGACAAGCTTTCGCGCGAGGAGATCGCCCGGCTCACCGAGCTGATCTACCGTCCGCCGCCCGAGATGCCGCGCTGGGGCGTAGCCGAGATGCGCGCTTCGCGCGTGCTGCACGTGCAGCCCGGCGAACGGCTTCCAAACCGGCCGCAGTTCCGCGCCGATCCGCTCAATCTCTTCGTCGTGGTCGAGCTCGGGGATCACCACGTGACGATCCTCGACGGCGACCGCTTCGTTCCGCTCGCGCGCTTTCCGACACGCTTCGCGCTGCACGGCGGACCCAAGTTCTCGCCCGACGGGCGCTACGTCTACTTCGCTTCGCGCGACGGCTGGATCTCGAAGTACGACCTCTGGAACCTGCGCTACATCGCCGAGATTCGCGCGGGCATCAACACGCGCAATCTCGCCGTCTCGGCCGACGGCCGCTACGTGATGGTGGCGAACTACCTGCCGCACACGCTGGTGGTGCTGGACGCGCGCGATCTCACGCCACTCGAAACGATTGCGGTCGCGGACGACGCCGGCCGCAGCTCGCGCGTCTCCGCGGTGTACGACGCGGCGCCGCGCAGAAGCTTCATTGCCGCGCTCAAAGACATTCCGGAAGTCTGGGAGATACCGTACGGCGAGAAGGCGCCGCCGGCGCACGACGACACGGCGCGCGACTCGCGTCTCGACGACGCGCCGGCATCTCCGCGCGCGTTCCCGGTCCGGCGGATCCGGCTCGACGATTACATCGACGATTTCTTCTTCGACCCGAGCTACGCGCACCTGATCGGCGCGGCGCGCGACGGCGACAAGGGGCAGGTGGTGAGTCTCGACCAGCGAAAGCGCATCGCCACCGTCGACCTGCCGGGCATGCCGCATCTCGGTGCCGGCATCGTGTGGGACTACGAGGGCGCCCCGGTGCTCGCGGCGCCAAACCTCCGGCGAAACGCGATCTCGATCGTGGACATGCGGTCGTGGAGGACCATCGAGCGCATCGAGACGCTCGGTCCGGGCTTCTTCCTGCGCTCGCACGAGAATACCCCGTATGCCTGGGCGGACAACATGATGAGCGCGCAGCGCGATACCCTGACGGTGATCGACAAGCGCACGCTCGCGGTCGTACGGCAGCTGCGGCCGGCCCCGGGCAAGACCGCGGCGCACGTCGAGTTCACCCGCGACGGCCGGTACGCGCTCGTCTCGATATGGGAAATGGACGGCGAGCTCGTCGTGTACGACGCGGCGACATTCGAGGTGGTGAAGCGCCTTCCCATGCGCAAGCCGTCCGGCAAGTACAACGTGCACAACAAGATCACGCGCTCGGCCGGCACCAGCCATTGAGCTGCGCCTCGCGGTAGAGCCGGGTCCGAAGCCCGACGTCGCCGCTTGCCGGAACGCATGAGCGCGGCGCGAACGGGCGGCCGTTGCGACCAGGGCACTGCTTGATCTGCGTCAAACGCTCGAACGTCGAGACGGCCTATGTTGTCGCGCATGGAAGCGCAGATGCGGGCGAGCGGCGGTCGGAGGCGGGTGGAGCTCGTCTGTCCGGCGGGGCACCTGCCGGGACTGAAGGCCGCCGTCGACAACGGCGCGGACGCCGTCTATCTCGGCTTTCGCGACGCCACCAACGCGCGCAACTTCGCCGGGCTCAACTTCTCGCCCGACGAGATTCCGGCCGCGATCGACTACGCCCACGCACGCGGCGTGCGCGTCTTCCTGGCCATCAACACTTACCCGTCGCAGACCCAATGGTCCCGCTGGTGCGCTGCGGTCGATGGCGCGGTCGCCCTCGGGGCCGATGCGCTGATCCTCGCGGACCTGGGGCTCCTGCGCTACTGCGCCGAGCGCCATCCGGGGCAGCGCTTGCATTTGTCCGTGCAGGCATCCGCCACCAATCACCAGGCGATCGGGTTCTACGCGCGCGAATGCGGCATCCGTCGGGTGGTGCTGCCGCGGGTGCTCTCGCTCGCGCAGGTGCGCGCGCTCATCGACCGCGTCGACGTGGAAGTGGAGGTGTTCGGCTTCGGAAGCCTGTGCGTGATGGTGGAGGGCCGCTGCAGCCTGTCGGCCTACGCGACCGGCGAGTCGCCGAACATGAGCGGCGTGTGCTCGCCGGCGAAGGCGGTGTCGTGGGAAGAGGTGCCGGAGGGGCGGCGCGTGCGACTGAACGGCGTGCTGGTCGACGTATTTCGCGGAACCGAGCGCGCGGGCTATCCGCAGCTCTGCAAGGGCCGGTTCGAGGTGCGCGAGCACACGTTCTACGCGCTCGAGGAGCCGACCAGCCTCAACGTCCTCGACATCCTGCCCCAGCTCGTCACGGCCGGTGTGGCGGCGATCAAGGTGGAGGGCCGCCAGCGCAGCCCGGCCTACGTGGCGCAGACGACGCGCGTGCTGCGCGCGGCGCTCGATGCCTGCCTGGCGGATCCGGAGCGCTTTGCGGTGCGGACCGAATGGATCGCGGCGCTCGACCGGCTGTCGGAGGGGAGCTGCCACACGCTCGGCGCGTATCACCGTCCGTGGCAGTGACGCACGCGCAGCAGGCCGGCCGCGGCATGCGGCTCGCGCTCGGGCCGATCCTCTACTTCTGGGCGCGGGACGCGGTATTCGAGTTCTATCGGGCCGCAGCCGAATGGCCCGTCGACATCGTCTACCTCGGTGAGACCGTGTGCTCGAAGCGGCGCGAGCTGCGCCGCGAGGACTGGCTCGCCATCGCCGCCGATCTCGCCGACGCCGGAAAGGAGGTCGTGCTGTCGACCCTGGCGCTGCTCGAGGCGGAGTCGGAGATATCCTATGTGCGGCGCATCGTGCACAACGGCACGTTCGTCGTCGAGGCGAACGACATGGGCGCCGTGAACCTCGCCGCCGGGCGCGTGCCGTTCGTGGCCGGGCCGGGCATCAACGTGTACAACGCGCACACCCTCGCGGTGCTCGCCCGCGCCGGCGCGCGGCGCTGGGTGGCGCCGGTCGAGCTCGATCGTGCGGCGCTCGGGGCGCTGCTCGCCGAGCGTCCGCAGAGCGTCGAAACCGAGGTCTACGCCTTCGGGCCGCTCCCGCTGTCGCATTCGGCGCGCTGCTTCACGGCGCGCGCGCACAATCGCGGCAAGGACGAGTGCGGCTTCGTTTGCCGCGACTACCCCGCGGGTCTGCTGCTCTCGACCCAGGAGCAGGAGCCCTTCCTGAGGCTCAACGGCGTTCAGACGCTCTCGGCGCGCCTGTACGCGCTCGTGGGTGCGATCGAGGACATGCGTGCGCTCGGCGTGGACGTGCTCCGCGTTGCCCCGCAGCCCGAAGGCACCGAGGAGGTGGTGCGCACGTTCCGGGCGGCGATGGCCGGCGAGATCGGCACGCGCGCCGCGCTCAGGGCGCTGGCACGGCATGCCCCGTACGGCCTGTGCAACGGCCACTGGTACGGGCAGGCCGGGATGGAGTGGGTCAACGACAACTGAGCCGGGAAGGTTCATGCCGCGCGGGGCGCCCGCACAGGCGACGCACGATTACCAGGGCGGCCTGCGCCAGCGACGGCGGCAGCACCGCCCGCACGTGGGCCGGCCAGTCGTACTCGAGACCGTCGAGCAGGTTCTTCAGGTGCACTCCCGTCTCGACGTCGCCTTCGATGCACAGGCGCCGCTGGAAGAAAAGCGTATCCGGATCCTCGTCGCGCGCGGCGAGCGCGGCGAAGTCGCGCAGATCGCCGCGGATCGTGACCGTTGCCGGACCGCGGGCGGGAACCAGCCGCCGGCCGCGTATGCCGAAACAGAGCGTGAGGGCCGCGTCCCGGACGTGAATCGCCACTGCACGGCCGTCGAGCTCGTCCAGGCGCTCGCGCAGCGGCTGCCCGCGGAGCAGGTGGTTCGCCGCCGCGGCGAATGCGCGGGCCTGCAGCTCCGCGGGCAGCAGCCGCAACGGCACACGGAGGACATCGAGGGGACCCGGGGGCGACATCGGGGCGCATCGTAGGGATGCCTGCGGCCCGATCATTGACGTGGGTCAAGTATCGGCGGGCGCCCGGGGGCTAGAGTGCCGCCCATGGTTTACCGGAGCCTGGGGGAATTCGTCGACGATCTCGAACGCCGGGGCGAACTGAAGCGTACCGCCATCCCGATCGACCCGGTGCTCGAGGTCACCGAGGTGTGCCAGCGTGCGCTGCGCGCGGGGGGACCGGCATTGCTGTTCGAGCGGCCGCGCGGCGCGCGCATGCCGCTGCTCGGCAATCTCTTCGGTTCGAGCCGGCGCATCGCGCTCGCGCTCGGCCGGGAATCGGTCGAGGAGCTGCGCGAGGTGGGGCAGATGCTGGCGTTCCTGCGCGACCCGCAGGTCCCGCGCAACCTGCGCGAGGCGCTGCGCACGTTTCCCGACTTCCGCCGGCTCCTCTTTTTCAACCCCCGGCTCCTCGACGACGCGCCGTGCCGCGAGTGCGTCATGGAGGGGTCGGAGGTGGACATCGGCACGCTGCCGGTGCCGCAGTGCTGGCCGCAAGACGCCGGGCGGCTCATCACCTTCGGGCTCGTGATCACCAAGGGGCCCTGCAAGGAGCGGCAGAACATCGGGATCTACCGGCAGCAGCTGCTCGATCGCAACAAGGTGATCATGCGCTGGCTGCCGCACCGCGGCGGCGCCCTCGACTTCCGGGAGTTCCAGAGGGCGTATCCCGGCCGGCCGTTTCCGGTGGCGGTGGTCATCGGCGCGGATCCGGCGACGCTCCTCGCGGCGGTCACGCCCATTCCGGACACGCTCTCGGAGTTCGAGTTCGCCGGCCTGCTGCGCGGCGAGCGCAGCGACGTGATTCCCGATCGCTCGGGGACGCTCTGGCTCCCCGCGAGCGCGGAGATCGTGCTCGAAGGCTACATCTATCCGGGGGAGACGGCGGTCGAGGGCCCGTTCGGGGATCACACGGGCTATTACAACGCGCAGGACACGTTCCCCGTCTTCACCATCGAGCGCATCACGCATCGCGCGCGCCCGATCTATCACTCGAGCTACATGGGGCGCTCGCCCTACGACGAGCCCTCGGTGCTCGCGGTGGCGCTGAACGAGGTTTTCGTTCCGATCCTGCAGAAGCAGTTCCCGGAGATCGTCGATTTCTACCTGCCGCCGGAAGCATGCTCCTACCGCGTCGCCTGCGTCAGCATCCGCAAGCGCTACCCGGGTCACGCCCGGCGGATCATGTTCGGCATCTGGTCGTACCTGCAGCAGTTCACGTACACCAAGTTCGTGATCGTCACGGACGACGACATCAACGTGCGCGACTGGCGCGACGTGGTGTGGGCGCTCTCCACGCGCGTCGATCCCGCGCGCGATACGCTGATCGTCCAGAACACGCCCATCGATTACCTCGATTTCGCGAGCCCCGCGCCGTCCCTCGGCGGCAAGATCGGATTCGACGCCACCAACAAGTGGCCGCAGGAGACGACGCGGACCTGGGGGCGTCCGATCGAGATGAGCGAAGAGGTGCGCCGGCGCGTGGATGCCCTGTGGCCGAAGCTCGGCATCGACTCGCAGTTCCGGCCGCGGAAGGTGCAGTGATGGCGTCCCAGGAGATCGTATTCGACGAGGCGCTGATACGCCGCTACGACGGCACGGGACCGCGCTATACCTCGTACCCGACCGCGGTGCAGTTCCATCAGGCGTTCGGCGAGGCCGAGTATCGCGCGGCGGCGGGGCGCAGCGGCGCCGAAGGGAAGGGCGCGCCGCTCTCGCTCTACGTGCACCTGCCGTTCTGCGCCACGGTCTGCTTCTACTGCGCGTGCAACAAGATCATCACGAAGAATCGCAGCCGCGCCGCGCCCTACCTCGAAGCGCTGCACCGCGAGATCGAGCTGCAGGCGGAACTGTTCGGCCGGGAGCGTCCGGTCGAGCAGCTGCACTGGGGCGGCGGGACGCCGACCTTCGTCTCGCACGACGAGATGCGTGCGCTCATGGGCGCGCTCCGGCGCGCCTTCCGGCTGCGGGAGGACGACGCCGGCGACTACTCGATCGAGGTCGATCCGCGCGAGATCCGGCCCGGCACGCTCGAGCTGCTGCGCGAGCTCGGCTTCAACCGGCTGTCCATGGGCGTGCAGGACTTCGATCCCGCGGTGCAGCGCGCGGTCAACCGGATCCAGAGCGAGGAGCAGACGCTGAGCGTGCTGCACGCGGCGCGCGCGCTCGGATTCCGCTCGATCAACATGGACCTCATCTACGGGCTGCCGCGGCAGACGGTCGAGAGCTTCGGGCGCACGCTGGAGCGCGTCATCGCCGCCGGACCGGACCGGCTGTCGGTCTTCAACTACGCGCACATGCCGGCGCTCTTCAAGACGCAGCGGCAGATCAAAGCCGAAGAGCTGCCTTCGCCCGCCGTGAAGCTCGAGATCCTGCGCCTCACCATCGAGCGCCTCACCGGCGCGGGATACGTCTACATAGGTATGGACCATTTCGCGCGGCCCGACGACGAGCTCGCGCAGGCACAGCGCCGCGGCACGCTGCACCGGAACTTCCAGGGCTACTCGACGCACGCCGACTGCGATCTCGTCGGCCTCGGGATCACCGCCATCGGGCGGATCGGCGACACCTACAGTCAGAACATGAAGACGATCGAGGCGTACGATGCGGCGCTTCGCGCCGGCCGCCTGCCGATATTCCGCGGTGTGGCGCTCGACGCGGACGACCGCCTGCGCCGGCGCGTGATCATGGGGCTGATCTGCGACTTCGCGCTCGATCGGCGCGATGTCGAAGCCGAATACGGAATCGATTTCGGAGAGTACTTCCGCACGGAGCTCGGCGAGCTCCGGACGATGGAGCGCGACGGGCTCATTCGGGTCACGGACGAGCGGCTCGAGGTGCTGCCGCGCGGGCGGCTGCTGATCCGGAACATCTGCATGGTGTTCGACCGCTACCTGCGGGAGCAGCGGACCGGAGCGTACTCGCGCGTCATCTGAGCCGTCGCACGGCCGGCAGCGCCGGGTTGCGGGGATCGACGGCGGGCTATTGCTTCCCGCTTCCGGCGCCGCGCGGCATGCGCTCGGGCGGGGTGTCGGCGAGGAGCTTCCGGCAGTTCTTGTCCTCGGCGACGCCCGGCTCGAGCAGCGGCGCCAGCGCGGCGAGCGGACCCACCAGGGCGCCGAGCGCCAGCGCCGCGGCACCGCGTCCGGCGCTCACGCTCGCATCGACGGACGGGTTGGCGAACGAGCCGCCGATACCGATGGGGCCGCGCGCGGAGAGCGCGCTCGCGTCCTTGGGGTAGGACCGGATCGTGAGATCCAGGGTCTCGGCTGAAAGGTTGATCGTCCCGTCGAGCGTGATCGTGCTGTCGCGCGTGTCGAGCACGACGGGCTGCGGCCGCAGCACGCCGTCCTTCGCCTCGAACGCAACGAATGCGCAGCGGATCGGCGTCCGCTCTTCGGCTCGGCCGCCGACGACGAGCAACCGGCCGAGATCGACGCCGATCGCCTCGACGATATCGGAGCGGATGGCGCCGTCGCGCATGACGAGCAGGAGGTGTCCGTCGACGCCGCCGAGCAGCTTCTCGATGTCGGCGCCGCTCGAGCGCAGATCGATGCGCCCGCTGATCCGGCCGGCCATCGCCGGCTGCCGACCGGCTGCGTTCGACCTACGTCCCGGCCCCGACCAGCGCCTG
>DATCLR010000136.1:0-5756 GCA_036563785.1 Burkholderiales bacterium | reverse complement strand
CCGCCGCCGACAGACGGGACTACCCATGGCTTCCATCAAGTGTTGAGCTTGACAGCGCGCCCCCAAGACCTATTGGTGGGTGGCCCTCATGTTGTTCTGACCGGGAGGATACCCGGCGGGGGGCTGCCCGCCAAGGGCGGCCGGAAAATCTATGTTAAAACATGGACTTACGCTAGCATGTTGCCGGCGGCGCACAAAAAACGCGCAGCCCCGGGGGACCCCTAATTGAAACGGCCTCTCGGCCGCGATCACCCCGTAGGCATTCCCCCCAGGGTCCTGGCGGGAAAGTCGCTCCTGCCGGCGTTTAGGCGGTCTCAGCGCAGGTCGAACGTGAGCCGCAGCCGCACCCGCCGCTCGTACATCCGCCCGTCGAGCTCGTACGGCGCGTAGACATAGTCTTCCACCGCCTCGATCGCCGCCGCCTCGAAGCGGCCGGGCGGCTCGGACTCTGCCACGACGATGTCGCGGGGCCGGCCGTCGAGGCCCACGATGAATTCGAGCGTCACCCAGCCCTCCACGTTGTCGCGCTGCGCGTCCGGGGGATATTGCGGCGGACGGTACCGGAGCAGCGGCAGCACGCTCGCCGGCACGGCGGTGCTCAGATACTCCTGCTGGCGCCGTGCCGCGGCCACCTCGGTGGCGAGCACGCGCAGGGCCGGCGACGTCGGCGCCACCTCGGCGAGCCCGTCGAGCCACGTCTGCGCGGCCGCGTAATCGCCCGTCGTGAAGGCGGCACGCGCGTTGCTCTCGAGCGTCGCCTCGAGCTCGCTCCACGCCGCATCGAGTCCCGGGTACTCCGCGTTTTCGGCGCGCAACGTCGCCAGGTAGTAGAGGGCGCTGTCGTTTTCGGGTGTCAGCAACGCGCCGCTCGCGAGACGCGTGCGGCCCTGCTCGAGCAGCGACGCGTGTCGGTCGGCGACGACTCGCGCGCGTGCGGCGGCGATCGCCCGATCGATGTCGGCCAGGCTCTGTGCCGGGGCGTCGAGCTCCGCGGCCGCCGCGCGCAGCGCTTCGGCCTGCTGCACGTTGCCGTTCCGCGCGGCGGTCCCGGCGGACGCGATCACGGCGGCCACGAGCTCCGCGCGCACGGCGAGCACGCGCTCGTCGTTGGCGTTCAGCGCGGCGGCCCGCGTCCAGTACTCGCGGGCGCTGTCGCCGGCGGGCGCGATCAGCTGGCCGCGCTCGAGCCGTGCCTGGGCGAGCGTCAGCAGGCTATCGAGCTCGGCGGCGGCACGCCCGGCAGAGGACGCGTCGGCCGTGCCGCTCGCCGCCTCCCGCGAGCGCTGCAGCTGGGTCTCGAGGAACACGAGGCGCGCCGACGACGGCTCGGCGCGGCGCACGTGCTCGAGCGCCGCGGCGGCCTCATCGAGCGAGTTCGCGAGGAGCGCGCTCTCGACCTGCGCGAACAGCGCGTTCACGACGGTCTGCAGCTGCGCGCGGGCGCGCTCGTGCTGCGGATCGACCGTGAGAATCGTGAGGTAGTAGTCGAGGGCGTTGTCGCCGGGCGGTTCGGCGAGGCGGCCTTCCGCGAAAGCGAGCTCCGCGCGTTGGAGGAGGTCGACGAAGCGGTCGGGCGGCGCGGCTGCCGTTCCGGCGGGCGAAGCGGCCTGCGCGGAATCGCCGGCGACGGGCGGAGTGCCGGCCCGGGCCGCATTCCCGTCGCCTTCGGCAACGGGGAGCACGGCGCTCGCCGCGATCGCCGGCGCCCTCACCTCCTCCGTCCGAACAGGGGGCGAGGCGGCGCCCGCCGCGGGCGTGCCCCGCTCGGGCTCGTCTTGCCACAGCGAGCGCGTGAGGCCGAAGGCGAGCAGCACGCCGAGCAGCAGCGAAACGACCCCCGTCGCGAGCAGCCAGGTGGGCAGCCGCCCGCTCGCGGTGCCCGCCCGCGCGCGACGGCGGCCCTCGTCGGCGACGGCCGGCGCCGATGCCGCCTGCTCGCGCAGCTGCAGCCATCGGGCGACGGCGGATTCGAGCAGCAGGCGCGTGATGCCGAGGGAGGGCGGCTTGATGAGCAGGCGATGGATCTTGCGCCCCGACAAGGCCGCGATCAGTTGCTCGGAATCGCTGCGAGTCGCGGCGACGAGCGTCACCAGGCGGTCGGCGCAGCGCTCGAGCTCGTCCAGATGCCGGACGAGGCTCGTGCCGAGCAGCTCGGCGTCGAGCAGCGCGATGTGACACCGCCCGGCGTCGATGGCGGCCCGCAGCTCGGCCCAGTCCCGCACCGCCTCGACCGGGAATTGCCCGCCGCCCGCGCGCCGCACCACGTCGTGCAGCTTGTCGTCCGCGGACAGCACGTAGACGGTGGCGCCCCCTGCCGCGAGCAGATCCTTGAGAGGCGTGGGCGGCAGCGTGGTGTCGAGCGCGACTCGATAGTCCTGGATGTCGCGGACTTTGCCCGTCCGGTGACTGGCGTCGGCCGGCGAGTCGTCGGGACTCGTGGGTTCGTGCTTGGCCGCCATCGTCTGGTCCCTGGCCGCTCGGTCGGCCGCTGAATCGGATGTCGGCCGCGCCCCGGACGCGAGCGCGGCGCTTGTTTTACATAAACGATCAGTAGGCCCCGGAAGCTATGTCGCACAACGGGGGTGAGGCGTCAAGCCGAAGCGCGGGGTACGGCCTTTCAGCGCGGGGGGGCGCCTGCGAGCCGCGCGAGTCGGCTGCGCACCGCCCGGTCGTCCTCCGGCGTGTTGACGCTACGGAGCTGCGACGGGTCGGGCGGGTCGATGAGCTTGCTGTCGGCCGCAGCGAGCACGTCGCGCAGCGAGAAGCGCGGGCGCGACGCTTCCACGAGCGCCCGGGCGCGCGGCTCCCAGATCGTGCAAAGCGGCTCCGGCGTGCCGTCGGGATGACGGAACGCCGTGGCCGTCGCCGTCGGATCCCGCGCCTGCACGAGCGTGGCGAGCAGCGGCGCATCCACGAGCGGCATGTCCGCGGCGACGAGCAGCCAGGCGGCGTCCGGCGCAGCGTCCCAGGCCGCGAGGAGCCCGGCGGCCGGCCCGTAGGCGCCCGGCCGGTCGATGATGGCAGGCACCCCGGCGTAGATGCGGTGGTCGCGCTGGTCGCGACGAATGGACACGAACGCGTCGCCGCAGACGGCGGCAAGCAGATCTCGAAGCCAGTGCGCCTGAGCCCGCCCGTGGTAGTCGAGCGCTCCCTTGTCGACGCCTAAGCGCGTTCCGCGCCCACCGCACAGCACGAGGCCACAGAGTGGTGGCCACGCGTTCGTTCTTCGCTGGCGATGGGCTGCGCTCATCGCGCACAGTCTGCCTCAAACGGCCGCGCCGACGCGCTGCCCGCCAGCGCGCAAGGGCTTGCGGGGCACGCCATCTGGCTCGACGAGGAGCCGCCGATCGACGTGTAATCGGCCGCCGGCGCCGCACCGCTCGACGGCAACACGACGCTCGCGTTCACGATGCTCAGCGGCCTCTGCGAGGTCCTGCTGCGCTTTCGGCCCGCCGAGCAGAGGATCAGCCTCGCCGCATGAACGTCAGGTCGGCCGGTAGACCAGGGCGCCTTCGACCTCGGTGCCGTCCTCGTACATCGCGAGCACGTCGGCGGGCAGGTCTTCGAGGCTCGCCGCGGACTTGAATTCGCGCAGCGCCGTGCCGGTGCACGCGGAGTCGACGTTACGCGCGCCGACGCGGTCGGCGAGGTCGCCGGCGTGCACGGTGCGGAAGTCCACGCTGAAGCGCGTCTTGCCGGAGGTGTTCGGCACGCTCGAGTGCAAGTGAGCAGCCGAGAATAGGATGATGCCGCCGACCGGGCAAAGCAGGCGAAGCTGCGGCTCCAGCTCGACCGGCTCGGTCGGTGCCGGCAGCGGCCGCGGATCCTTGGTCGTGAACGACTTGATGTGCGAGCCGCGGTACTTCTGGTTCCATTCGTAGTAGTTATAGCCGGCGGATGTGTTCTCGATCGGCCTGGACCAGTACTGCGTGTGGAATGCCATCGCGTTGGTGGCCTCGAGCTCGAAAACGGGAAACCACCAGTTGATCTGGCAAGGAGCGGCGGAGTACCACGTGTCCCGGTGCGGATGCCACGCGTAGGCGATTCCGGCGGTGAGATAGCCGTCGCTCGTGGAGCTGCGCATCTTAGGCACCTCGAAGTACGTGAGCTCGGGATCGCAGCCAAAGTCCTCGAGCACCGCACGGACGTGCCGCTTCGATTCGGGGTGGTGGATGAACGCCGGCTTGAGCTTCATGAGGATGTCGGCGTATTGATCGACCGGCATCTCGTACTGCGCCTTCTCGGGGTCGAGGCCGCGAAAGGCGTCTTCGATCATCTGCCGCGCGAACCGCGCGAACTCGAGCACCGATCGGCGAGGAGAGTAGACGTAGAGATCGCCCTGGTAGAGCGATTGTCGTCGTGCGTTGTCAGGGATTGCTGCATCGAGGTAGACGGACGTCATTTTTCTTATGCTGGCAACGGGCCGTCCGCATTCTAGTTTCGCGGACGGTGTGAGGCTGTGACGTAGCTCGCACGTTGCGGGACGCTCGCGCGACGCCGATCGAGCTCGACGAGCTGCACGCTGTCACAAGCGGCGCTCACGCGGCCGTACGAGCGCTAGCGCCCGGAAGCGCCGGGCGCCCGTGTCCGCGCTCCGCTGGCCGGATGAGCTGCCGGCGCACGTCGAGCGCCTCGTGCCTGCTCAAACCCACTCGCGCGGCGGGGGAGTCCATGCATGGCGTCCCCAGGGGGATTCGAACCCCCGTTGCCGCCGTGAAAGGGCGGTGTCCTAGGCCTCTAGACGATGGGGACGTTGTGAGCTGTCGAGAGGAGCAGGCGCGATTATAGCGGACTGTGACGACCGGCTTCCGCCGTCGACCGTTCCTGAGAGCGACTCCCGAGTTAACGCTTCGCCCGTGCTCGATTGCAGCCGCCAGAACGGAGCTCGATAGGTAGAACGTAGTGCGGCGTCGTCCGATCAGCTCACCATGCGCGCCGCGCTCCTCGAGAGGGCGGTGCGGTGATTCGAGCGGATGTGGGTCGAGCGATAGGAATGCCGTTCGGGTGGTGGAGCCAGCCGGGATCGAACCGGCGACCTCTACAATGCCATTGTAGCGCTCTCCCAGCTGAGCTATGGCCCCACGATGTGCTGGTCGCGAGGCGTGGAAGTCTAGGCAGCGGACGGGCGGCTGGTCAACTCCGGCACGGCGCCCACGCGGGCCGCGCGATCGTGCCCCGGAGCCCGCGCGCGGGCGGCGGGATGGGTGCTGGGGTCCGCTTTCCCCGCCGGGGCCTGGCGAAGCCGGAGCGACGCGCCCCCGAAGGGCGTCGCGTGGCGCACCGGTGCGACGCCGCCGAGCAACGCGACGAGGGCTCCTCCGTCACGCGGCGCCCCGCTGTCCGGGGGCGTACGTCGCGTTCCGCTCCACGCCTAGGGACGAAGGGCGCCGGTCCGTATTCGCAACAGCTGCGCTAGTGCGATCGCGCGGGCATCGCCGCGGTCCGGCGCTGCGGCGGTCACTCCGCCCTGAGGTTCGTCGGCGGCCGCGGCGCGACCGGGCCGCCGCCACCTCCGCCTCCACCCGTCGACATCGGGCCGATATACGAGGTGGCGATGACCAGATTGTCGTACCACTTGTCGTTCTGCTGGCTGGATCCCTGCCCGCCGTTCTCGAGCTGGATCTGGTCGATCTGAACCGTGCTCACGTCCCTGAATCGCAGATTTTGCCAATCCGCGATGATCTTGCCGTCCTGCCAAACGGCGACCCGGCCGTCTCTGCTGCCCGGCGTATTGAGCTGCACGAGCACCTCATAGC
>DATCLR010000133.1:0-2165 GCA_036563785.1 Burkholderiales bacterium | reverse complement strand
ATAGCCCTTGTGCGCGGTGCTCCTGATGGTGCCGTCGAGGTCGAGCTCCTCCGCGGCGCCCTCGCGGGCGAAGCGGCGCAGGCGGCGCAGCGCGACCTTGATGTTGCGGGTGCCGATCTCCACCGAGTCGTCGAGGTCGCGAAACTCACGCTTGTCCCACACCTTGATGGCGCGGAAGTTGCGGTTCTCCTTCTGGCCGATGCGTACGCCGGCGGGGTTGTAGCCGTAGGCGCCGTAAGGGGAGGTGCCGGCGGTGCCGATCCATTTCGAGCCGCCCTGGTGGCGGCCCTTCTGCTCCTCCAGGCGCTTCCGGAGCGTCTCCATCAGCTTGTCCCAGCCGCCGAGCGACTCGATCAGCTTCTTCTCCTCCTCGGTGAGGTACTTCTCGGCCATGTACCGCAGCCACTCCTCCGGGATCTCGGCCACGATCCCGTCGATCGCGAGCACGCCCTTGAAGTACTTCGCGAACGCGCGGTCGTACTTGTCGAAGTGCTTCTCGTCCTTCACGAGGCACGTGCGCGCGAGGTAGTAGAAGTCGTCGATCGAGCAGTACGCGACGTGCTTCTTCAGCGCCTCGATCAGGACCAGGAACTCCTTGATCGAGACCGGAAGCCCGAACTCCTTCAGCGTGAAGAAGAAATCGATCAGCATCGCTCTGCTTTCGGGGTCAGGTCTGATTTGTTGCAGGACCGGGCCCTGCAACACCGCGGGGGTCAGGTCTCGTTTGTTGCAACCGCTCCACCGTCCAGTCTGCGCGGTCTCGCGTGCAACAAATCAGACCTGACCCCATCCTCGCTGCAACAAATGAGACCTGACCCCCATCCTGCAACAAACCAGACCTGACCCCCGAGGTGTTGCATCAGGACTTCCGGCGCGACATGAAGACGAGCTTCTCGAAGAGATGCACGTCCTGCTCGTTCTTGAGGAGCGCGCCGTGCAGCGGCGGGATGACCTTGTGGGTGTCCGAGGAGTGCAGCGCCTCGGGCGGGATGTCCTCGGCGAGCAGGAGCTTCAGCCAGTCGAGAAGCTCCGAGGTCGAGGGCTTCTTCTTGAGCCCCGGCAGCTCGCGGATGCCGAAGAACGCTTCCATCGCCTCGCGCACCAGCTCCTTCTTGATGCCCGGGAAGTGCACCTCGATGATGCGCGCCATCGTCTCCTTGTCCGGGAAGCGGATGTAGTGGAAGAAGCAGCGGCGGAGGAACGCGTCGGGCAGCTCCTTCTCGTTGTTGCTGGTGATGATGACGGTCGGCCGGTGCTTGGCGCGGATCAGCTGCTGCGTCTCGTAGACGTAGAACTCCATCCGGTCGAGCTCGCGCAGCAGGTCGTTCGGAAACTCGATGTCGGCCTTGTCGATCTCGTCGATCAGCACGATCGCCGGCACGTCGGACTCGAACGCCTGCCACAGCACCCCGGGCACGATGTAGTTGCGAATGTCGTGCACGCGTGGATCGCCCAGCTGCGAATCGCGCAGGCGCGACACCGCGTCGTACTCGTAGAGCCCGTGCTGGGCCTTCGAGGTCGACTTGATGTGCCACTGGAAGAGCGGCCGGTCGAGCGCCCGCGCGACCTCCTCGGCGAGCATCGTCTTCCCGGTGCCCGGCTCCCCTTTCACCAGCAGCGGACGCTCCAGCGTGATGGCCGCGTTGACGGCCATCATCAAGTCTTCGGTCGCGATGTACTTGTCGGTGCCGGTAAAACGGGTCATGACGGGGCCTCGGGATGGGAACGCGCCGATTATAGCGACGAACGCCCGGCGTCCTGCCGCGGGCAGCAGCTCGGAAGCCCCTCCAGGAGCTGGAGTTCGCGCGGCGAACGGCCGGCCCCTCGGCCGCGAACGCCACCGCCCAGGCGGCGATCACGACGCGGACGATTCGCGCAGCCGCTCGAGGTCGAGCGCCGTATCGATGTCGGCCAGCACGCCCGGATCGTCGCAGTCGATGAGGCGCAGCCGCTCGCGCTCGGCGCGCACGATCTCGCGTGCGCCCGCGTCGCCCGAGAGCGCTGCAAGCCGGGGACCGTAGGCGGCGGCGAACCCGACCGGATGACCGCGCTCGCCACGATAGCGGGGAGCCGCCAGCGCCGCACCCGCGGCAATGGCGTCGGCCACCGCGCGGATGGTGGCCGGCCGCACGAGCGGCATGTCCGCGAGCGCCACGATCCAGCCG
>DATCLR010000100.1:0-6653 GCA_036563785.1 Burkholderiales bacterium | reverse complement strand
TGAACCGGCACTGCCCCGTTGAGCCGAGCACGACGCTCGGCTTCGTGTTTGTTTTCGGGCGCTTAAAGCAAAGGCTTACGGCGATTTCGCGGGTGGTAAAGGATTCCCTGTCACGACGCGAGATCGGCATCCTTGCCGATCCCTGCTTACGTGGCTCTGGCGTCCCCAAGGGGATTCGAACCCCTGTTACCGCCGTGAAAGGGCGGTGTCCTAGGCCTCTAGACGATGGGGACAAGGAGGTATGGGACGCGGTGCGACGGGCGGAGATTTGGTGGAGCCAGCCGGGATCGAACCGGCGACCTCTTGCATGCCATGCAAGCGCTCTCCCAGCTGAGCTATGGCCCCATTGTGCTTCGCAGGCGAGCCGCGGCCCTGCCGGACTGCGTCAAAGGCGGGCTAATGTACGTGTCCGGCCGCGCAGGGTCAAGCGGCCCTGCTCGAATGCGAGCCTTTCCCGATTGTCGGTCGCAGCCTCGGTCGGCATGCTGCGCGCGATGAGCACGCGCTTTCAACCGCTGCGGCACGTGGCGCTCCTTATTCTACCCGCTGTGCTCGCGGTTGGCTGCGTGCGCGACGAGGCGCCCGCGCCGCGGAGCGATGAAGCACCGCGGGCGCCGGAGACCAGGCCGTCGCCGGATCGTACGGGCGAGGCCGAGGCCAGGACGGCGGCGCCTGCATTGCGGCGAGAGCCGATGAAGGAACTCCGCGACCTGAGCGGGCGAGCGCGCGAACCGAAGCGCGGTGTGACGCCCGGCGCGCTCGAGGCGGAGGGCGACGCGAACCCGCCGCGCACCGGGAATCCCGACCGAATCCCTCGGAAGTAGCGGCAAAGAACGAACGGCGGGTTCGGCGCTGTCGGGAACCCGGTGCCCGTCTGCACGGAGCCATGGTCCGGGGCGGGCCGGCTACACGCCGACAGCTGGGCACAACAAGAGAGCCGTCGACCGTGCATCTCGAATGACCGGGATGCGCGCTTTTTCTCCGGGCGCCCGATGGGATGACCGGGAGCTTCTCGGTCCAGTAGGACCTTCCCCAATTCTTGACCCGGCAGCGCGGAGGTTATGGTGAATGGCCAAGAGGGAGCCGGCGGTTCAGAAGAAGGAAGATGCGCAGGGGGGGGCGCATCGGACGAAGGTCAATCGCAAGGAGTCGCGCTATGCCACTGCACTTCTACAGAAGGCCACGCCTCGTCGTTCTCAACCCGGATAGCACCCTGCTGGAAGCCGCGCGGGCGATCGAGCACAACCGCATCGGCGCGATCGTCGTGCAGGAGCAGGGGCGGATAGTCGGCATCGTTACCGACCGCGACCTCGCGGTGCGCGGTCTCGGGCGCGCGCTCGACCCGCGCACGACGACGATCAGCGAAGTGATGACGCCGTCCCCGATAACGCTCACGCCCTCGGACAGTTTCGAGGACGCGATCGGCCTCATGCAGGAGCGCAACATCCGGCGCATCCCGCTCATCGAAGGCCAGCAAGTCGTCGGCATGGTGACGCTCGACGATCTGCTCCTCGACGAGGCGGCGCCGCTCGAGGAGCTCGCCGCCATCGTTCAGGCTCAGATAGGGGAAGGCGGGCCGGCGGAATCGCCGCGTCTGCCGGCGCGGCGGCGCAGCATCGCCCGCGCGGAGGCGACGCTCGCGCGGCTGGTCGCCCAGGTGCGCGAGGAGAGCGGCCTCGAAAGCGCGCAGCAGGCGCGGAGCGCGCTCGAGACGGTGCTGGCTTCGCTGGTCCGGCGGCTGACGGCCGACGAAGCGAACGATCTGATATCGCAGCTGCCGTCGCTGCTGCACCCGGCACTGCGGGCGCTGCCGCCCGGGCCGGACAAGTCCATCACCCGCCAATCGATGGAAGCCGAGCTCGCGCAGCGGCTCGACGTGGACCCGTCGCGCGCGGGAAAGCTTCTTGCGGCTGTCTGCAGGACGATCGCGCGGGCGATCAGCCGCGGCCAGGCGGAGGACGTGCACAATCAGCTTCCGGCCGACATCCGCGAGGTGTTTCCGGTACCCGCGCAGCCGGCGGCATCGCCTTAGGCAGGCGCCGGGCGACCGTTTCTATCCCCACCCGCCTGCCGCGCCGTCGGGCGCGAAGGCGATCGCCGTCGCCCCCGCGCGCGGCGCCTGGACGATTCCCGCGGCGGAAAAACATAGGCCGCCTCGCGGCGGCCTATGCGAGCGTTCGGTCCCGAGCGCGGCGCGCTATTCGCCGATCACGTCGCCGAAGAGCACGTACTTCTCGCCGTCGAAGCGCGCCAGACGCAACGGATTCGATCGGGCGGTAGTCGGTCGGGCTCGTGTTGACGCGGATGCCGGGCAGCAGCATCGGCACTTCGAGATTCTTCAGGTTCGCCGCCTGCCAATGGCGCCTCAATCACGTGCATCGAGTGCGTCGCTTTCCATCGTGCGGAATTCATGCGCGTGAAACTGACCGGTCGGTCGACAACGCGCGCGACGCGAGCGAACGCGTCAGCCGCTCAGAGGCGCGGCTTGAGGGCGTGATTGAGGGCGAGGGCGAAGGTGAAGACGACGAGAGCGCCGGCCTGATGCAGCGCGCCGAGCCAGACCGGCACGATCAGGAGCAGCGTCGCGATGCCGAGTGCGACTTGAATCACGGTCGCCGCGAGAAGGCCGTGCAGCAGCAGACGCGCGCGCGGCGCGAGCGTCAGCTGCATCCCCCACCACCAGTAGAAGCCCACCGCGGCGAGCAGCGCGTACGCGAGCATGCGGTGCGTGAACTGCACCGTCGCGACGTTCTCGAAATGGTTGATCCACCACGGCTCGAGCGCATAGAGGCCGGGCGGCACGAAGCTGCCCTGCATGAGCGGGAACGTGTTGAAGACGAATCCGGCCCTGGTTCCCGCGACGAAACCGCCGGCAAGGATCATGAGGAAGACGAGCGCGGTGACGAAGCCGCCGAGGCGGCGGATGCCGCGATGGCGCGTATCGGCGGGCGCGAGGCGCATGAGGTCCAGCGCGAGCCAGAGGAGCAGACCGTAGATCAGCACGGCGACGCCGAGATGCGCCGTGAGCCGGTAGGGGCTGACCCGCGGGACGTCGACGAGCCCGCTCTGCACCATGTACCAGCCGAGCGCGCCTTGCAGCGCACCCAGAACGAAGATGCCGACGAGCCTGGGCACGAGCGGCGGGGGAAGGCGTCGGCGCAGCGCGAAGTAGACGAGCGGCACGAAGAAGGCGATGCCGATCAGCCGCCCGAGCAGCCGATGGAACCACTCGACCCAGTAGATCTTCTTGAACGCCTCGATCGACATGCCCGCGTTCACTTCGCGGTACTCGGGCGTCTGGCGGTACTTCTCGAACTCCGCTTCCCACTGCGCTTCGGTGAGCGGCGGAATCGCTCCCATGATCGGATTCCACTCGACGATCGAGAGGCCCGAGCGGGTGAGCCGCGTGACGCCGCCCACCACGACCATCAGGAAAACCAGGGCGGCGACGACGAGCAGCCACACGGCGATCGGACGGTTGGAGCGGGCAGCGGGAACGGGCACGTCGGGTTCGGGGTATCTGTTGCGGCGGCTGCATTGTGCAGGCTTCGCTTCGAAATCGAAAGCCCTCGGTGTCTGTGCGGTCGACGAACGGTCGCCTGCGCGCCTCGACAGGACCGAAAAGCCCGGTTAACCTGCGCGGCCATTCGCCGCGCCCATGCGTTTCAAGCCTCTCGCCGCCGCGCTCGTCGTTCTCGTCGTCGCGTCCTTTCCTCTCCGGAGCGGAAGCGGATTCGGCCAGCGCTTCGTGTCCGCCTCGTGCCTGGCGGCGGGCGCGCCATGGATGCTCGGCGAGACGGCTGCTGCCGGGGCGGAGTCGCCGCCGGCCGGCCCGGTCCTGCGGCTCGTCACGTTCAATCTGCACAGCGGCCTTGGGCCGGGCGTAGGCTTCTACCGGACCCGCGCGACCGTCGAGCGTCATCTCGAGGGCATTGCCGCCGCGATCGTGGAAACGGCGGCATTGCCGGATGCGGTCGGGCTCAACGAGGTCGATTTCGAGGCGCGGCGCAGCGGCGGCTTCGACCAGGCGCGCTACCTCGCCGACGCGCTCGAACGGCTCGCGGGTGCGCGCTATACGGTGGTTTACGGCGAAACCTGGCGCCGGACCTTGCCGGGTCTGGAGGCGCGTTTCGGCAACGCGTTGCTCGTGCGCCATTCCGTGCTCGCGCAGGCGGCGTGCCTTTACGAGGACGCCGATGCCTGCGCCCGGGGGCCTGCCGGCGACCTGCCCTCGCTGCGTGCGGCGGGGCTCCTCGATCGGCTGACGCGGGAAGCGCGCGGGCTCGTGCGCGCCACCATCGACTTCCACGATGCGCCCGTCGATATCCTCGTGACGCACCTCGATGCGTTCGCGCTCGCGGAGCGCGAGGCGCAGGCGGCGCATCTGGTGCGCCGCATCGTGGATCCCTCGCGCACGACGGTGGTGCTCGGCGATTTCAACGCCGTGCCGACGGTCATGACGCACGAGCGGGCGTTTCTCGCCGCCGACCGCACGCACGACATTCTCACGAGCGGCGCGCTCGCCGATGCCCGCGTGCTCTACGCGGCGCGCGTTGGTGTGCGCGATTTCGCGGCGTGGGCGACCTATCCGGCATCGGCGCCCGCGTGGCCGCTCGACGGCGTGCTCGGCTCGCTGGACCTGCTGCCGGCGGATGTTAGAGTAGTCGAGTCGCCGTACTCGGATCACCACGGCTTGTACGTGGAGTATCGCCTCCTGCGCGATGCCGCCGCGATCGCCGATCAGCGGGCGCGGCACGATGCGATCCGGCGGCGCCAGCTCGCGCGCATCGTGGACTGCGATCTGGTGCAGGCGGGCGCGGCGCAGCGGCGCTGGCTCGCGACCGGAACGGGTTTCGCGGAGGTGGCGTCGGGCGTGCAGCGCGCGATGCTCACCGCACCGCTGCAGGAGGCGAAGCGGCGGTAGCGGAAGCGAGCGGCAGGGAGTGCCGGTATGTGGCGAGCGGCGGGAGCGGCCGTAGTGGGGCTGGCCCTGATCTGGGCCGGGACGAGCTTCTTCGCGTCGCGCAGCAAGGCGCCGGCGCCGCGTCCGGCGGGCGAGCTGCAGCGCCTCGGGCCGTACCGGCCGGGAATGGATCTGCGCGCCGCGTTCGAGTCGCTGCCCGCGCCGGCCGACCGCACCGAGCTCACGCTCCTGCTCGACAACACCGAGGCGTGGGCGGCGCGCTGGCGCATGCTCGCCGCGGCCGAGCGCTCGATCGACATCAGCTATTTCATTCTGCGCGAGGATCTCTTCGGCGCCGCCTTCCTCGGCCACCTCCTGAAGAAGGCCCGCGAGGGCGTCTCGATCCGGCTGCTCTTCGACGGGCAGGGCACGGCCATGTCGTTCACGAGCCCGCGCGGCAACGACTGGCTCGACACGCTCGCGAACAGCGGACGCATCGAGATCAAGATCTTCCGGCCGCTGCTGCATCGCTACATCGAGGCGCTGCTCACCGTGAATCCCGTGGCGCTGGTGGCGAGCGAGCACGACAAGATCCTGGTGATCGACGGCCGCGCAGGCATGATCGGCGGCCGCAACATCTCGGCGGAATACTTCGCCGATCCCGACGACATGCCGAACGCGTTCGAGGACACGGATGTGCTTCTCGGCGGCGCGGCCATCGCGCGCTACCTGACCGAGGCCCTCGAGGCGCAGTACCGGCGCGTCGCCGCGCGGCCGGTGGCCGCGGAGCGGCTCGATCTCGCGAGCTTCGAGGAGGAGCTGCTGCACGCGTACCGGTCGATGGACGCGTGGCTGCGCGGCGAGCCGCTGCCGGCGCCGGCGGCGTCGGCCGCGCGGGTGCCCGAGCGCGACTGGACCGAGGAGCTCGTGCGCTACCCGCGGCTGCGCGGCGCGCTAGAGCGTCCCCCGCGGGCGCCCGACGCGCGCGCGGAGACGCGGCTCCTCGACAGCCGGACGCGGCTCGAGCCGGGCGGCGACGTGATCGGCGAAGCGTTCCTGCGGCTGGCGCGCGGCGCCCGCTCGCACGTTCTGATTCAGAGCCCCTATCTCGTGCTCTCGGAGGACGCCGTGCGGGCGCTCGCGGAAGTGGGCGCGCGCGGCACGCGCATCACGATCCTCACGAACAGCCCGATCTCGAGCGACAACGCGCTGAGCCAGGCGTTCTTTCTCGAACAGTGGCCGGAAATGCTCGCGCGCGTGCCGAACCTGCGCATCTTCGTCGTCGGGCCGCCGCGCACGCTGCATTCCAAGGCGGCCGTGTTCGACGATCAGGTGGCGCTCGTCGGCACCTACAACCTCGATCCGATCAGCATGGACGTGAACAGCGAAGTGATGGTCGCGGTGTGGTCGGAGAGTTTCGCGCGCGACATCGCGCGGCACCCGCAGCGGCTCATCGCCGCGGGTGCGCCGCACGTGTACGAGTACCGTATCGCGCGCGACGCGCAGGGCCGACCGGAGCGCGGCGCCGACGGTCGTCCGGTCGTGGCCTTCGGTCCGGCCGATCACGCCGATCCGGCCGCGTGGCGCAAGATCCGACTCTACTGGCGGCTGCTGCGCGCGGCAGGGAAGATCGTCGGCTTTCGGCCGCTCTTCTGAGCGCGCCGGCGCGCGGCGCGTGCAGGTGGACGAGCGCGCGCCGGCGAGCGCTCGAGGGGCCGGCGACGAGGCGCACGTTTGCGCGGTCGGTGGC
>DATCLR010000080.1:0-3069 GCA_036563785.1 Burkholderiales bacterium | reverse complement strand
ATTCCAGGCTGTGTTTGCCGGAGAACTGTCGAGCCGTGACCGCTCTCTGGTCGCCACGGTCGCCCGAGTGCTCGAGCTGCATATTCAGCTCGGTCAGCATGCCCACAATTCAGGCGACCTCGCCGACGTAAAGAAGCTGGCGCTCGAGATGCGCGAGACTGTCGGTTTTCAGAAGGAAGGGACCCTAGATTCTCAAAACCTTTCCCCCCTGACTTGTCCACTCGCCTGAGCGCGTGTCGTGGGCTGTCAGGGTGCCTCACTCACCCGATTTCTGTCTACACTTTCGCCTCCTGACTGGTCGACGGAAAGCCTGCGGGCGCTCGGCGGCGGTCGAGAGCGGCACGAGCGGCGACTGATAGCTGCCGCCGAGCGCCCCGTCGTGGACGGTGGCTGGACGGGCGGATCATCGCGAGCGCTCCTTGGCGTCTTTGGCGAGCCGTGGCTTGAGCCTCGGGCGATAGGATTCTCCCTCGATGACGAGGTCGTACGCATTGCTGGTGAAGCGGTCGATCGCACTTTGCGCCCGCACGGGATCCGCAAACGTGGCCAGCCATTCGTCAGGTCCGCGGTTCGAGGTGACCACGATCGAGCCGGTACGATAGCGCTCGAGGAGCAGGTCGTACAGGTCGCGGCTCTCGACAGGGTCGATCACGTCAATCGCGAAGTCGTCGAGGATGAGCAGGTCGACGGCCACCAGCTTTCGCAACTCCGTTTCATAGCTGTTATCGAGCCGTGCATGCTTCAGGGTCTTGAGCATCTGATCGGTGCGGATGGCGAGCACGGAGGCGCCGCGCCGGCAGGCGATGTGGCCGAGGGCATGGGCGAGGAAGGTTTTGCCGACGCCGACCGGGCCGACGATCGTGACGTGCGCATGGGCATCGAGAAACCGCAGCGTGGCGAGCTCGTTAAGCAGCGCGCGGTCGAAGGTGACCTTCGCGGTGGCATCCCACTGCTCCAATCGCATGGTCGGGTCGAGGCGCGCCTTCTGCACGCGGAGCGTGACCGCGAGCGTTTCGCGACGAGCGACTTCATCGCTGAGGACCTGCAGGAGCAGGTCTTGATGGGGCATCTTCTGCTGACGAGCCAGCGTGAGGCGCTCAGGGAGCGTGTCGAGCATGCGGGAGAGCTTCAGCCGCCGCAGGACGGTTTTTAGATCGGGACTGATCACATCGGTCGTGGTCATCGAGGCTCCTCTCCTTCGAAAGTGCGGAACGGCAGTCGGTATTGCGCGGCGGGCCGGAGATAGCGCCCGCCAGGAATGACCCGCGCGGGGGGCGCGGGTGCCGGTGACGTGACGCCCTGCTCGAGCATGCGTCTGAGCCGGTGGATGTCGAGCATGTCGACACCGAGCGCGATGGTGCAGACCTCGGTGACGCGCGCGGCGCCGTAGCGACGCACGAGGCCGAGCAGCGCGTAGACGCGCCGCATGCGCGTCCACGGCAAGGGGCTGTCGAGCAGCGCGGCGGCGTAACGGCCGATCGCCTCGCTGGTGGCTTCGGCCTGGCGGCGGAGCGCATCGACATTGCGCATGGCGTACACGCTGCGCTCGACGGGATAGTCGCTGGCATCGATCGATTGCCCGCCGGGCGGTTTCCGCGGATGCGTTTTGATCAGCAGCCCGCGCGCGTAGAAGCGCACCAGCTGCGCGTCGGCGCGCGCCGTGACGCGCTGCCCGACGTACGCATGCGGGATCGAGTAGAGCGCTTTGTCAACGGCCGCGAGCTGATCTCGGCCGACTTTGGGCTCGCTCCAGAGCGGGACGTCGTACGGCGCGGTCGGCGCCGGCAATAAGCGGGCCTGCTCCTCGGCCTGAAAGTGCTCGAGCGGGCGTCGCTGTGTGCGACTGTGCCGCCGCAGGCCGTAGTCATTGAGGCACCAGTCGCGTCCCCAGGTGCGGGCGTCCTCAATCGTGATAAGGATTTCGCCTGCAAAGCAGTCATCGCGGACGCCGGGTACAGCCCGCTCGACGCGCCCTTTGTCACGGGGCGATCGCACGCGGGCGGGATCGATATGAAAGTGGCGGGCCTGTGCATACTCGAGGAACGCCGGCGTGATGCGCGGCGCGAGCGGGTCGGCGTCGACGATGATGGCCTTGGTGTTATCCGGAATGAGGACTCTGAAGACGCCACCGAAGAACGCCCAGGCCGCCTCACACGCCTCGATCGCGCGCGTCGTCGTCTCCTCGAAGGTCGGATAGACGAAGCGGTGGCGTGAGCGCACCGCCGTAAAGATCCACGCGCGAAACCGGCGCTTCTTGCCCTGCGGCAGCGTGAGCCACCCGACCCACCCCGTATCGAGCTGCAGCTCGTGGCCCGGCTCGCCATCGACCACCGGGATCGTCGTCGCCGTCTTGCCAAACTGCAGCTCGAGGACCGCGAAGCGGTGCAGCGTGGGATACGCGATCTCGACGCCCTGCCGCACCAGCAGCTTGCGAATCTTGGTGAGACGAAGGCCGTCGCCGAGCCAGCGCTCAATCGCCGCGCGCTGCTCGACACACCGCGCCCAGCTGTCGCCACGCGGTCGCCCGCCGGCGGGATGCAGCGCCAGGAGCACCTGCCGGACCGCGTCGTCGCTGATCGTCGCCGTCACGGCGACGCCGGCAGTCGCCGCGGCCTCCAGATACCGGCGGACGGTTTTCGGATCGAGCCCGAGCTGGGCGGCGATGCGCTTCTTCGGCAGGCCCTCGCCTCGGAGCCGCAGGACTTCTCTGATTTCGATCATCGTGACCTCGCGATACATCCACGCCTCCTGGCTCCGAAGCGTGGCTCGGAGCCGGAGACCTCTATCGCGCGGTCAGGCGAAAGGGGGGAAAGGTTTTGAAAATCTCGCCCCGCAAGGGGGGAAAGGTTTTGAAAAACCTCACTCCAAAGGGGGGAAAGGTTTTGAAAAAGTGGTCAGGAAAGGGTCCCTAGGTTTTGAGAACCGACAGCGTACATCCTGCCCAACGCACCCGACATGGGCCCGAATGCGTTTGGCGACAAGCCGCTTCTCATTCGGAGAGGCGAGCGGCTGCGTTTCTGGAATGTCGATGTCGTCGAGCACGATGTCGTGGCCGACTCCGCGGCTGTA
>DATCLR010000054.1:0-2349 GCA_036563785.1 Burkholderiales bacterium | reverse complement strand
GCCACGCATCGCGCAGCCACTTGATGTCGTCCCAGGAGATATCGGGCGCGAACAGCCGCGGCACGTAGCCCACGCCCGAAGCCGCGGTGCGCGCCTCGGGCGGCATGAAGTCGATGATGTTCTCGAACCGCGGCACGCCGTGCGGCACCAGCACGTTGAAGATCCAGCGCGGGTGCATGGCGACGTCGAACATCTTGCGCCAGGTGAGCTTCGCGAGCGCGCGGTAGCTGCGCCGGTCCCACTCGCGGTTTCCGAACACGTTGGCGTCGGAGGTGAACACGAGCGCCTCGTAGCCCGCCCGCTCGGCGCGCTCGATGATGTTGCGCGCGATGCTGCGGTCCTTCACGACGTAGAGCTGCATCCACAGCCGCCCGCCCGCCTCGGCCGCCACCTCCTCGAGCCGCACGTTCGAGACGGTGCTCAGCGTGAACGGGATGCCGGCCGCGGCCGCGGCGCGCGCGAGCGCGACGTCGGCCCGATGGTACAGCATGCCGGCGAGCCCGGTGGGCGCGATGATGAGGGGCGACGCCGATTCGCGGCCGAACAGCGTGATGCGCTGATGGCGCGCGCTGGTGTCGACCAGCGTGCGCGGCACCAGCCGGTAGCGCTCGAACACCTCCTGGTTCCAGCGCAGCGTCGCCTCGTCCTCCGCCCCGCCTTCGACGTACTCGAACGCGAAGCTCGGCACGCGGCGCCGGCCGATGCGGCGCAGCTCTTCGATGCACAGTACCCGGCGCAGGTTGCGCCCCGTGTAGTATTTGCGCTTCAAGGGCATGTTCGGACTCTTCGTCGGTTGGCGAACGCGCGAGCCCCTCGCGGCGCGCGCGGCGGCCAGATATTAGCAGCACCGCGCGGCACAACGAATTGCGGCTTCGCGCCGCGGGACCATGCGTCGTCCGGCCGAGAGGGCTCGGCGCCGCTGCGAGGCGCGCGAGCGACGAGACGAAGGGCGGTGCGACGCGTACCCCGCGCCCGCGCGCAACGGTCGGGCATGCCGCCCGCGCGCCCGCCGGCCACCCCGCACCCGGATACTCCCCGCCGCCGCCGACGCTCCCGCGAGCGGGTACGGCCGGAAAGGCATCCGGGGCCGGTTCTGACTTATAGGTTGGAATCCGGCGAGCCGCGCGGGCCGCCGGGGCTCACGCGAAGCCCTGGAGCCGCAGCTTCAGGTCGGTCGGGCTCGTCGCGTACTGCAGGGCCGTCTCTTCGTCGATGTGCCCCTGCTTGTAGAGGTGGTAGATCGCGGTATCGAAGCTCATCATGCCCTCGGCGAGCGTGCCCTTGCGGATCAGGTCGCCGAGGTCCTTGATCTTGAGCGGATCGAGGATCAGCTCGCGCGCGAGCGCCGACACCGTCATCACCTCGCACGCCACCACGCGGCCCTGGTTGTTCTTGCGCGGCAGCAGGCGCTGACTGATGACCCCGCGCAGGTTCTGCGCGAGCTTCGCGCGCATGCCCGGCTGCGCCTCGGGCGGGAAGCTCGAGATGATGCGCGAGACGGTCTCGGCGGCGGCCGGCGAGTGCACCGTGGAGAACACCAGGTGGCCGGTTTCCGCGGCCGTCATCGCGGTCTCGATGGTCTCGGGATCCCGCATCTCGCCGAGCAGGATCACGTCCGGATCCTCGCGCAGCACCGCGCGCATCGCGTCCGCGAAGCTGTTGGTGTCCACACCCACTTCGCGCTGGGTGATGATCGACTTCCGCTCGGTGAACAGGAACTCGATCGGGTCCTCGATCGTGACGATGTGGGCGCTGCGGGTGTTGTTGATCTCGTTGACCAGCGACGCGAGCGTGGTCGATTTGCCCGAGCCGGTGGCGCCGGTGATGAGGACCAGGCCGCGCTCGAGGCGCGTGAACGCGAGCACGACGTCCGGCAGGCCGAGCTCGGCCGGCGACGGGACGTTGGTGTTGATGACGCGCAGCACCATGCCGATCGAGCCGCGCTGGTAGAACACGTTCGCGCGCACGCGCCCGATGTCCTTGAAGCCGATCGAGAGGTCGACCTGGTGGTTCTTCTCGAACTCGGCCAGCAGCCGCGCCGACATCATCGTGCGCGCGAGCCGCTCCATGAAGTCGGGCGGCAGCGGCGCGATCTCGCGCACCGCGCGCAGGTTGCCGTCCACCCGCAGAATCGGGTGATTGCGTGTGCGCAGGTGAATATCCGACGCCTTGAGCCGCACCGCCAGGGCAAGCACCTGCCCGAGCAGCTTCAGCGGGTCGGTGGTGGCGTTGATGGAGATCGCGGGGCTCGCCGCAGGCTTGTTCGCTTCACTCATGTACCGGCGGGTCGATGGACTTTTGCCGGTAAGTGTAGACCATGCCTTCCGGCCGGGCGGGGTGCCCGCCGCG
>DATCLR010000048.1:0-8910 GCA_036563785.1 Burkholderiales bacterium | reverse complement strand
AGCCGGGCGTCATCGGCATCGTCTCGCGTTCCGGCACGCTCACCTACGAGGCGGTCAATCAGACCACGCAGGCCGGTCTCGGGCAGAGCACCTGCATCGGCATCGGCGGCGACCCCATCCAGGGACTCAATTTCGTCGACTGCCTGAAGCTCTTCCAGAACGATCCGCAGACGAAGGGCATCGTGATGGTGGGCGAGATCGGCGGCCAGGCGGAGGAGGACGCGGCCGCGTACATCAAGCAGCACGTGACGAAGCCGGTCGTCGCCTACATCGCGGGCGTGACGGCACCCAAGGGGAAGCGTATGGGTCATGCCGGCGCGGTGATCGCCGGCGGCAAGGGCACCGCGGACGAAAAGTTCCGCGCGCTCGAGGCGGCCGGGGTGCATACCGTGCGCTCGCCCGCCGATATCGGCAGGCGCATGCTCGAGGTGCTGTCCTAAGTGAGCCGGCTGCGCATCGCGCTCGCGCAGGTGAACATGCTGGTCGGCGATGTCGCCGGCAACGTCGACCGGATGCGCCGCTACGCGGAGCGCGCGCGCGATGAGCTGCACGCCGACATCGTCGTTTTCCCGGAGCTCGCGGTCACGGGCTATCCGCCCGAGGATCTGCTGCTGCGCGCCGACCTGATCCGCCGTTCGGACGCGGCCCTCGCCGAGCTCGCGCGCGCCGTGACCGGCATCGACATCGTGGCGGGCCACCCGACCCGCGCGGACGGGCACCTCTACAACGCGGCATCGCTCCTGCGCGGCGGCCGGATCGAGGCGACGTACTTCAAGCACCACCTTCCGAACTACGGCGTCTTCGACGAGCGCCGTTATTTCGCGTCCGGTGCGCGCCCCTGCGTGTTCGAGACCGCCGGCGTTCCGATCGGCGTCACCATCTGCGAGGACATGTGGGCGCCGGGCCCCATCGAGCGAACGGTGGCGGCGGGCGCGAAGCTCGTCGTGAACATCAACGGTTCGCCGTACCACATGAACAAGGGGCGCGAGCGCGTGGCCCTCGCGCGCCGCTACGTCGAGGCGCTGCATGTGCCGTTCGTGTACCTGAACCTCGTGGGCGGCCAGGACGAGCTCGTGTTCGACGGGGAATCGTTCGCGCTCGACGCGGAAGGGCGTATCGCGCTCCGCGCGCCGCCTTTCGCGGAGGGGCTCTATGCCGTCGACTTCGAGACGGCGCCGACCCTGCGGCCGCTGGCCGGCGAGATCGCGCCCGAGCTCGCGGAGGAGGAGAGCGTGTACGGCGCACTCGTTCTCGGGGTCCGCGACTACGTCGAGAAGAACCGGTTCAAAGGGGTGGTGCTCGGACTCTCGGGCGGTATCGATTCGGCGCTCACGCTCTGCATCGCCGTCGACGCGCTCGGCCCCGACCGCGTCGAAGCGGTGATCATGCCGTCCCGCTACACCGCGCCGATGAGCGTCGAGGACGCCCGCGCCCAGGCCCGGGCGCTCGGCGTCCAGACCCGCCTCATCCCGATCGATCCCGTGTTCCAGGCCTTTCTCGAAGCGCTGCGCGAGGAGTTCCGCGGCTATGCCCCGGATACGACCGAAGAGAACATCCAGGCCCGGGTGCGCGGGGTGCTGCTCATGGCGATCTCGAACAAGACCGGGAAAATGGTCCTGACGACAGGCAACAAGAGCGAGATGGCGGTCGGCTATGCGACGCTCTACGGGGACATGGCGGGCGGCTTCGCGGCGATCAAGGACGTGCCGAAAACGCTGGTCTACCGGCTGGCCGCCATGCGCAACCGCCGCGGCGCCGTGATTCCGCAGCGCGTGTTCGACCGGCCGCCGTCGGCGGAACTCCGGCCGGACCAGAAGGACACGGACTCGCTCCCGCCGTACGAGGTGCTCGATCCCATCCTCGAGCGCTACGTGGAGCGCGACCAGTCGGTGGAAGAGATCGTCGCCGCCGGCTTCGACCCGGCGACCGTGCGCCGCGTGGTGGCGATGGTCGATCGCAGCGAGTACAAGCGCCGCCAGGCCGCGCCGGGCGTGCGCATCACGCCGCGCGCGTTCGGACGCGATCGGCGCTATCCTATTACGTCGGGTTACACGCGCTGAGCGGTCGATGGCCGGCGCGCGAGGTCAGAGAGACAATCGAGCAATTCGGGTCCGAGGTACACAGGCAATGAAGAAGATTGAAGCCGTCATCAAGCCGTTCAAGCTCGACGACGTCCGCGAGGCGCTGTCGGAGGCGGGCGTGACCGGCTTGACCGTGACGGAAGTGAAGGGCTTCGGCCGGCAGAAGGGCCATACCGAGCTCTACCGCGGCGCGGAGTACGTGATCGATTTCCTGCCCAAGGTGAAGATCGAGGTGATCGTGCCCGACAATCAGGTGGACCGCTGCGTCGAGGCGATCATCTCCGCCGCGCGCACGGGCAAGATCGGCGACGGCAAGATCTTCGTGTACCCGGTGGAGCAAGTGATCCGCATTCGCACCGGCGAGCGCGGCGAAGAGGCGATCTGACGGGCGTCGAAGAGCCCCCGGACGGGCTATCCCGCCGCCTCGAGCGATTCGATCTCGCGCAGGTAGCGGCTCTCGGGGAAATTCAGGCGCAGCACGCGGACGGTGTCGTCCGCGAGCTTCGTCAGCCCCATCAGCTTGTACGCCTTCGCCTGGATCCCGAGCGCGTCCTCGACCGCGGGCGCGTTCGGGTAGTTCTCGAGCGCGTACTTGCACCGGTTAACGGCCGCGACGTAGGCGCCGCGCTCGAAATAGAAGCGCGCGACACTG
The DNA here is from genome assembly GCA_036563785.1 of Burkholderiales bacterium. Lineage (GTDB taxonomy): Bacteria > Pseudomonadota > Gammaproteobacteria > Acidiferrobacterales > Sulfurifustaceae > JACQFZ01. The sequence continues at coordinate 6,177 of DATCLR010000048.1, read as the reverse complement.
ACCTCGTAGCGCGCCTGCGCGTCGATCAGGTAGCGCATGCGGTCGATCGCGTCCTTGGCGTAGCGGCTGTTCGGGAAGCGCTCGACCAGCTCGCGAAACGCGTTGTACGACTCGCGTGCGCTCTTCGGGTCGCGGTCCCACATCTCCTCCTCGAAGCCGAAGAGCGCGTGGATCAGGCTCTTCTCGCCGCGGAAATTGATGATGCCTTTGAGGTAGTAGGCGTAGTCGACGTTCGGGTGCGTCGGGTGGAGCCGGATGAAGCGGTCGGCCGCGGCGAGCGCGAGCGCCGGCTCCTCGTCCTTCCAGTGGACGTAGGCGATCTCGAGCTGAGCCTGCTCGGTGTAGCGGCCGTACGGGTAGCGCGCCTCGAGCTGCTCGAACATGCGGATCGCCTCCGTCCAGTTGCCGTCGCTCATGTACCGGCGCGCCGCCTGGTAATAGTCCTCGGGGCCCCAGTTGCGCGTCGGATCGAGCACGTCCGCGCAGCCGGCGAGCGAGAGCGCGAGGGCGAGGGCGAGGAAGCGAACCAGATGCATTCCGAATTTCTCGACATGGTTGCAGGAGCCGGGCCGGCTGCGGCGCCCCGGTTGCCGGCGGCGAGACCCGGATCATACTGAGCGGCATGAGCGAAGCAAAGCGCTGGACCGCCGAGATACCGCCCGAATACGCCGGCCGGCGTCTGGACCAGGCGCTCGCCGCGCTGTTCCCGGACGTCACGCGCTCCCAGCTGCAGCAATGGATCGAGGCGGGACGCGTGCTCGTGGGAGGCCGCGCGCCGCGCAAGCGCGACCGGGTGAAGGGCGGCGAAGCGGTGGTGATCGACGTGCCGCCGTCCGATTCCGCGCCCGTCGCGGAGGACATCGCGCTCGACATCGTGCACGAGGACGACGATCTGCTCGTGCTGAACAAGCCGCCCGGCCTCGTGGTGCATCCCGGCGCCGGCAATCCCCGCGGGACGCTCCTAAATGCCCTGCTGCATCATGCGCCCGCCCTCGCGCAGCTGCCGCGGGCCGGTATCGTGCATCGCCTCGACAAGGACACGTCCGGCCTCCTGGTGGTCGCGAAAGCCGAGCGCGCGCGCCAGGCGCTGATCCGGGCGCTCGCGGCGCGCGAGGTAAAGCGCGAATACGTCGCTCTCGTGAACGGCGTGATGGTCGCGGGCGGCACCGTGGAGGCGCCGATCGGGCGGCATCCGGTCGAGCGCACGCGCATGGCGGTGACCGGCCGCGGCAAGGCGGCGGTGACGCACTACCGAGTCCTCAAGAAGTACCGCGCGCACACGCTGGTGCAGGTATCGCTCGAATCCGGGCGCACGCATCAGATCCGCGTGCACCTGGCCCACATCCGGTACCCGATCGTGGGTGATCCGGTATACGGCGGCCGGCCGCGCATTCCGCCCGCGGCGGATCCCGCGCTCGCCGAGCAGCTGCGTGCGTTCCGCCGTCAGGCGCTGCACGCGGCGAAGCTCGCGCTCGTGCACCCGACGACCGGCCGGGAGCTGCGCTGGGCGGCGTCGGTGCCGCCCGACATGGCGGCACTCATGGAGCTGCTCGCCGCCGATGCGCGTGCGCACGCCGAGTGACGACACGGAATGCGGGCGCAGGATTCCGGAGAAGAAGTACGGCGTTGCTCGGCTATCGCGCCGGGCAGCGAGGCGGCCGGGCGTTGTCGGCGTACGGTGTCTCTCGCGCGGTGATCGGGAAGCGTTCGTGCTGCCGTATCGGCGTCCCGAGGCTCGCCGGCAGGCTGAACAGGGCTTTCGGCGCTCGTGCCCGCCTGCTAGCCTCCGGCACAGATTCCGCGCGGCTGCTTCCCGGACCGCGGGCGCACGCCATGGTGTACACGATCGGGCACTCGACGCTTCCGCTCGACGCCTTCATCGCGCGCCTCGAGGCGCACGGCGTGCAGGCGCTGGCCGACGTGCGCCGGTTCCCGGCCTCGCGCCGTCACCCGCATTTCAACCGCGATGCGCTGGAAGCGGCGCTCGGTCGCGAGAGCATCGCCTACCACTGGCTCCCTGCGCTCGGCGGGCGCCGCGCGCCCCGCCGCGACTCGCGCAACTCCGGCTGGCGCAACGCCTCGTTCCGCGGGTACGCCGACTACATGGAGACGCCGCCGTTTCGCGAAGGGATCGGGCGCTTGCTCGACATCGCGCGGGAGCGCCCGACGGCAATCATGTGCGCGGAGTCGCTCTGGTGGCGTTGCCACCGGGCGCTCATCGCCGACTACCTCACGGCGGTGGGCGTGGCGGTGGTGCACATCGTGGACGAGGCCAGGAGCGAACCGCACCGACTCACGGGTCCCGCGCGCATCGTGAACGGCGTTCTGACCTACGCGGAAGAGCGCTTGATCTGAAGCGTGCGGAGGCTGCCGCTCGCCGCGCGGCCGCGCCGGTTTCTGCGCCCGCCTTGGCAGCCGGGCGAGTTATCCGGTCCAGGGTCCGTCGTAACGCACGCCGACAACCGTGTACGTCACGGTGCCGGTCGGCAGCGTCAGCGTCACTTCGTCGTCGATCGTCTTCTTGAGCAGCGCGCGTGCGAGCGGCGCATCGATGCTGATCCAGCCCTTCGCGGGATCGAGCTCGTCCGGGCCGACGATGCGGTATTCCAGAACTTTGCCTTCGTCGTCCTCGAGCCGCACGTAGGCGCCGAAGAAAACGCGCGACGTGTCGGCGGGCGGCCGATCCACGACGATGAGCTCGTCGAGGCGTTTCTGCAGGAAGCGGATGCGGCGGTCGATCTCGCGCAGCTGGCGCTTGCCGTACGTGTACTCGGCATTCTCGGAGCGGTCGCCGAGCGCGGCCGCATCCGCGACGGCCTGCGTCACCTGGGGGCGCTTGACGCGCCAGAGGCAGTCGAGCTCGGCGCGCAGACGCTCGGCCCCCTCGGGCGTGATATAGGCGGAGCCTTTCGGCCGCGGCAAACGGTTCCTTCCCATGCGCCGGAGATTAGCGAAGGCGCGCGAAGCGGTGTAGTCGCGGCTCGCCGGCGCGGGAGGCGGCACGACGCTATGCTGCAAGCTCTATCGGCGCGCCGCCGAGGGGCGTATGATCCGGGCGTGCGGTGCGCTCGCGCCGCTCGGTGGCAGGTGCACGACGGCTTCCCACCCTCCGGTCCGCAGCTCCACGCGGCGTCCACGAAGTCTTTTCGGGAGCACTTTCGATGAATATCTTTGTCGGTAATCTCGCCCGCGACATTACGGAAGAAGATCTGCTGGCGGCGTTCGGCGCCTACGGGCGGGTGTCGCGCGCCACCGTGCTGCGGGACAAGTACAGCGGCGAGCCGCGCGGTTTCGGCTTCGTGGAGATGGAGGCGAGGAGCGAGGCCCAGGCGGCGATCGCCGGCTTGAACGGCACGCCGCTCAAGGGTCGTGCACTGAACGTGAACGAAGCGCGCCCGAAGAGCGGCGAGCGCAGCGGCAGTCGCAGCGGCTGGGGCAACCGGCCGCGAGGCGGACGGTGGTAGACGAAGCACAAGGCGGGGGCTTCAAGCCCCCGTTTCGTTTCGGCCACCCGTCGGCGGGCTCGAGAGAATGCGGCTCGCGACACAGACGCCGAAGGCGCCATCGCGCAGCGAACTGCGCGGAGAACGAACGCGTTTCTTCCGCCGAAGCGGCTAAATTGAAAACGTGAACTACCTGGCGCATCTCTACCTGTCGCACGAGACCCCGGAGGCGATCACGGGGGCGATGCTCGGCGACTTCGTGAAAGGCCGCGTGCCCGAGCACTGGGGCCCCGAGGTGCGTCGCGCGATCGCGCTGCATCGCGCGATCGACCGCTACACCGACAGCCATCCGGCCGTCGTCGCCAGCCGCGCGCTGATCAGCCCCGAGCGGCGGCGCTTCGCCGGCATCCTGATCGACGTCTTCCACGATCACTTCCTCGCGCGCGACTGGCCCCGCTACCACCCGCGGCCGCTCGCGGAGTTCACGCGCACCGTGTACCGGGTGCTCCTGCCGCAGCGCGCACGCTTACCCGAGCGCCTGCGGCGCATGCTGCCCGCGATGGCGGCGGACGACTGGCTCGCGTCCTATGCGCGGGTCGAGGCCGTCGACGCCGCGCTCCGCGGCATCGCCCGGCGGTTCCGCTATCCCGAGCGCGCGCGGGCGCTCGGAACCGCGGTGGCCGAGCTCGAGCGGAACTATGCGCCGCTCGCGGCGCGGTTCGAGGAGTTCTTCGGGGACTTGCGGAGCTACGTCGCGGGAGAGGGGCGCGCAGTGCGCGAGCGCCGCGCGGCCGCGCCCGCGTTCACTCGCTCTTCTTCGGTGGATAGAGCGTAGGGAAGGGCACCACGTCGTCGCTCTTCCCGGACAACGCGATGATCTTCGCGCTTCCCTGGCGTTCCACCTCGTCGATGCGGATCACGGCGTGGATCGGGACGTAGGAAACGCGCACACCCTCGAACTCGCCGCGCAGCCGCTCCTCGGTGGGGTCGATGACGACCGAGGACTTCTCGCCGAACTGCAGCCCCTCGATTTCGATGAAGCCGTACAGGTTCCCCTGCCGCACCTGCCGGGCGTATACCTCGTAAACCTTCCCCTGGTTCACGAAGAGAACCTTGTACAGGCGTTTCCTGCCATTGATCGCCTTGCTCATGCCGCAAGCATATCACAGAGTCACTTGGTCAGCGGCTCGACCAGGAAGTGCGTCACGCGCGGGGGCTCGTCCCCCGTGTGGAACGAGCGCGCCTTGTCGAGCACGGCGCGGTCGGCCACGGTGACGCGCTCGTGCTGGCGCATGTGCTCGAGCCAGGATTCGACCACGAAAGTTTCCATGTAGTGGTTCGGGCGCTCCACGCTCGCGAGCAGCGCCCAGTTGATGGCGCCGTCGCGGCGGCGGATGCGCCGCACGCGCTTCATGACGCGCTGGAAATGGCGCGCCCGCGCCGGGTCGATCTGGTAATCGATCGTCACCACCACCGGGCCGCGGTCGGGCGCCGCCGCCTTGACGAGGTCCGGCGACGGCCAGTGCACCGACGGCGTCAGATCCAGATCGTCGCCGCGCACGACGCGCAGGCGCCGCGTGAGGTAGAGGCCGACGAGCATGCCGAGCGCCGCCGCGGTGTAGGCGACGGGGACCCCGGCGTGGTCCGCGACGTAGCCCCAGAACGCGCTCCCGGCGGCCATGCAGCCGAAGAACACGAGGATCGAGACGGCCATGGCGCGGCCGCGCACCCAGCCGGGGACCACCGCCTGAATGCTGCCGTTGAAGGTGGAGAGGAGCGTCAGCCACGCGGCGCCCGCGAAGAACGCCGCGGCGTCGACCAGGGCCGGGGCGCGCGCCCAGCCGAGCAGGAACAGCGCCGCCGCGAAGACCGTGACGGCGGCCGCGATGACGCGGTCGGCGGAGTAGCGCGCGCGGGCGCGCGGCAGGACCGCGGTGGCGCTGACGGCCCCGATCCCGAAGAACCCGAGGAGGACGCCGTAGCCGGTCGGGCCGCGCCCGAGCTCGAAGCGCGCGAGCGTCGGGAGCAGCGCGAGCAGGGCGCTCGCGAAGAGTGTGAACGCGATCGAGCGCCCGAGCACGGCGAGCACCGCCGGGGAGTGGCGGACGTAGCGCACGCCGCTGCGGATCGCGCCGAGCACGCGCTCGGTCGGCAGCACGCTCTCGAGCGGCTTGCGCTTCCAGCGGTAGAGCACATAGATCACGCCGCAGAAGGACACCGCGTTGAGCGCGAACGTCGCCGCGGGACCGCTCGCGGCGATCACGAGGCCCGCGATCGCGGGGCCGATCGAGCGGGCGAGATTGATCGCGGCGCTGTTGAGCGCGACCGCCGCGGTGAGCTGCGAGCGCGGCACGAGCTCCGCCACCATCGCCTGCCACGCGGGCGCGTTGAGGGCGGTGCCGAGGCCGAGCGCAAGCGTGAGGCCGAGGAGCAGGCTCGGCGTCATCAGGCCCGCGAACGTGAGAACGGCGAGCGCGGCGGCGGCGAGCAGCATCAGGGTCTGGGTCGCGAGCAGCAGGCGCCGGCGGTCGAGCACGTCGGCGAGCGCGCCGGCCGGCAGCGCGAGCAGGAACATCGGAAAGGCGTTCGCGGTGCGCACCAGCGCCACCATGGCGGGCGAGGTCGAGAGCGTCGTCATCAGCCAGGCGGCGCCCACGTCCTGCATCCAGGTGCCCATGTTCGAGGCGAACGCGGCGATCCACAGGCCCCGGAACAGCGGCTGGCGCAGCGGCGC
>DATCLR010000012.1:0-1687 GCA_036563785.1 Burkholderiales bacterium | reverse complement strand
TCGACGTAGACGATGAGGTAGAGCTTGCCGGTGAGATTGTCGACGACCGCGAGCTCCTCGGTCAGGAGGAGCAGTATGTCCGGCACGTCGATGCCGCCGGGCAGCTCGGTGGCGGCGAGCTTCTTCTCGATCACGCGCACCGTGTCGTAGCCGAAGTACCCGGCGAGCCCGCCGCAGAAGCGCGGAAATCCCGGGCGCAGCGCCACCCGAAAGCGCCGGCGATAGGCGTCGATGAACGCGAGGGGATCGCCCGTGTCGGTCTCGACGAGCTGCCCGTCGCGGGTGAGCGTCGTGCGGCAGCCCTCGGGCGCGATGCGCACCGCGAGCCGCGTGCGCGCCGGCAGCCCGATGAACGAATAGCGGCCGAAGCGCTCGCCGCCGACCACCGATTCGAGCAGGAACGAGTTCGGCGCGTCGGCGAGCTTCAGATAGAGCGACAGCGGCGTTTCGAGATCGGAGAAGGTTTCCGCGACCAGCGGAACGCGGTTGAAACCCTGACGACGGAAACTATCGAGCTCGGCCTGGGTAAGCGACATGAATCACCATGAGACGAACGGGTTGAACGGACGAACGCACGGTTAGCGGCCGGGGCGCCACCATCGCCAAGCGTTCACAGCGGTCCGTTTCCCGTAGCTCATGGTCATTCGGCGGGATGCAGGCGCAGATATTGCGGGAGTTCGACGAGCGAATCAACCACGATGTCGGGTCCGAGCGCGCGCACGTCCCGGCCCTGATTATAGCCGTAGGTCACGGCGACCGACCGCAGGCCGGCGGCCCGCGCGCCGAGCACGTCGCTCGCGGAATCCCCGACCAGAACGGTGCGCGCCGGCACCACATTGGCGCGCTCGCAGGCGTAGAGGAGCGGCAGCGGCTCGGGCTTGCGCGCCGCTACCGTGTCGCCGCCCACCACGACGGACATGAAGCGCGCGAGCCCGAGCGCCGCGAGGAGCGGTCGGGTGAACGCCTCGGGCTTGTTCGTGGCGCAGCCGAGCGCGAAGCCCCGCGCGGCGAGCGCCTCGAGTGCCTCGACCGCGCCGGGATACGGCCGCGTCTCGCGGGTGAGGTTCGCGGCGTAATGCGCCCTGAAGCGCTCGAGGCCGCGCTCGTAGAGCGCGGGTTCCGGCTCGCCGTCGAGCTCGCCGGTGAGCACGCGCTTCACCAGCCGGGCCATGCCGTTGCCCACCCAGGCGGCGATCCGCTCCGGCGGCAGCGGCGGCCGGCCGAGGTCGGCGAGCATGAGGTTGGCGGCATAGGCGAGATCCGGCGCGCTGTGGACCAGCGTACCGTCGAGGTCGAACAGCACGAGTCTGACGGAGAGCGCTTGCGGCATGTCGGGCCGGACGCCGGGGACGCGAGGAATGGCCGAGGCGGAACCGAGGACTCTAGCGGCTCCGTGGCAGCCGTCGCGCTGCTCTTCTCGAGCCGCGGCCGGACGTCGGGAGAACCGCAGGACGCGGGCCGCCTCCCGACACCCGCTTCCCCGTCATCGCCAGCGCGGCGCCTGCGTGCGCGGACCGCAGCGCGCTCACACGTACTGGCCGCCCGCTTTCGCGAGCTCGGCCCGCATCGCCTTGATCACCGAATCGTAGCGGTGCGGATCGGTGCTCTTGCCGGCACCGAATATCGCCGAGCCGGCGACGAAGGTATCCGCGCCCGCCTCCGCGATCTCGCGGATGTTCTCGACCTT
>DATCLR010000184.1:0-2017 GCA_036563785.1 Burkholderiales bacterium | reverse complement strand
ATGCGAGCCCGAATGGGCCGCGCTCGCGCAGGAGCTCGGCGGCCCGCACGTCTCGGCCCATAGCGCCACGACCGCGCTCCAGGACCCCCACCGGATCGAGCCGCGTCCGAGCCTGATCGCTCGCGTGCGTCAGGCGGACCTCGTCGTCTGCACTGGCGCCGAGCTCGAAGCCGGGTGGCTGCCGGTGCTGCTGCGCCGCGCCGGAAACGCGAACGTACAGCCGGGACAGCCCGGCTATTTCGAAGCCGCCTCGTTCGTCGAGCGGCTCGACGTGCCGGAAACGGTGGAGCGCTCGCGCGGCGATCTGCACGCCGGCGGCAACCCGCACGTGCATACCGACCCGCGCCGCATCGCGCGAATCGCCGAACGTCTCGCCGAGCGGCTGATGCAGCTCGATCCGGCGAATGCCGCAAGCTACCGCGCCCGCCACGCCGATTTCGCACGACGCTGGAATGCCGCGATCCGGACATGGGCCGCACGCGCTGCGCCGCTCGAGGGCACGCGCGTCGTCGCGCATCACAAGGACTGGGTGTATCTGTACGACTGGCTGGGGCTGGTCGATGCCGGCACGCTCGAACCGAAGTCCGGCGTACCGCCGAGCGCGGCGCACCTGAGCGTGCTCAAAGCGACGCTCGCGCGCGAGCCGGCGAAGCTCGTGATCCGCACACCCTACCAGGACCCCCGGCCATCGCTCTGGCTCGCCGAGCATGCGGGCGTACGGGCGGTCATGCTGCCGTACACGGTCGGCGGTACGCCCGCGGCCGCGGACCTCTTTGCGTTATTCGACGAAACGGTGCGGCTGCTGCTGGAGGCGAGCCGATGAACGCGGTATTCGACCTCTCGATCATCGGCACGGCGCTCCTCGCAGGTCTGCTCGTCGTCGCGACGCACGTGCCGCTCGGGCGCGAAGTGCTGGCACGCGGCATCATCTTCATCGATCTCGCGGTCGCGCAGGTGGCCGGCCTCGGCGTCCTCGCCGCCCACTACTTCGTCGGCGAGCCGACATTCGCGAGCGTTCAGCTCGCTGCCTTGGCCGCGGCGCTCCTCGCCGCCGTGCTCCTCCACTACAGCGAGCGCCGCTGGCCCGAGATTCAGGAGGCGCTGATCGGCGCCCTGTTCGTCGTCGCGGCAAGCGCGAGCGTGCTGCTCCTCGCCGGGAATCCGCACGCGAGCGAGCACCTGCAGGAGCTCCTGGTCGGACAGATTCTGTGGGTGTCTCCGGACGCCCTTCTCGCGGCGGGCGCGGTCTACGCGCTGGTGCTCGCGCTCTGGTTCGGCGGGCGCGCGCGTGGGAGCGCTGCCGGCTTTTATCTGCTGTTCGCGCTCAGCGTCACTGTCTCGGTGCAGCTCGTCGGCGTCTATCTGGTGTTCGCCACACTGATCCTGCCCGCGCTCGCGGCCAGACGGCACACGGGCCGGTCCGCGCTGTGGCGCGGCTATGCGATCGGTGCCGTCGGCTATGCCGCCGGCACGGTCCTCTCGGCTCTCTACGATCTGCCGACCGGTCCCCTCATCGTCGGGGCCCTCGCTCTGGCCGCTGCCGCGTTCGCCGGACTCGGGATTCGAAACGCGCGGACGCGCGAATGAGAGCCGGGCCGCGCGGGCCTGCCTGCCCGACCGCCTCGGCCAGCACCGGAAAAGTCCGCTGCAGACCCTGAACCGACGGCCGCTCCCCCGCGACTCACTGGCAATCCAAGCGGCCGTTGTGGCCATCTTCTGCTATGGGTTATATACGGCCCTGGTTTGTACAGGGGCTCTCGGGCCATGGTTCGTCGGTACGCGCCCGAAGGTTCATTCGCGTCTTGGGGGGATTCATGATCGACAAACTACTTGCTTCGCTTGGCACGGGAGCGCGCGCTGTGCTCGTTTGCTCGGCGGCCGCCGCCCTGAGCGGCTGCCTCGCCACCACGCCCAACATGGGCGGCGGCAGCGGCAACACGGTAACCGGCGCCGCCGCCGGCAGCACCGCGGAAAACGCGAACACCCAGCTCGAGCGCTGCAGCGAACCGTTCGGAAC
>DATCLR010000175.1:0-9492 GCA_036563785.1 Burkholderiales bacterium | reverse complement strand
CGCCTACACTCAGGCCCATGGTGAACGTCAAAGGCACAGCCATCGCGGGGCGCCGCCAGTACGTGCTGCGCTACCACGGCGAAGAGAAGCTCAAGGCCGTCCTGGCGCAGCTCAAGGACCAGGAGGCGGCCAAACGCCTGGAGAACGGCGCGCTCAAGTCCGCCTGGTACCCGTTCAGCCTCTTCATCGACCTGACCGAGACCGTCGACCGCGTCGTCGGGCGCGGCGACGGCAAGCTCTATCGCGCGATGGCGGCGCAGACCGCCGAGGACGACCTCTCGACGGTCTATAAGGTGTTCTTCAAGTTCCTGCAGCCGATGTACATCGTCCAGAAGGCGGCGCAGCTCTGGAGCTCGTACTACACCTCCGGCAAGATGCTCGCGAAGCAGCTCGCGCCCGGCTCGATCGAGTTCGAGATCGTCGAATTCGAAACCCCCCATTGGGCGCACTGCGAGTCGGTGATCGGCTGGGCCGAGCGCAGCATCCAGCTCACCGGCGTGAAGGGTGTGCACGCGGATCACCTCGAGTGCCGCGCCAAGGGCGCCGCGCACTGCCGCTTCCGCGTTTCCTGGAAGGCCTGAACGCCTACAGCTCTTCGACGAGCCGCGCGATGCGGCTTCGGGCGGCCGCGTCCGGCAGCCGGCCCCTGCCCGCCTGCAGATTGTCCACGAGGTGCTCGAGCCTGCTCGTCGCCGGTATCGCGCAGGTCGTCGCCGGATGCGAAACGATGAACTTGAGAAAAAACTGCGCCCAGCTCCGGCAGTCGAACTCGTCCGCCCATGCCGGCAGCCGTCGGCCGCGCACGCGCCGGAACAGCGCACCCTCGGCGAACGGCCGGTTCACGATCACCGCCACGCCGCGCTCGAGCGCGAGCGGCAGCAGCCGCCGCTCGGCCGCGCGCTCGACGACCGAGTAGTTGAGCTGCACGAAGTCGAGGGGCTCCGTTCGGAGCACGCGCTCGAGCTCGTCGTAGGCGCTCTCCGTGTAGTGCGTGACGCCGATGTAGCGCACGCGCCCGCGCTCCTTCCAGTCGCGCAGCGTCGCGAGGTGAGTGCGCCAGTCGACCAGATTGTGCACCTGCAGCAGATCCAGCCGCGCGACGCGCAGGCGCGCGAGCGACTGCTCCATCTGCCGTATGCCCTCCTCCCGGCCGCGCGTCCACACCTTGGTCGCGAGGAAGAGCCGGTCGTGCAGCCCGAGCTCGGCCGCGAGATCGCCGACCACGCCTTCGGCGCGGCCGTACATCGGCGACGAGTCGACGACGCGCCCGCCGAGGCGCGCGAACTCCGCGAGCACCTCGCGCAGCGGCGCACGCGCCGCTGCCTGCGCACCGACGTCGAACGTCTGCCACGTTCCGAGGCCGATCACGGGGAGCCGTTCGCCGCTCGCCGGGATCGCGCGCTCGATCAGCGCATCGCGCGCCATGCTGCCTCCGGTCGCCGCCCACGCGCCGGCGCCGAGCACGAGGCGCAGCCAGGCGCGGCGCGAAAGACGGTGGGCGTACGCTGTCGATCGATCCATGCGTCGTCTCCATCCTACCGCTTCGCGCGCCGCCGCCGCGATACGGGCGAGCCTGCAGGCGAGCGCGAATCCTGCTTCGCGCTGCTCGCCGCGGAGCCGCGATGGCAATGCCTCTAAAGCGTAACTAGAATAATTTCACATTCGCGTTGGGGTGCCGCGCCGGCCCCCGCCGTCATAAACGCGTTGCGAGGGACGGATGATCGACCTGTACTACTGGACCACCCCGAACGGACACAAAATCACCATTTTTCTCGAAGAGACCGGAATCGAGTACCGCATCGTTCCGGTGAATATCGCCAAGGCCGAGCAGTTCAACGAAGACTTCCTGCGCATCTCGCCCAACAACAAGATCCCCGCGATCGTCGACCACGCGCCCGCCGACGGCGGCGCGCCGATATCGGTGTTCGAGTCCGGCGCGATCCTGCTCTATCTCGCCGAGAAGACCGGCAAGCTCATTCCCTCCGATCTGCGCGGGCGCACGGAGGTGCTGCAATGGCTTTTCTGGCAGATGGGCGGACTCGGGCCGATGGCCGGGCAGACCCACCATTTCCTGCAGTACGCGCCGGAGCGGATCCCGTACGCGATCGACCGCTACGTGAAGGAAACCTCGCGGCTGTACGCGGTGCTCGACAACCGGCTCGCCGATCGCGAGTACATCGCCGGCGAGTATTCCATCGCCGACATCGCCTGCTATCCCTGGATCGTGCCCTACAAGCGCCAGAACCAGAACCTCGCGGACTTCCCCCACCTCGCGCGCTGGTTCGAGGCGATGCGCGCCCGCCCGGCGGTCGTGCGCGCCTACGAGCGCGCGAAGGCGATCAACACGGCGCCCGTCGTGAGCGAGGAAGCGAAGCGCGTTCTTTTCGGGCAGGACGCCTCGACGGTGCGCCGGCGCACTACGAACTGACGCGGACGCGCCCGGCTCGGCGCCGGGCCCGCAGGCACCGCTCGATGCCCGCGATCAGAAGCCCGATGCTGAAGTCGAAATCCTGCTCGCCGTCGGTGCGGACCGGCGCATCGATCGACGGCCCGCCCGCCGCCCGGTATCGACGCCGTCGGCAGAGCGCCGTCGCCGCGACGAGCGCGAGCCCGGTTGCATAGGTAACGGAACAGCGATGGCCGCCCAGTTCGCCGAGATCCCGACGCCGCGCCAGTGGCCCCTTGTCGGGCACTTGCCGCGCCTGCCGCGCGACCGGCTTGCGCAGCACCTGCTCGCGCTGAGCCGCGAATTCAAGGAAGGCATCTTCGAGATCAACTTCGCCGGCATCCGCGTGCCGTTCGTGTACTCGGCGGAGCTCGTCGCGGAAGTCTGCGATCAGTCGCGCTTCCGCAAGGTCGTGCGGCCGCCGCTCTCGTTCCTGCGCGACCTCGCGGGCGACGGCCTCTTCACCGCGCACAACCACGAGCCGAACTGGGGCAAGGCGCACCGCATTCTGATGCCGGCGTTCAGCCGGCGCGCGATGCAGGGCTACTTCGACCGTATGCTCGAGATCGCGCAGCAGCTCGCCGCGAAATGGGAGGCGCGCGCCGGCCGCGACATCCTCGTCGCGGACGACATGACGCGCCTCACGCTCGACACCATCGCGCTCACCGGCTTCGATTACCGCTTCAACTCGTTCGAGCGCGACGAGCTGCACCCCTTCATCCGGGCGATGGGGCGCGTGCTCACGGATGCGCTCGAGCGCCTCACGAAGCTCCCGATCCAGAACCGCCTCCCGCGGCCGCGCCGCTACCTCGACGACATCGCGCTCATGAACGCGCTCGTCGACGACGTCATCCGCCGCCGGCGCGAGCAGCCGAGCGACGCGAAGGATCTCCTCAATCTGATGCTCCAGGCGACCGATCCCGAGACCGGCGAGAAGCTCGACGACGTCAACATCCGCTACCAGGTGATCACCTTCCTGATCGCGGGCCACGAGACGACGAGCGGCCTCCTCACGTTCGCGCTGTACCTGCTGCTGCGCCACCCGCACGTGCTCGCGCAGGCGTACGCCGAAGTCGACCGCGTGCTGCCGGGCGACACCGTGCCGCAGTACGCGCACCTCAAGCATCTCGACGTCATCGAACGGGTGCTCAAGGAATCGCTGCGGCTCTGGCCGACCGCACCGGCCTTCAACGTGGCGCCGTACGAGGACACGGTCATCGGGGGGCGCTACCTGATCCGCAAGGATCAGACCGTGAGCGTGCCGCTGCTCGCGCTGCACCGCGACCCCAAGGTCTGGCGCGATCCCGAGACGTTCGACATCGACCGCTTTCTCCCGGAAGCGGAAGCGAAGCTCCCGCCGCACGCGTACAAGCCGTTCGGCAACGGACAGCGCGCTTGCATCGGCCGCCAGTTCGCCCTGACCGAGGCGAAGCTCGCGCTCGCCGTGATCCTGCAGCGCTTCGCGTTGACCGATCCCTACGACTACCGCCTGCGCATCAAGGAAACGCTCACGCTCAAACCCGACGAGTTCTACATCCGCGTGCGCCCGCGCAGGCCGCACGAGCGCCTCCTCGCCGCGGCGTCCGTACCGAGGCCGGAGGCTGCCGGCGCGAAACCCGCACCGCGCGTGCAGGGGCAGGGCCGGCCGTTCACGGTGCTCTACGGCACGAACCTCGGAACCTCCCGCGAGGTCGCCGAGCGCATCGCCGAGCAGGCGCGGCATATGGGGTTCGCCGCCGTCGAAGCGCCGCTCGACGACTACGCTGCGAAGCTCCCGGAGAGCGGAATCCTCGTCGTCGTCACCGCCACCTACAACGGGCAGGCGCCGGACAGCGCGCGCCTTACGGCGCAGATGATCGCGCAGGGCCGCTACGCGCGCATGCGCCGGCCGAACCTGAAGTACGCCGTCCTCGGCTGCGGCAATTCCCAGTGGCCGAGCTTTCAGGCGTTTCCGAAGCTCGTCGATGCGGCGCTCGCCGAAACCGGCGCCACGCGGCTCATCGCGCGCGGCGAGGCGGACGGCAACCGCGACTTCGACGCCGCCGTAGAGCGCTGGCTCGACCGGCTGTGGAAAGCGCTGGGTAGCACGGAAGCCGAGGCGCCGACCGCGCCACGCGTGCGCATCACCCGCGTGAGCCAGACCGAGACACGCGCCGCGGTGCTGTCGGCCGCGGCGCAGCCGTTCAAGGTGGTTGCCAACGAGGAGCTGGTGCGCGATCCGGCCGGGCTTTGGGATTTCGACGTCGAGCCGCCGCGCGCCTCCACCCGCCACATCGTGCTCGAGCTTCCCGCGGGCGTCGAATACCGGACCGGCGATCATCTCGGCATCTACCCGCGCAACCGGCCGGAACGCGTACAGGCGGTGCTCGAACGCCTGCGCGTGCCGGGCGAGACGGTCGTCGTCCTCGAGAGCGAAGCGGCGCTCGCCAAGCACCTGCCGCTCGGCAGGCCCGTGACGGTCGCGCAGCTCCTGACCGACTTCGTCGAGCTGCAGGATCCGCTCACGCGCGCCGACGTGCGCCGCCTCATCCCCTACGCCCGCTGCCCGCACACGCGCGCCGAGCTCGAGCGCCTCGTCGCCCCGGACGAGGCCGCGCTCGAACGCTTCCGGCGGGAGATCACCGCACGGCACGTGAGCGCGTACGAGCTGCTGCTGCGCTTTCCGGCGATCGAGCCGCCGCTCGAGGCGTTCCTCGATCTCTGCCCGCCGATACGCCCGCGCTTCTACTCGATCTCGTCCTCGCCGCGCGCCGCACCGCGCGAGCTCACGCTCACCGTCGGCCTCGTGGTCGGCCCCGCGATGAGCGGCGCGGGCGAATACAAGGGCGTGTCGTCCGTCTATCTCGCGCGCCTCAAGCCCGGCGATGAGGTGATCGGCTTCCTGCGGCGGCCCGATCCGCCGTTCGCGCCGCCCGAGGACCCCGCGACGCCGATAGTGCTCATCGGCCCCGGCACGGGCTTCGCCCCGTTCCGCGGATTTCTGCAGGAGCGCGCGGCGCAGCGCGCCGCCGGTGCCGCGGTCGCGCCCGCCCTTCTCTTCTACGGCTGCCGCCACCCGCAGCACGACTGGTTCTACGAGAACGAGATGCGCCGATGGGAGGCGGAGGGCATCGCGCAGCTGCATCTCGCCTTCTCCGTCGTGCCTTCGCACCCGTACCGTTTCGTGCAGGATGCGCTCTGGGCGGAGCGGGCGAAGGTCTGGGACGCGCTCGAGAAGGGCGCGATCGTCTACGTGTGCGGCGACGGCCGCTTCATGGCACCCGCCGTGCGCGACACGCTCGTACGGATCCATTGCGACCGTACCGGAAGCGCGCACGAAGAAGCGTCGAGCTGGCTGCAGGCGCTGATCCAGGCGGGGCGCTACCGCCAGGACGTGTTCGGCGATACCTGAGACGGCGTCGGCGCGATCGATTCGCGCCCACACCGTCCGCGAGCGAGCGCCGCTAGGCCGGCGGGAGCGGTGCAGCGTTCAGCGCCGGCACCCGTTCGGCGCGCCAGTGCGCGATCGCGTAGCGCCAGAAGCTCTCGACGTCCGCAGCCTCGAGCTCCTCGGGCGCCTCCTGCCCGAGAAAGAGGAGCACGCGCCGCAGCAGCGGCACCGGCGGCGCGCGCGATACCGATTCCGCTCCGGTCTGCTTGGAGAGCTTCTCGCCGTCCGCGTTCACGGCGACCGGCAGATGCGCGTAGCGCGGCGCCGGGAGCCCGAGCAGCCGCTGCAGATAGAGCTGCCGCGGCGTCGAGTACAGCAGATCCGCGCCGCGCACGACTTCGGTGATTCCCTGCGCCGCGTCGTCCACCACGACCGCGAGCTGGTACGCGATCAGCCCGTCCGCGCGCCGCACGACGAAGTCGCCGATCTCGCGCGCCAGATCGCATTCGATCCGTCCCTGCCAGCGGTCTTCGAACGCGACCCGAACCCCTTCCGTGCGCACGCGCAGCGCCCGCGCTTCGCGCCCGGGCGGCAGACCCGCGCGGCAGGTGCCCGGGTAGATGAGCCCGTCGATGCCGCGCACGCTCGAGTCCGCGATCTCGCGCCGGCTGCAGCCGCAGGCGTAGATCGCTCCGGCCGCGCGCAGCCGCTCGATCGCCTCCGCGTAGGCGCCCGCGCGGCGGCTCTGGTACATCACTGCGCCGTCCCACTGAAGCCCGAAGCGCTCGAGCGTGCGCAGGATGTCCGCCGCGGCGCCCGGCATCTCGCGCGGCGGATCGATGTCCTCCATGCGCACCAGCCATTCGCCGCCGCTCGCCCGCGCCTGCAGAAAGCTCCCGACGGCGGCGACGAGCGAGCCGAAATGCAGCGGTCCGGTCGGCGACGGCGCGAAACGGCCGCGGTAGCCGATACGATGCTCGCCAAGTGCCTTCACCGGTCGCTGCTCTTCGTACCAACGGCGACGATCCGGGCGCGCACGAGGCGCGTAACCTTGCCCACGCCTTCCGCGTACGCCACGCGATAGCGTGCGCCCGCCGCAACCGGCTTCGTGAGCAGCGCCCGATCGTGAACGATCGTTCGCCCCGACGCGTCGTCGGCCTGAAGCGCGTAGTGCGTCCCCACCGCCGTGAAGGCGCCTTCGGTCGCTCCTTCGATCAGGTTCGGCGCCGCGAGCGCCGAACGATCGCCGACGCCCGCACACAGCCGCTCGAGCTCGGCCGTGCGCGCGTTCACGGTATCGACGAGCGCCCCCACCCAGCGCGCGGAACGATCGACCAGCGTGCGCAGTCGATTGCCGGCGAGCGCCGCCTGCAGCGGCTGAGCGGCCTCCGTACCCCACGGCGTGTTGTCGTACACGTACGCGTGCGCGGCGAACGCGAGCGCGGACGGCGCCAGCGCGAGGCTGCGCCGGTGCCGCGTGCGAATGCGGTCGCGCGGCACGTCGTGACCGCCGTCCGCCACGCGCAGCCGCACGCGCTCGATGTTGACGTCCGGATGCTCGGTCGCGATGTAAAGCACCGTGATCGTGAAGCCCGCCTGCGCCGCCGCCTGCAGCTCCGCGATCTTGCTCGGGTGGGACATCACGGTTTCGTACATGAAGCTGCGACTCGCGGCGATCGCCTCGAGGCGCTGCTGAGACGCGAGCCGCTGGGCCGCGCGTGCATCTAGCCCCCGCGCCCGGGCCAGATCGTCCGCATTGATGTAGTGGTCGGGAAGCGCGAGCGTGCCGGCGCTCTGGAGCGCCTTGATGAGCGTGGTCTTTCCGGAACCGTTCGGCCCGGCGACCATGACGAGGAGCGGCGCGCGCTCGGTCACCGGTACGGCGGGCTCCGATCGAGCGCGGCGGTTCCGTTCGCCGCGCGCGCCGTCGCTCGCGCGGGCGCGGCCCGCGCCGGAGAGCAGCGCATCAACGCGCCCGGCCGGCGCGGCGCACGGCGGGTCCCGCGCGCAGGGGCCGCCGCCCGGCGTCTTCGTGCGCTCGCGCCGCCGCGGCGAAGCCGCTCGCCGAAACCTGCGCGAGCGCCGCGAGGCTGACGCCGAACGGCGTGGCTTCCGCCGGCTCGGCGGGCGCCTTCATGGCGAACGGGAAGCCGCGCTCGGCCACGAAGCGCCGGAACATCACCTTCATGGCCGTGTTGGTGTCCATGCCGACGCTCGCCGCGATGCGGTCGGCCTGCGCCTTCTCGGCCGGATCCACACGAAACTTGATCTCGGCCGGGGTCTTCCGCTTCGGGCGCGTCATTCCGGATGTCTCCCAAAATGGGCGAGGTTGGGAGAGTATAGGCTACCGTTCGGCCGGCGCGAAGGGCGCGGCGCTCGTGCAGGCACTGCGGGGCTCGCCACCGTCCGCGAGCTCGGCTGCGCCGCTGCACGCACGAGGTGCACGCGGCCCGGGGCCAACGCAACGGGATCCCGTCGACACCTTCCGACATTGCGAGGACATCCCATGCGCAAGCTCGTTTCGTCCGGCTCGCCGTTCGAGCCGAAGATCGGTTTCTCCCGCGCGGTTCGCGTCGGGCCTTACGTCGCCATCTCCGGTACGGCGCCGATCGCGCCGGGCGGCGGCGTCGCAGCGCCGGGCGACGTGTACGGACAGACGAAACGCTGCCTTGAGATCATCGCCCAGGCGGCAGCCGACGTCGGAGTCACGCCCGATAGCGTGATCCGCACCCGCGCGATGCTCACCGACATCTCGCGCTGGGAGGAAGCGGCGCGAGCGCACGGCGAAGTCTTCGGCCGCATCCGGCCGGCCTCGACGTTCGTCGAAGTGAGAGGCCTGATAAACCCCGAGTGGCTGGTCGAGATCGAGGCCGACGGCGTCGCCGCGGACTGAGACAGCGGCGCGGCGCCGGCCGGTCGACACGTCACGCGCACGACCGCGCCCGCTTCGTGTAGCCTAGGCGCATGGACGCGGACATCCTCCTCTGGATCCTCGCGGTACTGCTCGTGCTCGGCGGGCTCGCGGGCGTCGTGCTGCCCCTGATCCCCGGTCCGGCGCTGCTCTTCGGCGGGCTCTTCCTCGCCGCGTGGATCGAGGATTTCGTCCACGTCGGCTCGGGCACGCTGGTCGCGCTAGCGGTCATGGCGTTGCTCATCTTCGCGGCCGATGCGGCGGGTACCGCGTTCGGCGCGCGCCGTTACGGCGCCTCGCCGCAGGCGATCGCCGGCGCCGCCGTCGGCGCGCTCGTCGGCGTCTTCCTCGGTCTCTTCGGGATTCTCGTCGGCCCTTTCATCGGCGCCGTCATCGGGGAGCTGTCCGCGCGGCCCGATCTGCGCTCCGCCGCCCGCGCCGGCTGGGGCGCGACGCTCGGGCTCGCGCTCGCGGCGGCGGCGAAGCTCGCGCTCGGCTTCGCGATGGTCGGTACCTTTCTGGTCGTGCGCTTCTTCTGAGCGAGTTCCCGAGCAAACACCGGCGCCATCGACGTTGCGCTCGCTCGAACGACGGCTGGCGTCCTGGCGTCATACCAGCGGCGGCCGGCTGGCAGGTTGCATCCGCCGGAGGAGATTCCATGTTTGCCCGAGCAACCGTCGTCTGGATAGCCGGTCTGCCGACCGTCGTTCCCTACGGGACGTATTGCCTCCCCCGAAATGTGCGAAAAGCGTGCGCCCATCTGGA
>DATCLR010000169.1:0-17760 GCA_036563785.1 Burkholderiales bacterium | reverse complement strand
TCCTTGAACGCCTTGACGCCGTCGCGCCCGAACGCGTAGTCCTGAGCGAGCGTGGCGATGTAGGTGTTCGGGCCGTCGAGCGCGACCGCGTTGGAGATCGCATCCTGCGAGGAGTTGCGCGCCGTGCGGAAGATGTAACGGTTCCACTTGTCGCCCGTGATGGAGTCGGCGACCGCGGGCTCGACGATCAGGATCTTGCGGTATTCCTCCGCCACCGGCAGCAGCGCGAGCGCCACGCCGGACGAGCTCGTACCGATCGCGATATCGGCCTTGTCGTCGGCGTACGCCTCGGCGAGCAGCGCCTTGCCGAGATCGGGTTTGCCCTGGTCGTCCTTGCGGATGACGACGAGCTTGCGCCCGGCGACGGTCATCGTGCCCTGGGTCGCGTACTCGAGCCCCATCATCAGCCCGGTTTCGGTCTGGGTCGCATAGGCCTCGAGCGGTCCGGTCTTGCCGTAGAGCAGCGCGATGACGATGTCTTTCGCGTGCGCCGCTCCGGCGAAGGAGAACGCCAGCACTCCGGCTAACAGCATTCGCTTCATGTCGGTCACCCTCACTGGAAACTGCGATGTGCCATCGGCGCGATCCGCGGTCTAGGCCGCGGTCGCGAGGAACCGGCCGACCCGCTCGATCTGGTCGGGCACGTTCAACGCGGGCGCGTGGCCGCAGCCCGCGATCTCGACGAGCTCCGCGCGCGGGCCGCGGCGCGTCATCTCTTCGGCCACCGGACGGGCGAGGAGATCCGAGCTCTCACCGCGCAGGAGCAGCGTCGGTATCTCAAGACGGTCGTAGTACTGCCACTGCTGATAATCGTCCGGGTGCGCCACGAACTGGCGCATGATCGCCGGATCGTAGTGCACGGTGATGCGTCCGTCGGGGAGCCGCCGCGCCGACGTCTCCGCCATGCGGCGCCACTCCTCGTCGCTCTGCCAGCCGTAGGGCTTGTAGACCGTGCGCAGATACGCCTCGTACGCGGTGAGAGTCTGGAACGCCGGCGGGTTGCCGACGTAGGAGACGATGCGGTCGGCGCCCGGCGTCGCACGGATCTCGGGGCCGATGTCGTTGAGAACGAGGTGCGTGATGCGACCGCGAAGCACCGTCGCCGCCGCGCGCATCCCGAGCGCCCCGCCCATCGAAGTCCCGACCCAGCGCACGCGCTCGATCCCGAGCTGATCGAGCAGCGCCTGCGCGATGCGCACGTAGAAGTCGAGACAGTATTCCGCATCCGGCAGCGGGCTCCATTGCGAGAGCCCGCGCCCGATAGTGTCGGGGCAGATGACCCTGTAGCGGTCGGCGAGCGCCGCCGCGAGCGTATCGAAGTCCCGGCCGGTACGCGCAAGCCCGTGCCACATGACGACGGGCGGCCGGTTACTCGCGCCCCATTCGACGTAGTGAATCTCCCGCCCGCAGCACGTGAGGTAGTGCGAGCGAGGCACGATTGCGCCCGAGCTCATTTCGGCACGCCTCCAGACTGGCTCAACCCTTCTGCCGGCGCCGCGGCGCCGGGCGCAGGCACTATCACACGGGCCGCGCACGGCGACAATCGCGCGCTGGTCGGCGTGCAGCGTCGATCAAGCGCTCGTGCGCGCTCGTGCAAGTGTGGCCGCCCGATCGGGGCCGAAGGTATAGTACCGCCGACGGCGGACCCGTGCCCCGGGTCCGCCGGCCCAGAGGGGGGTTCGATGACCATCGAATTCGCGACCACCGGCCTTGCCGGTCCGCAGAAGTTCGAAGCCTGGCGCTCGGTGCTCGCGGACGTTTTCGGTCCGTTCGAGCTGCGCGCCATGTCGCACGAGCGCTTCCACGCCCGCGTTCGCTGCTTTCGCCGCGCACAGCTGCAGTTCAACGACATCTCCTACTGCTGGCAGATCGGCGAGCGCACGCGCGGCAATATCGCGCAGCTCCCGCAGGAGTCCTATCTCCTGACGCGTCCGATCGAGGGCCGGCTGCGCGTCGAGCGCGGGGGACGCGAGTTCACGCTGCGCCCCGGCTTCCTCTATCTCTTCAATCAGAGCCTGCCGTTTCGCTTCATCTCGGGCCCGGGTTACCACTCGGTGAGCGTCTCGGTGCCGGCGGCGGCTCTGCGGCTCCGCGAGCCGCGCATCGGGCCGGTTTACCGGATCGCGATCGGGGACGAAACGCCTGGCGGGCGCCTGCTGAGCGACTACATGGATCACCTGGCGGCGGGAATGCATCGATGGCCCGACGTCCAGGCGCTGGGGCTGAGCGAACGGCTGCTCGATCTCATCGTGCTGCTCATGGTGCAGCCGGGCCGTGCGCCCGCCGCTGCCGGCGACACGGCGGTGAAGGCGGCGCAGCGCGAGCGCGCCATAGCCTATATCCAGGCGCATCTCGGCGAAGACGATCTCGATCCGCAGCGCATTGCGCGCGCCTGCGGCATTTCGGTGCGATACCTGCACCAGATCTTCGCGGCAGGCGGCCTCGCGGTGGAGGACTTCGTCTACGCGCAGCGCCTCCGGAAGTGCCGCGAACTGCTCGCCGATCCGCAGCAGCGGGGCAAGTCGATCGCGCAGCTCGCCTATCAGGTCGGCTTCCGCCACCCCGCGCATTTCAGCCGCCTGTTCAAGGCGCGCTACGGCGTGTCGCCGCGCGAGTTTCGCGCGTCGTCGTGCAGCGCCGTGCCTGCGCAGGAGCCGCGGGACGCCAGGACGGGGAAGACGTAGGACCGAACCGCACGACGCGAACGGGGGCTGCGCCGTCGCCGCACCGACCGCGCGACGAACGAAGGCGGGGCCCGCGCGCCGAAGCTTCGGGCGCGCGCCCGCTCTCCTCCGCCGTGTCACTCGGCGCGCTGCCTCGCCCGGGCGCGCAGCTCCCGGCGCATGACCTTGCCGGTCGCAGTGAGCGGCATTGCGTCGATGAATTCGACGTCGCGCGGATACTCGTGCGCCGCGAGCCGCGTCTTGACGTGCTGCTGGATGTCGCGCGCGAGCTCGGGCGTCCCCTCATAGCCTTCCTTCAGGACGATGTACGCCTTCACGACCTCGGTACGTATCGGATCGGGCACGCCGACCGCCGCCGCCATCGCCACCGCGGGGTGCTTGAGCAGACAGTCCTCGATCTCGCCCGGCCCGATGCGGTACCCGCCCGAGGTGATCACGTCGTCCGCGCGCGCCTGATACCAGAAGTAGCCGTCCTCGTCCTGGGCGCCGAGATCGCCGCTCACGAGCCAGTCCCCGATGAACTTGCCCGCCGTCGCTCCGGGATTCTTCCAATACTCGAGGAACATCACCGGATCCGGCCGACGGAACGCGATGTTTCCGACTTCCCCGCGCGGCAGCTCCCGGCCCGAGTCGTCGATCACGGCCACCGTATGTCCCGGGACCGCCCGCCCCATCGAGCCGGGCTTCACCGGCATCAGGGCGGCGCAGTTCGACACGACCAGGTTGCACTCGGTCTGGCCGTAGAGCTCGTTTATGGTCACCCCGAACGTCTCGCGCGCCCATTCGAGCAGCGGTGCACCGAGCGTTTCGCCGCCGCTCATGATCGTGCGCAAACGCACCCCGTGATTCGCAGGCGCCCCCGCCTGGCGCATGAGCTTGAGCGCCGTCGGGGGCAGGAACACGTTGCGCACCTCATGGCGGCGCATCAGCGCGAACGCTTCGTGCGGATCGAATTTCGCGAACCGGCGCGCCAGCACCGGCACGCGGTGATGCCACGCCGGCAGCAGCACGTCGAGCAGCCCGCCGATCCAGGCCCAGTCGGCGGGGGTCCAGTAGAGATCGCCGGGCTGCGGGAAGAAGTCGTGCGAAACCTCGACGCCCGGCAGATGCCCGAGCAGCACGCGCTGCGCGTGCAGCGCCCCCTTCGGCTGGCCCGTGGTGCCGGACGTGTAGATGATGAGCGCCGGGTCGTCCGCGCGGGTGCGCACCGGCGTGAACTCGTCCGAAGCGCGCTCGAGCGCCTGCTCGTAGTCGAGCGTGCCGTCCGCGCCCCGGCCATCGACCACGAGCACGAGCTGCAGGTCCGGGAGCCGGTCGCGGATGGCGTTCACCTTGGGCAGATTCACGCGGTCGGTGATCAGCGCCCGTGCACCGGAGTTCTGCAGGCGGAATTCGAGCGCGTCCTCGCCGAACAGCACGAACAGCGGGACGGCGATCAGCCCCGACTTGTAGAGCGCGATGTGGGCGATGGCCGTTTCCGCCGCCTGCGGGAGCAGCACCCCGCACCGATCGCCGGGCGCCATCCCGTGCGCCTTGAGCACGTTCGCGAGCCGGTTCGAGGCGCGCTTGATGTCGAGAAAGCGATAGCGCCGGGCGCGGCCCGATTCGTCCTCGACGATGAGGGCAAGCGCCCCCGGGTCGGCGTCCGCGTGCCGGTCGCAGGCGTCGACGCCCATGTTGTAGAAGTCGGGAATGCGCCACTCGAAGCGCGCACAGAGCCATGCGTAATCGGGCGCCCGTTGCAGCATGTCGCGATCCTCCGTGCCGGGGGACGCGGCGATTATGGGCCGGTCCTCGCGGCGCCGACAACGCCGCATCCGCCTTTGCTCCCCTCCCCCGGCACTGGGTTACACTTTCGCGCATGGTGTGGAAGCCGAACGTAACGGTCGCCGCCGTGGTCGAGCGCGACGGCCGCTTTCTCCTCGTCGAGGAGCGCGCCGACGGCGCCCTGGTGCTCAACCAGCCGGCGGGCCATCTGGACGAAGGGGAATCGCTGCTCAACGCGGTCGTGCGCGAGACGCTCGAGGAAACGGCCTGGCACATCGAGCCGCAGGCGCTGCTCGGCGTATACCGCTGGTGTCACCCGGTAAAGAGGATCACCTACCTGCGCTTCGCGTTCATCGCGCGGCCGCTGCGCGAAGAGCGCAACGGGACTCTCGACGAGGGCATCGTCCGCGCCCTCTGGCTCGCGCCGAGCGAGATCCGGCGCGAGCAGCATCGCCACCGAAGCCCGCAGGTTCAGCGCTGCATCGACGACTATCTCGCCGGTCAGCGCCACCCGCTGTCGATCCTCAAGGATCTCTCTTATTAGGGTCGCCGCATGAGAGTGGTCGTCGGCATTTCCGGCGGCGTGGACTCGGCCGTCGCCGCGCTGCTGCTCAAGCGCGCCGGTCACGACGTGATCGGGGTGTACATGCACAACTGGGAGGACGACGACCCGGACGCCGTGTGCACGGCGCTGGAGGACGCGAAGTCCGCGATCGCGGTGTGCGAGCACCTCGGCATTCCCCTGCTCACCGCGAACTTCGCCGCCGAGTACAGCCGCCGGGTGTTCGAGGAGTTCCTCGCCGAGCACCGGGCCGGCCGTACGCCGAATCCGGACATCTGGTGCAACAAGGAGATCAAGTTCAAGGCGTTCCTCGACTACGCGGTGCGACACGGCGCCGAGCACATCGCGACGGGCCACTACGCCCGGCTGGAAGTGCGCGACGGCCGCCCGCGCCTGCTCAAAGCGGCGGACCGCAACAAGGATCAGACGTACTTCCTCTGCGCCGTCGCGCCTTCGGCGCTTGCGCGCACGGTGTTTCCGCTCGGTACGCTGACGAAGCCCGAGGTGCGCGCGCTGGCGCGCGAGGCGGGCCTTCCGAACCATGACCGCGCGGACAGTACGGGGATCTGCTTCATCGGGGAACGGAACTACAAAGCCTTCCTCGCGCGTTACCTGCCGCCGCAGCCCGGCGATATCCGCACGCTCGACGGGGAGAAGAAAGGAACGCACGACGGGCTCATGTATTACACGCTCGGACAGCGGCACGGTCTCGGCATCGGCGGGCCCGGCGAGCCGTGGTACGTGGTCGGGAAGGACGCGGCGGCGAACATATTATATGTTGCGCAGGGCGAGCATCACCCGGCGCTCTACCATGACGTGCTCGTCGCGGATGTTCCGCACTGGATCAATCCGCCTGCAGGCACGCGGCTCGCGGCGAAAACGCGGTACCGCCAGCCGGACCAGCCGTGCCGCATCGAGCCGCTGCCGGACGGCCGGCTGCGGGTGATCTTCGACCGGCCGCAGCGCGCACTGACGCCGGGACAGGCGGTCGTCTTCTACGAGGGCGACGAGTGCCTCGGTGGAGCACGCATCCTGGCGACCGAGGCGCGCACCGCACCCGACCGCGCCGCTGCGGGGTCCTGCTAGAATGGCGCCCGCCCCGAATCGCATTCGCGAGAGACGATGACTGCTACGACGCCGCCGTTCGCCGCCGAAGAACCGCTCGCCGGCGACGAGCTCACCGCCCTTTCGCCGCTCGACGGCCGCTACGCCGCGAAGGTGGCGCCGCTGCGCCGGCTGTTCAGCGAATACGGCCTGATGCGCCTGCGCGTGCAGGTCGAGATTCACTGGCTGCTCGCGCTCAGCGCGAACCCCCAGATCCGGGAAGTGCCGCCGTTCGCGCCCGAGACACTGAAGCTGCTCGAGTCGATCGCGGAGGGCTTCTCGCTCGCGGACGCCCGCCGCATCAAGGAAATCGAGGCGACGACCAACCACGACGTCAAGGCGGTCGAGTATTTCCTCAAGGAGCGGACGAGCGGCAACGCCGAGATCGCGAGCTGCGCCGAGTTCATCCATTTCGCCTGCACCTCCGAGGACATCAACAATCTCGCCTACGGGCTGATGGTGAGCCAGGGGCGCGCGCAGATCCTGCTTCCGCACATGGACCGGCTGATCGCCGCGCTCGAGGAGCTCGCTACGCGCACGGCCGACGAGCCCATGCTCGCACGCACGCACGGGCAGCCCGCCTCCCCGACGACACTCGGAAAGGAGCTCGCGAACTTCGCGTACCGTCTGCGGCGGGCGCGCGACCGCTTCGCCCAGGTCCCGATACTCGGCAAGATCAACGGCGCGGTCGGCAATTACAACGCCCACCTCGTCGCCTATCCCGAGATCAACTGGGCGGCGGTCGCGAAGACTTTCGTCGAGAACCTCGGGCTGCAGTGGAACCCGTACACCACGCAGATCGAGCCGCACGACTACCTCGCCGAGCTCCTCGATGCGCTCGCGCGCTTCAACACCGTCCTCATCGACCTCAACCGCGACATTTGGGGCTACATCTCGCTCGGCTACTTCAATCAGAAGGTCGTGGCGAGCGAGGTCGGCTCCTCGACCATGCCGCACAAGGTCAACCCGATCGATTTCGAGAACTCCGAGGGCAATCTGGGCGTCGCGAACGCGCTGCTGCGCCACCTCGCGGAGAAGCTTCCGGTGAGCCGCTGGCAGCGCGACCTCACCGACTCGACGGTGCTGCGCAACCTCGGCGTCGCGTTCGGCCATGCACTGCTCGCCTTCGACGCCTGCCTCAAGGGTCTCGGGCGGCTCGCCGTCGACAGCGCCCGGCTGCAGCAGGACCTCGACGAGAACTGGCAGGTGCTGAGCGAGGCGGTGCAGACGGTGATGCGCCGCTACGGCGTGCCGGAGCCGTACGAGAAGCTCAAGACGCTGACGCGCGGCAAGAGCGGCATCACGCGCGCGACCCTGCATGCCTTCATTCGCGATCTGCCCATTCCGGACGAGGCGAAGCAGCGCCTGCTCGCGCTCACGCCGGCCACCTACACCGGCAATGCGGCCGCACAGGCCGCCGCCATCGCACAGGAGCGCCGCTGACCGGCGTGCTCGGCGCTTCGTGCCCGCGCAGCGGCCACGGTTGCATCGACCTCGTTCCCCTATACTCTATTGCGTGATGCCGCCCACGCGGCGCGCTGCATCGGCGTCGAGCCTGCGCGGAAGAGCAGCGCCGCGCGGTCCGTGCGTCGTCGGGACAGCGAAAGTGACACAGGAACCCATCGTCGAGCACGCGCTAGTCCTCGCTCCCGGGGCGTGCAACGGCGCCGAGGCCATCGCGCGGGCGCTCGCCGCGCTCGCGGCCTCGGCGCGACGGGAGCTGCGCCTGCACGCGCCGCGCCTCGACGATATCGTCGTCGGAAACGGCGTAGTGGTCGACGCGCTCCGCCGCTTCGCGACCCGGCACGCGCGCAACCGCGTCCGTATCCTGGTCGAAGAGACGGCCACGCTGCTCAAGGATCATGACCGGCTGATCGCTCTCGCCCGGCGCCTCCCGGAGGCCATTCAGTTCCGCGAGGTCGAGGAAAACGACCGCGGTGCCCGCGAGCTCTACGCCGTCGCAGACCGAAGCGCCTGCCTGCTGCAGGAGGACGTCGGGCGCTACCGCGCCGTGGTCGCGGCGGACAGTCCGCGCGAGAACGCGCAGCGGGTCGAGCGCTTCGACGAGCTCTGGGATCGCGCGACGCCCGTCGCGCTCTGGAGCCTCGGCCTATGACCCTGCGTCCGCGCCCTGCCGTTGCGGCGCTCGCGCTGCTCGTCCTGACCGGCTGTGCCTCGGCCCCGCGGCCGACGGAGTTCGAGGCAATCGCCGAGCGTGCGGCGCGCTACGCGCTCGAGATGGAAGGCAAGCCCTATCGCTACGGCGGCAGCTCGCCGCGCCAGGGGTTCGACTGCAGCGGCCTCGTGCACTACAGCTACGCACGCGCGGGCGTGAACATCGCACGCACGACCGACGCGCTGTATCGCAGCTCGCGGCGCATCCCGACCGCCCATTTGCGCCCGGGCGATCTGCTGTTCTTCAACCAGGAGGGCAAGCGCGCCTCGCACGTGGGCATTTATCTCGGCGGCAAGCGCTTCGTCCACGCCCCGTCGGGCGGCAAACGCGTGACCGTAGGCAGCCTCTCGCAGCCCTATTGGCGGCAGCACCTGGAAAGCGCCCGCCGCCTCGTCCTCAATTGACGCCGTACCCTCCGCCGCAGGCTCGAGCTCGCGCGAGGCGCCGCTTTCGGGATTGAGGCCCGAGCCCGTTTCTCGACGAGCGCGGCGCACGGCGGCGAGCACGAATTCGAAGAGCAAGCGCGATCTCGCACGCTACGGGCGGAGCGCGCGGCGCGATCCATGAAGACGATCGAAGGGCGAGAGCGACCGAGCGGCCGCAACCGCGGGCGGGAATGAGATAAGATTTCCGGTCCTGGTCCATCACGCCGATCCGCTCCGATGCAGGCCTCAGAGCTCGCGCTGCTCGTCGATCTCCTCAAGCAGCCGACGGCACCGTTCCGCGAACAGCGCGTCGTGGACTTCGTTACCGGCTGGCTCGACCGTCAGCGGCTCCCCTTCTTCCTCGATCCGATCGGCAACATCGTCGTCGGATGCGATTCCCCGGCCGCGTACCGGCGACTCGCGGCGGCGCGCACGCGCGAACCGCTGCGCATCTTCATGGCGCACCTCGATCACCCCGGTTTCCACGGAGAGCGCTGGCTCGCCACCGACCGTTTGCGGGTGCGCTGGCACGGCGGTGCACCGGTGAAGCACCTTGCCGGCTCGCCGGTCTGGATCGCGGCACCCGACGGCGGAATGCTCGAAGGACGGCTGCTCCGCGCGCGCCTGCTTCCCGGCGGGCGCAGCATCGAGAGCGCAGAGGTGCGGGTCGTCGCGGGCCTCGTGCCGCGCAATCGGCCGCCCGCGAACGCACTTTACGGCGGGTTCCGCTTCCGCGCGCCCGTCTGGCGCGCGGGAGCGCGGATCTATGCGCATGCCGCCGACGATCTCGTCGGCGTCTTCGCGATCCTCGCCACCGCCCGGCGCCTGCGCGGCACGCGCGGCACCTTTCTCGGCCTGCTCACGCGCGCCGAGGAGGTCGGCTTCATCGGCGCCATCGGGCATCTCGAGCTCGGCTGGCTGCAGCGCGCGACCCGCCCGGTCGTTTGCGTAAGCCTCGAAACCTCGCGCACGCTGCCGAACGCGCTCATCGGCAAAGGACCGGTAGTGCGCCTCGGCGATCGGCGCACGGTGTTCGATCCCGGCGCCCTCAACGTGCTGACGCAGGTAGCGGCACGCGTGCTCCCCGGGCGGCATCAGCGCCGCATCATGGACGGCGGCACCTGCGAAGCGACCGCGGCAACAGTGTTCGGTCTGCGCGCGATCGGTATCTCGGTGCCGCTGGGCAACTACCATAATCAAGGCTACGAAGGCGGTCCCGACTGCCGCGGGTCGGGCGGACCGGCGCCCGAGTTCGTGCATCTCGCCGACGTCGAGGGACTGATCGCGCTCTGCCGCGGCCTGCTTCGTCCCGGCCTCCCGTGGGATGAGCCTTGGGCGCACGAGCGGCGCGCCTATGCGAAGCGGCGCCGCGCCTATCGAGCATTGCTCGAGAGAGCGCCTTCGGGACGGGAAGATGCGCGCAGAACGCGCAGCACTACCGGAAGTTCCATTCGCAACTAGCCGTCACGGCGCACAGATGCGATCGCAAGCCGCGCCCGCGCCAGATAGCCCCGAGAGCCGCGCGCTCAACACCGCTCGTCCGTCGCCCGCTGCGGATCGTCTGCCGCGGCCGGCTCGTCACCGTGCGTGTGCCATATTTGGTATGCCGGTTCGAAGAATCGAGATGGCCGTTCGCACCGAATGAGCATTTTCAAGAAGGACTGCCCCGAGTGCGCGGCCCCCAATCCGGCAGATGCCATCTCCTGCCGCTGCGGTTACTGCTTCGACCCGGACGCCCTCGCCCGCACGAATCCCGACGCCTACGCGCACCAGCAGGATCGCCTCTACCGCGACTATCTCGCCGCGAGGATCGCCCAGGCGGAGGCGGAGCTCGCCGTCGCGCGCCAGCTGGCGAGCGAAGATCCCGAGAACGCGCACAAGGCATCGAACGTGCTGCTCGCGGAGCAGGCGCTCAACGCGCTGCGCGCGGAGATGCGTGAAGTCTTGAATCGCCTCGCCGCCGCACGTGCCGCCCGCGGCGGCTCGGCGCCGACACCCTCGACCTCCGTTCGAAGGTCGCCGCCCCGCACGCCGAAAGAACCGGCCGCCGTCGGGACGTCGTCTCGGCCGACGCCGCCCGCGCCCATGACCGCGCCGCAGCCGGCGCCGTCTTCCGCCGCACATGCAACGACGGCCCGCACACCGGCGGCGTCAAAGCGGCCGGCCGCCACCCCGGCAATGAGCAGCCGCCCCAGCGAGAAGTTCAGGCAGCTCCAGGCGCAGCGCGCGGAAGCGATCGCGCGCGCACGCACCGCCGGACCGAAACCGCCGCGCGCGCCCGCACCCGTCGCTCCCGCCGCGGCGCCGGCGAAGCGCGGCTCAGCAACCGCGCCGCCCATGCAGGAATGCCCCAACTGCACGGCGAGCGTCCCCGCCGATCGCACCCGTTGCGGCTGCGGCTATACCTTCTCGCGCGCCGCGCAGGAAATGCCCCCGATCACGCTCGACGCCGGCGCGCTCGCGATCCTTACCGAGGGACTGTCGGCGCTGAAGAACCGCACCGGCGGCTAGTCCGTCCGGTCGCCGCCGCCGCTCCATCCGTCGCGAGCTCTCCGCCCCCGCCCGGGCGCCCGCCGGCGTTCGGTATAATCGCGCCTCCCGCATCACTCATCCATCCGGCGCCGCGCGTGCGGTGCCCCACTTCGAGGACGCCCGATGGACCTGCTGACGCGCTTCGTGCACAACATTCCCTGGGAGCAAGTAATCTCGACCGTACTGCGCATCGCGATCGTGGTCGCGCTGCTGTGGACCGCGATGGCGGTGGCCGGGATGCTTCTGCGGCGCTTCGAACGGCGCCTCGTCGCCCTCGCCGCGGGCCGGCGCGACGTCGCCATGGAGGCGCAGAAGCGCGCGGAGACGATCGCGCGGCTGCTGCGCCAGGGCGTGCTCATCGTCATCTGGGTCACCGGCGCGCTCATCGTGCTTCGCGAGATCGGCATCGAGATCGCGCCCGTGCTCGCGAGCGTCGGCGTCGTCAGCCTCGCCGTCGGCTTCGGCGCGCAGAACCTCGTGAAGGACGTGATCGCCGGGTTCTTCATGATCGTCGAGAACCAGGTGCGCGTCGGCGACGTGGTCCAGGTGAACGGCACCGGCGGGCTGGTCGAGCAGATCAACTTCCGCACCCTGGTGCTGCGCGACCTGCACGGCACCGTCCACGTCTTCCCGAACGGCAACGTGAACACGCTCTCCAACCTTACCCAGGAATGGAGCGCATTCGTGTTCGACATCCGCGTGGACTACCGCGAGGACGTCGATCGCGTGATCGAAGTCATACGCCGGGTCGGCGCGGAGATGCGCGCCGACGACTATTTCGGTCCGCTCATCATTGCCGACATGGAGATCTTCGGCGTCGACGACTTCGCGGAATCGGCCATGGTCGTCAAAGGGCGCCTCAAGACGCTGCCGATCCGGCAATGGGAGGTCGGGCGCGAGTTCCGCCGCCGGCTCAAGAAGGCATTCGACCGCGAAGGCATCCGCATTCCGGTGCCGCAGCGCACGCTCGCATTCGCGCAAGGCGAGCCCCTCGCCGCGCTCGCCGCCGCCCTCGGCGAGCGCGCGCACGCGAAGTAGCGGCGCCTCAGCGCGCGGCGCCGAGCAGCAGCTCGTTCAGCCGGCGCACGAAGCCGGCCGGGTCCTCGAGCTGCCCGCCTTCGGCGAGCAGCGCCTGGTCGTACAGCACGAGGCTCCAGTCGGCGAAGCGCGCGTCGTCGGTCTCGTCCTTGAGCCGCACGATCAGCGGGTGGGTCGGGTTGATCTCGAGCGTCGGCTTGCTCTGCGCCAGCGACTGCCCGCTCGCCTTGAGGAGGCGGCTCAGCGAAATGCTGAGATCGTGCTCGTCCACGACCAGGCAGGCGGGCGACGTGGTCAGGCGCTGGGTCACGCGCACGCCCTTGACGCGCTCGCCCAGGGCCTTGTGGATGCGCTCGACCAGATCCTTGTGCTCGCTCTCGAAGCGCTTCTGCGCCTCGTTCTCCTCCTTGTCCGCGAGGTCGCCGAGATCGAGTCCGCCCTTCGCGACCGAGGCGAGCGGCGTGCCCTCGAACTCGACCAGGTGCGACATGACCCATTCGTCGATGCGGTCGTAGAGCAGCAGCACCTCGACCCCCTTCTTGCGGAACACCTCGAGATGGGGGCTGTGCTTGGCCGCGGCGAAGGATTCGGCCGTGATGTAGTAGATCTTGTTCTGGCCCGGCTTCATGCGCGCCACGTAGTCGGCGAGCGAGACGTCCTGGACCTCGGTGTCGGTATGCGTGGAGGCGAAGCGCAGCAGCTTCGCGATCGCCTGGCGGTTGGCGTAGTCCTCGACCACACCCTCCTTGAACACGGTGCCGAACTCGCGCCAGAACGTCGCGTACTTCTCCTTGTCGTTCTCCGCGAGATCGGCGAGCAGGTCGAGCACCTTTCGCACGCTGCCGGCGCGGATCGCGTCGATGTCCTTGCTGTGCTGCAGGATCTCGCGCGAGACGTTGAGCGGCAGGTCGTTCGAATCGATGACGCCCCGTACGAACCTCAGATACGCCGGCAGGAGCTGCTCGGCGCTGTCCATGATGAAGACGCGCCGCACGTAGAGCTTCAGGCCGTGTCGGCGCTCACGGTCCCAGAGATTGAACGGCGCGCGCCTCGGGATGTAGAGCAGCGATATGTACTCCTGCCGCCCCTCGACGCGCGAATGCACCCAGGCGAGCGGCGGCTCGAAGTCGTGCGCGACGTGCTTGTAGAACTCCTCGTATTCCTCCGGCTGCACCTCCTGCTTCGGCCGCGCCCAGAGCGCCGAGGCCCGGTTCACCGTTTCCTCCTCGCCCTGCCTGGTCTCGGACGGCATGAGGATCGGTATGGAGATGTGGTCGGAGTACTTGCGGATGATGGAGCGCAGGCGGTAGCCGTCGAGGAACTCGTCCTCGCCCTCGCGCAGGTGCAGGATTACCTCGGTGCCGCGGGCGTCGCGCTCGACGGTCTCGACCGTGTACTCGCCCTTGCCGTCCGATTCCCAGCGTACACCGTGCTCGCGCCCGAGCCCCGCGCGCCGCGTGAGCACCGTGACGCGGTCGGCGACGATGAACGCGGAGTAGAAGCCGACACCGAACTGGCCGATGAGCTTCGCGTCCTTGGCGCGGTCGCCCGAGAGCCGCGAGAGGAACTCCCGCGTCCCCGATTTCGCGATGGTGCCAATGTTGTCGATCACCTCCGCGCGGCTCATGCCGATGCCGTTGTCCGACACCGTGATTGTGCGCGCTGCCTTGTCGTAGCGCACGCGGACCTTGAGGTCCGCGTCGCCCTCGTAAAGGGCGTCGTCGGTCAGCGCTTCGAAGCGCAGCTTGTCGGCGGCGTCCGAGGCGTTCGAGATCAGCTCCCGGAGGAAAATTTCCTTGTTGCTGTAGAGCGAATGGATCATGAGGTCCAGGAGCTGCCGGACCTCGGTCTGGAATCCGAGCGTTTCCTTGTGCGTCTCTACGGCCATTGCGAGTGGCTTCCCCTTGCGTCGAAAAACCGACCCCCAAGTGGGGCCGACGCCGCGCCGAATCAAGACCCGGCCACCCGTCGGACCACGCGGCCCGACCATCGTCCGGCGCGGAATCGCGGCGCCCGGCGCCTATACTTCTCAAGGGTGTCGAGGAGCGGCTGAATGAGCATTCACGAACCCAACGCGAAGTGCCCCCAGTGCGGCACCGTCCCCGATCCCCAGACCGGCCGTTGTCTCTGCCCCCAGACGGCCGAGCCGACCTCCACGCCGGGATCCGGCACCCTCCTCGCGCAGGCCGAAGCCCTGTTCGAGACCTATCTCGCCGCCCGCCTGGTGCGCGCGCGGCGGCAGGTCACGGCGGCCAAGGTGGCGTTGCTGCGCGAGCCGCGTAACCGCACGCGCCTTGAGGAGCTGCGCCGCGCCGAACAGGAGGTCGAGCGGCTCCAGGCACAGCTCGTCGAACAGGTGCGCCGCACGGCGCAGGCGCGCGCCGCCGAGCGCCAGGACACGGCGACCGCCGCCCCGACCGAGCCGCCGGCCGGGGTGCAGGCCGAACCCACCGAAAGTTTTCGTGCGCTCCAGGCGGCGAGAGCCGAAGAGATCGCCGCCTCCCGCTTCGCCGAAGGCGCGCGCGCCGATGAGCGCACGTGCCCGAGCTGCGGTGCGCGCGCACCGGGCGATGCGCGGATCTGCGGCTGCGGTTACACGTTCGCGTCCGACAACGAGGTCGTCGCGGAACCGTTCCTCACGGAGGAAGAGCTCGCTGCGCTGCGCCGTCCGCGGCGCCCCTAGCGAGCCCGCGAGGGACGGCCTTCGATGACCGAATCCCACGGCATCACTTCGGCCGGCGACGCCGGCGGCGAGTCCTCCTCTCTGGCGGACGAGGAGCTCTTCGAGACCTATCTCGCGGCGCGGCTGCAGCAGGCGCTCGAAGCGCTCGATGCCGCGCGCGAAGCGCTGGCCGCGGAGCCGGGGGACCTCAACCGCGCACTCGCCGTGATGCGCCGGCTCCGGGAGCTGCGCGAAGCGCAGGCCGAGCTCGAGCGCCAGCGCGCGCGGGTAGCGGCGGTGCGCGAAGCCGCCGGGATGCCCGCCGCATCGCACGAACCGCCTGCCCGGGCGACGCCGGGACCCGAGTTCCGGGCGCTGCAGGCGGAGAAGGCCCGACGGGTAATGGCGGCCCTGGCCAGGCGTCCGCGGACCTGTCCGCAATGCCAGGCGCCGGTGGACCCGGACGAGGAGCGCTGCGGCTGCGGCCGAGCGCTCGCCAGCGGCTGGCCGCCGCTCGACGGCGCGCTGATGCTGTCCGTCGCGCGCGCTCCCGAAAGCTGACGCGCGCGGCGCGGGCGCGCTACGGGGTGAGACAGCGATACACGCCGAACGTCTGCTTCCCGTTCTTGAGCTCCGACGTCGCGACGATGGTATCGCCGCCGAGATCGGCCGCGGCGTTCTTCGCGTTCACGAGCACGTCCTCCTGCACCGCCTCCGGCGTGCGATGGATCGCGCCGATGCGGTCCTGCACCTGCGAAGTCAGCGTCCCGAGCGATCGGCAGCGCTCCACCTCGTGCGGCGCGAGCAGGCGCACCTTCTTGCCCTCTTCGGTCAGTTTGACGAACGAGCAGCCGGCGAGTACGGCGACGCAAAGCAGCGGCAGCAGACGACGTCGGTGCATGAGCTTCTCCTCTGTTCCTATTCTTTGAGCACGCACTTGGCGTAGAGGTCTTTGAGCCGCCCGGCCGGATCGTACTTGCGCTTTAGCTGCTCGTACACCGGCCGGTTGTACAGGCGCCAGAACTCCTCCGGCGTGAAGTAAGAGTCCGAATACAGCGACTTCATGCCGCCGAGTTCCATCACCTTGCGCTCTACCTGGCGATTATAAAAGCCTTCCGGCAGCCGCTCGCGACCGCTGATCACGTCCCAGAAGCCGAAATTCACGTACAGCCGGCCCGGCTCGAGATGGTAGAGATCGAAGCGCACGTCCGGCCGGTAAGCGCGCGTCGGACAGATCCACACGGGGAGGAAGC
Organism: Burkholderiales bacterium; assembly: GCA_036563785.1. Lineage (GTDB taxonomy): Bacteria > Pseudomonadota > Gammaproteobacteria > Acidiferrobacterales > Sulfurifustaceae > JACQFZ01. The sequence continues at coordinate 1,557 of DATCLR010000169.1, read as the reverse complement.
AGATGGTCTCGTGGTAGAAGTTCAGGAACTCGACGCAGCGCTCGATCGGGATCTCGACGTCCTGGATCACCGATTCCGTGTGCCGGCCGAGGATCTTGTTGAGCGCGCGCGTGAATCCCCAGCGGCTGTTGAAGCGCATGATCTTCGTGTACGTGACGGAGTTCAGACGCCGCCGACCGTAGAGCCGCCGCAGCACCGGATTCTGCGCCCCCACGTTCTTCGAGCACCAAAACCAGTCGGTGTCCCAGCGCCACAGGTAGTCGTGGGTCGTCAGGTAGTCGGTCTCGCGCTCGCGGATGGAGCGGTAATAGATGCGCTCGTAGGTGTAGTCGCTCGTATACGGTGCGTCGTCGACAAATCGCCCGAGCGTGATGTACATCTCGTTGCGGCCGAACACGGTGCCGTCGACGAAATCGACGTCGGAGTCGCACCAGCGGGCGAGATCGGCGAAGTAGTCGCGCGCGTCGGTATGGCGCACGTGCGTGAGCTGCACGTACCGCTTCACCGGGATCGCCTTGACCTTGATGCGTAGCGCGTAGCCGAGCGTGCCGTAGGAATTCGGGAAGCCGAAGAACAGCTCCCGGTGCTCGTTGTTCGGGGTGCACAGCACCACCCGCCCGTCGGGCAGCAGCACGTCGAGCTCCTCGACCGTCTCGTGCACCAGGCCGTAGCGGAACGAGGACGACTCGATCCCGCACCCCGTGACGGCGCCGCCGATGGTGATGGACTTGAGCTGAGGCACCACGGTCGGCATCACGCCGTGCGGGAGCGCCGCCGCCACGAGCCGCTCGTAAGTCGTCATGCCCTCGACCTCGATCACCCCCGCTCTCGCGTCCACGTGCAGCACGTTGTTGAAATCGCGCACGTCGAGGCGCTGGGCCGGCACGTCCTTGCGATCGCGGAACAGGTTCGACGTGCGCTTGTCGAGGCGCAGCGTCCCCTCCGATCGGCTGCGCACGATCTCGCTGAGGCGGTTCTTGCGTTCTTCGTAGGCGAGCGTGCTCATGGCCGGTCCGTTACCTCCTCGTTATTCTTCGTGGCTGAAGCCGGTGATGATGTAGCCGCCCGATTTCTCGTCGTGCTCGAGCGTGAGCAGGCCGCGGGCCTGGGCCTCCTCGAGCAGCTTGCCGAATGTGCGGAAGCCGTGGTAGGTCTCGTCGAAGCCGGGCTGGCGGCGTTTGATGGCCTGCTTCACCATCGACCCCCACACCTTCTCCTCCGCGCCGCGCTCCTTGAACAGCGCCTCCACCGTCTCGAGCAGGATGTCGAGCGCTTCCTGGCGCTTGTCGTCCTCGCTCTTCGTCTCCTTCGCGGTGGGCGCCTTGCGTTCTCCGCGGCGGCCGCCGCGCTTCTTCTTCTCCTGGCGCACCAGGTCGTCGTAGAAGATGAACTCGTCGCAGTTGGCGATCAGCAGGTCGGAAGTCGCCTTCTTCACGCCGACGCCGATCACGATCTTGTTGTTCTCGCGCAGCTTGCTCACGAGCGGCGAGAAGTCCGAGTCGCCGCTGATTATGACGAACGTGTCGACGTGGGACTTGGTGTAGCAGAGATCGAGCG